>CAMWLW010000010.1 GCA_947175245.1 uncultured Bacteroidales bacterium
CCGAAGAATCACCCGCCATGCCCGAGACGGAGACCGACGCGGCAACCGACCCGGAACAGCCTGCCGAGCCCGTTGCCGAACCAGTTGCAGAGCCAATCGCAGACCCCGTCAGCAAACCCGTCAGCGAGCCCGTTGCCGAGCCCGCCACGACAGCTCCTACCCCGGCCCCGGCTACACCCTCACCTACTACTGACACACCTAAACCTACCACAACAAACACACCCCAAAATGCGACTAAAAACGCACCCCAAACCCCCAAACCCACACCGGCAAAACCTGCCGTCCGACCCGCCCTGCCAGAATATCCGGCAGGCAGCGAGGGCGATGATCCGCTCATGGATTAACCCCGCCGTCAATGCAAATTATGTATCATATAATTATTTGAGACAACTTGTCTCGATTTATTAGAAAACTGATTTTCAATGTAATTAAACACACTTTACACTATCAAATAATTGGTTGACACAACACGGGTCGACGAAACTATTGACAGGAATTTTGAGACAATATAAATTTGCAATCGGAAGCCTGAGACAACACTCAGGCACCCGATACTCAACAAAATCCTTAAATCAACAACATCACCTACCCGATTATGAAGTCAACCGACGAGCTGATAGCCCAGGCCTACGAAACCTACCGTGACCGCGTAGCCGGCTACATCAATTACCGCATAAATGATGAAGAGGCTGCCCGTGATCTCACTCAGGAAGTGTTCCTGCGCATGCTCGAATACTCACAGCTCATTTATGAAGAAGCCATGGAGAACTTCATCTTCACCATCGCCCGCAACAAGGTCAACGACTACCTGCGCCACTACTACGTGCGCAACGAGTTCGACCGATACATGCACGACTATGCCCCGGTAGCCGAAGAGACCACCGAGCAGACCGTCACATACCGCGATCTGGAACTCATCGAGAAGAAATGTATCGATGCACTCCCGGCCCAGCGCGCCAAGGTCTACAGGCTCAAGCGCTTTGAAGAGCTTAGCGCCAAGGAGATTTCAGAACGCCTCGGCATGTCGGTACGCACGGTCGAAAACCACTACTACATGGGCGTACGCCAAGTGCGTCAGGCCGTTGCCGCCTGCATCTAAGAGAATCTAACACCTATAAAATCTAACCAATACATTAATTACATGAACCTGACTACAAAAGGAAAAAGGCTCACGCGCGTGTCGGCTTCAGCCCTGCTGGCTGCCGCCGCACTGGCCGGCGGAATACCCGCCGCCTACGCAGCCCCGGCAGCGGTCGCCGCAGCCGAGGCAACAGTCGGTACCACCGTATCGGGAACCGTGTGTGACAACACCGGCGAACCGCTCATCGGCGCTACCGTTACAGTCAAAGGCACAAGCCAAGCCGTGGCTACCGACTTTGACGGTAACTTTACATTAAACAATGTGCAAGGCACAGCACTGGTTGTGACCTACATCGGTTTCAAACCTCAGGAAGTAGCCATCGACGGACGCTCGCACATCGACATCACTCTCGAGGAGAACTCAGAGATGCTCGACGAGGTGGTTGTCGTTGGTTACGGTACACAAAAGAAAGCAACAATGACCGGCGCCGTCACCGCCGTCGGTGCCAAACAACTTGAAAACAAAGGTACCCTCTCGAGCCCCGTGCAGGCACTCCAGGGTCAGGTACCCGGTGTCATCATCACCCGTCAGAGCTCGGCTCCCGGCGACGAGTCGTGGGGCATGACCCTGCGTGGCGCCGTGTCAAAGAACTCGAGCGAGCCGCTCATCATCATCGACGGCATCGAGTATGAGAGCGTCAACGAGCTGCGACTCCTCAACCCGTCCGATATCGAATCAATCAACTTCCTCAAGGACGCCGCCGCCTCAATCTACGGTTCTAAGGCTGCCGGCGGTGTTGTACTCGTGACCACCAAGAAGGCCAAGGACAACAAGGTGCGCGTCGACTACTCGGGCTCGGTTACCGCCAAATACATCGGCCTGGTGCCCCACCTCATGAGTCTCGACGAGTGGAGCGACGCCGTCTACATGGCCCGCACCAACGACGGCTATGGCATGGACGACACCTGGCTGCGCTATGCCATGCTCGCCAAGATGTACCGCAACCAGTACATCGACTGGGAGGACTCGGGCAACCCCTTCGGCGGCGCGTTCAGCGACACCTACGACCTCTGCTTCTTCGACACCGACTGGCACAAGATCATGTGGGGCAACGCAGCGTCGACCCAGCACGAGCTCGCCATCTCGGGCGGCAAGCAGGGCGCCACGTTCCGCATGTCGTTCGGATACATGTACGACGACTCTAACCTCAAATGGGGTCACAACAACAATAACCGTTACAACTTCCGCCTGAGCAACTCGTTCGACCTCACCGACCGCCTGCACCTCGAGTCGGTAATCGGCTACAACCGTCAGGATCAGGTTGCTCCGACCCAGATCGGCTCGGCCCTCAACACCAGCTCACAGCAGCCCGGCATGCCCTCGTCGACAATCAAGGGCACACCCTATGGCTGGGGCACATGGACTACACCCAACTGGTTTGCCGAGCTCGGCGGCGACAACAAGCTCAACGTCTCGGCCATCAACATCAGCGAGAACTTCTCATATAAGATATGGGACACCCTGGTAGCCCACCTCGTGCTCGGCTACAACACATCGAGCGCCAACCGCGACACCAAGTCAGTGCCCATCGACTTCTACAACTACAAGGGTGACAAGAAAGTGCTCACAAGCCCCAAACAGGCCGACAGCTACTACACCAAGTCGAGCGGCAAGACCGACTTCTACTCGGCCCAGCTCTACTTTGACTGGAACCGCACGTTCAACAACACCCACAACCTCAAGCTCATGGCCGGTTGGCAGTACAACCTCAAGGAGTACAAATATGTAACCACCACTGCCAAGGACATCCAGTCGGCCCTCGAGGTAATCAACGGCTCGGGCCAGATCACCACCGGCGGCAACAACTGGCAGGAGGCTATCATGTCCTACTACGGCCGTGCCAACTACGACTACAAGTCAAAATATCTGCTCGAGGCACAGGCCCGTTATGACGGCTCGTCAAAATTCAGCAAGGATAACCGCTGGGCAGCCTTCTGGGGCGTATCGGCCGGCTGGCGTCTCACCGAGGAGAGCTTCATGAAATCCACCCGCAGCTGGCTCAACGAGCTCAAGATACGTGCATCATACGGTAACGTCGGTAACCAGAGCGGTATCGACCGTTACAGCGGCGTGGCCCTCTACAACTACTCGGGCAACAGCGGCGCGCTCGTCGGCAACGACAAGGTGTCGACCATCAACACCAACGGCAAGCTCGTGTCAAACGACCGCACCTGGGAACGCGTCCACAACTATAACCTCGGCGCCGACTTCGGCTTCTTCAACAACCGCCTGTCGGGCACCGTCGAGTACTTCTGGAAACGCACCAACAACATGCTCATCGACGTGCTCTATCCCGGCATCCTCGGCGACGCAGCGCCCACGGGCAACCGCGGTAAGTTCAAAGCCTGGGGTTATGAAGGTCAGATCACATGGCGCGACCGCGTAGGCAAAGTCAACTACTATGTAGGCGCCACCTACACCTATGCCGACAACGAGCTCGTTGACAACGGCGGTTCGGGCGCCATCCTCTCGGGCCAGCGCAGCGACCGCGAGGGTTATCCCTTGAACTCAATCTTCGGCTTCAAGTATGCCGGCAAGATTCAGAACGAGGAGCAGCTTCAGAAGTACAAAGACCGCTATGTCGGCAACTACGTGGGCAACGGTAATATTAACCTCGTGCGCGTCGGCGACAACATCTTCGAGGACGTCAACGGCGACAATTGCCTCGACGAGAAAGACCTCGTCTATCTCGGCACCAACGATCCCAAGATTCAGTTCTCTATGAACGCCGGCTTTGAGTGGAACGGCTTTGACGTAAGCATCGTGTTCCAGGGCGCCGCCAAGCGCACCGTATGGCGTATGGACGGCAACGGCAACGCCGACATCTGGCGTGTACCTATGCGTGCCGTCTACATGAACTCGACCAACCACTGGGTAGGCAACCTGTGGAGCGAGGATAATCCCAACGGCAAGTATCCTACACTCACCAACCAGGGCGAGATCAACAACTACAACTACCAGTGCTCGTCGTGGAGCGTCGAGGACGGCTCATACATCCGCCTCAAGAACGTTACCCTGGGCTACACCCTCCCCGCCAACCTGCTCGCCAAGACCCGCGTACTCTCTAACGTGCGCTTCTATGTCACCGGCACCGACCTGTGGGAGTGGAGCAAGATCAACGACGGCTGGGATCCCGAGGCATCCAACCGCGTCAGCAACGCCCGCCGTTACCCCTTCTTGCGTAACGTGACCTTCGGAGCCAACATTTCTTTCTAATAATCTCGAAGAACAATAACCATGAACAAGATATTCAAAACCCTATCGATAGCGGCGATAGCCCTGACAGCGACATCGTGTCTGGAGCTTGACCCCAAGGAGCAGCTGGCCGAGCCCGACATGTGGAACACACCCGAGGATTTCCAGTTGTTCGCCAATCAGATGTATGGCTGGACACTGAGCTTCAATGACATCGTCTATGACGGCATCATGAGCGACAAACGCTCTGACCTCATCCAGGACAAGGGCGGCCGCAACACCGTGTCAAACGGCACCAACGTCATCCCCACCAGCGACGGCTACTACAGCAACAACTACAACCGCATACGCCGCTGCAACATGCTCATCGACCACGCTGCCGGCTACAGCCGCCCCGCCGACATAGCCCACGCCCTCGGCATGGCCTACTTCTTCCGCGGCTACTGCCACTCTGAGCTCGTGCGCATGTATGGCGACGCCATCATCGTCGACCACGTGCTCGACACCGACGACCCCCTCCTGTTTGCTCCCCGCAACAACCGTGTCGACGTCATCAAGTTTGCGATCGAAGACTTCAAGAAAGCCGCCGAGCTGCTCAAAGGTGCCGGCGACATTGACGAGGGCGACGTTTGTGCCGAGGCAGCCAACGCCATGCTGGCACGCATAGCCCTGCGCGAAGGCACATGGCAGAAGTTCCGCGGCAACGAGACCGACGCCCGCACACTGCTCGACGAGTCGGCCAAGGCAGCCAAAGCCGTCATCGACGGCGGCGCCTTCAGCCTCTTCTACAACGCCGGCCTGGGTATCAAGTCTTACAAATACATGTTCCTGCTCGAGGATGCCAACAAGAGCAACCCTATGGGCCTGACCAAGAAAGACAACACCGAGTATATCTTCGTGCGCCACTACGACCCCGAGCTCAGCCGTCACGGCAAGAACCTCACCGTCGAGTGTCTCAACAACGCCCAGATCGTGTCACGCAAGATGGCTCAGATGTACCTCTGCCAGGACGGACTGCCCATCGAGAAGTCAAAGGTGTTCCAGGGCTATGACAAGCGCATCAGCGAGTGGACCAACCGCGACAACCGCATGCACCAGCAGATTTCACGCCCCGGCGACGCATTCTGGAACAACACCGAGCAGGGTTGCCGTGTCGACTGGCTCGGCGAGGAAGCCGACCTGGCTCACTGTGCCGACGCATCGTTCAGCCCCGGCGGCTACACCCGCTACTACAATAACAAGTGGGCTGCCGAGCACCAAGTGACCTCAGGCTACGAGAGCTATGACTATCCCATCATACGCTATGCCGAGGTGCTTCTCACCTATGCCGAGGCTGTTTATGAGCGCGACGGCGCCATCACCGACGACGACCTCGACCTGTCGCTCAATCTCGTCCGCACCCGCGTCAACAGCGAGATGCCCAAGCTCTCTAACAAACTCGTCAGCGACAACGGCCTGAGCATGCGCACGGAGATACGCCGCGAGCGCACGGTCGAGTTCTACAACGAGGGCTTCCGTCTCGACGATCTCAAACGCTGGAACGAGGCCAAGACCGAGATGCCCAAACCTTTCCTGGGCGTCAAGTGGACCGGCACCGAGTATGCCACCAAGGGCGGCACCAACACCTATCCCCTCGACAACGACGGCTGCATCATCTATGAGGACAACCGCCAGTGGGAGGAGAAAAACGACCTCTACCCGCTGCCCATCGACCAGCTTCAGCTCAATCCCCAGCTCAAACAGAACCCCGGCTGGAAATAATGAACAGTTGACACGAAAAAAAGTATAAAGCAATGAAACAATATATCAACATACTGGCCGCATCGGGCATGGCGCTCGTCGCCCTCACCGGCTGTGAGAAGGAGAAACTGCTCACTACCGACTACCCCGAGGCGTTCCCCACCACCGAGATCACATTCAAAGTGAGCGAAGAGCTCCCCCTCGGCGTCGGCATGGACTCGACACTCGTCTACACCGTCGGCCCCGAGCTGGCCACCAACAAGACAATCATATTCTCGTCGAGCGACCCCTCGGTTGCCACCGTCGACCCGACAGGTAAAATCAGCGCCGTCAAAGTGGGCGAGACCTACATCAGCGCTGTTCCCGAGCTTGGCTTCGGCGCCAACGCCTCGGTTCTCGTCAAGGTCATCGAGAAAGTAATCAAGGCCGAGGAGGTTGTGCTCACGGCCAAGACCGAGCCGAGCGAAGAGGGCTACTACTACGAGACCGACGAGATTCAGCTCGCCAACGAGATTCTGCCCGCCGACCACACCTATAACTATGTCACCTGGACCAGCCTCACCCCCGAGGTTGCCACCGTCGACGAGAACGGCAAGGTGCTGTGTCTCAAAGAGGGCGATGCCCACATACGCTGTCACACCCACGACCACTCTAACGTGGCCGGCGACTACAAGTTCCACGTCTACAAGATGCAGGAGGTCGAGGAGATGGAGATCGCACCCATCAGCGAGCCCCTGTGCATAACCCAGGGCTCATACAAACTCGACGTCACCTACTATCCCACCGGCGCCACCATCGGCTCGGTAACCTGGGAGTCGAGCGACCCGACTGTTGTCGACGTCAAGCGCGGCGTTCTCACACTCAAAGGCTGGGGCACAGCCACCATCACCGCCACCGCTCCCTCGGGCAAGATGGCAATGGTAACTGTCACTGTCGAGAGCGGCTGGTACATCTGGGACGCCAACTTCGGTTGGGGCGGCTGGAGCTGTGACAACGTGTCATACACCGACTTTGGCCTGCACGCCCAGTTCAACGACGCCGGTTCGGGCAAGTGGCGTAACGACCTCAAGTACACCGGCATCAGCGCCACCAACACTCTGCCCTTCGACTGGAGCACCTACAAAGTGCTGGCAGCCCGCATCTTCCACCTCCCCTCGGGCGGTAACGCCAACATGGACGCCGTCGATGCCATCTCAGGCACCAACTCCAACAACCTGCGTCCCACACGCACCGACCTGTCCGACGGCTCGGCCCTCTACATTTGGGCTGCTGCCGATAAGTACAGCAACGCCTATACCGAGATGCGCATCTTCAACCTCAAGATAGCCGATATCCCCAACGACCGTTACTCAGGCGTCAACGAGGCCTACTATGACGTTAAGTGGATACGCACCTTCAAGACAGCCGACGACGCCAAGGCATTTGTCGAGGCCGAGATCGCAGCAGGCAACTAAGATTATCTAAAACCGGCCCGGGCGGCCGTCACAAGCCGCCCGAGCCAACCAATAAAACCCATAGACAATGAAAAAATCAATTCTATATCTTTTCTCGACTGTAGCACTCTTCTCGTCGGCTGCATGCACCGAAATCGAGGACGGCTACGAAGACATCGACTCGTGGGAGAGCATTGAAAAGCCTAAGGTTTACACCCTCAACCACCCCTGTCTCATGCACTCACAGGATGACATCAACTATGTCAAGGCTCATCTGAGTGAATCACCCTGGGCCGAAGCCTACCAGAAACTCATCACCAACAGTTATGCCCAGCCTACATATAAGCCCACGGCTCTGCCTTATATCGCACGTCTCGACGCAACAAACTGGGCCGACGGCGGTGGCCGCTGGACTCAATATGGTGTTGAGGATAAATGGTTCCCGGGCGTTCAAAGTTCATGCGGTAACCTCATGCGCGACGCTGCCGCTGCCTACCAGCTCGCATTAAGATATGTCTTGTCAGATGATGCTGATTGTGCAGAGGCTGTTCGTAACATTTGTGAGAACTGGGCTACCGTCAACAAGGGTATGATCTACGGTACCAAAGACCGCCTGAAAGGCGAACTTATTGACTCTAACGAGTTCCTTATCCTCATCCAGATCTACCAGATAGCTAACGCCGCCGAGCTGATACGCAACTATAAAGATTGGGACAAAACCGCAGGTTTCAGACAGTTTGTCGATTGGCTTAAAGAATATTATTATCCCGAAGCTTCACGTTTCATCAAAACAAAGAGCGGTAATCACTACTGGCTCAACTGGGACTTGGCAAGTATGACTGCATGCATCTCGATAGGCGTGCTCGATGACAATCAGGATATAATCAACGAGGCCACCATGCACTACATGACCGAACGCGGTCTTGGTTCAGGTAAACATTTGAATGCAATCCCCTATGTATATGATGATCCCGATGGTACAGGTATCAAACTGGGCCAGTGTAACGAATCTGGCCGAGACCAGGGTCACGCTACCCTGTGTGCCGCATTGATGGGCATTTTTTGTCAGATGGCTTACAACATCGGAGAAGACCTCTTTGCTTATGATGACTACCGTGCGGTAGCGATGGCCGAGTATATCGCTAAATACAATGCAACCACCGGCGGTAACGGAGTTTCATTTATGTTCTCAGAAAATTCACTGCCGTTCACCACTTATACTTTTGGCGACCACGGGACTATGACACATATTTCATCTGACGGTCGCGGATGTGTACGTCCGGGCTGGGACATTTGGGTAGGTTACTGTAACAAAGTAGGTCGTAAGGCTGTATATACCGAGGCCCTGATGAACGAGATGCGTCCCGACGGCGGTGGCGGTCACTATGGCCCCAACTCGGGTGGCTTTGACCAGACCGGTTTCTCGACCCTGATGTTCTACCGTCCTCCCCAGCAGTAAATCGGGTTTCCAACCAAGATAAAGGCCCCGCAGCCATTGGTATCGCTTGATACCGGCTGCGGGGCCACCTTTTTATTTACTATCTACGCTTCAATATTACATTTCGTCGCTTTTGGTGTACTGGTGGTCGTAGATCTTGCTCTCGAGCAGGTCGGCCTGCTGAACACCTACAGTGCGCCACACCGGCTCACCGTTTTTAAACAATATCAGTGTAGGTACCGACTGCACGCGATAACGCTGGGCCAGCTCCTGGTTGCGGTCGATGTCGACCTTCAGGATAGTGGCTTTGTCGCCTACTTTCTCCTTCACTTGCTCCAGAATGGGAGCCTGCATCTTGCACGGGCCACACCATGTGGCAAAGAAGTCGACCAATGTGGGAGTATTGCTTTTGATAATTTCGTCAAAGTTATCCATAGTTTTTTAGTTTTAAAGGTTATTCAATTTCGTTTGTCATTAAAACACATTGACCCGACTAAGTGTTTAGACGGGTCAACGTTTTTATATGTAAATCTAAGTCAATCAGTGGGCTTCGAGCCAGTTGGAGGCGACGCCCGATGACACCTCGAGCCTCACGCGGCCGTGATAGGCGTTCTCCATCAGTTCGGTCACGAGCCGTTGCAGTCGTGGCAGCTCGTCGGGCTTGACGTTGAACACAAGCTCGTCATGCACCTGCAGTATCATGGTCGATTTGAGCCCCTCACGCTTGATGGCGCGGTGAATATCGATCATGGCGCGCTTGATGATGTCGGCCGCCGAGCCCTGCAGCGGCGCGTTGACGGCATTGCGCTCGGCATATCCGCGCACCACGGCGTTGCGTGAATTGATATCGGGCAGCATGCGCTTGCGGCCCATCACTGTCGTCACGTAGCCCTGCGCCTGAGCCTTGGCGATGCAGTCGTCGATATACTCCCTGATGTGCGGATAGGTGGCGAAGTAGCCGTCAATCAACATCTTGGCTTCGGCACGCGGAATACCGAGCCGCTCGCTGAGTCCGAATGCCGAGATGCCGTATATGATGCCGAAATTGGCCGTCTTGGCGTGGCGGCGCTCAGTGTCGGTCACATCGTCAAACGCCTTGTGGTAGATGCGCGCGGCGGTGGCACGGTGTATGTCGGCACCCGAGTGGAAGGCCTCGAGCATGTCGGGGTCGCCGCTCATGTCGGCCATGAGGCGCAGTTCTATCTGCGAGTAGTCGGCCGACAGCATCAGGTCGCCCTCGTCGGGAATGAACGCGCGGCGTATCTCGCGGCCCAGGTCGGTGCGTATCGGTATGTTCTGCAGATTTGGATTGGCCGATGACAGGCGCCCGGTGGCGGTCACCGTCTGGTTGTAGGTGGTGTGTATCTTGCCTGTCGAGCGGTTGATGAGCTCAGGGAGCGCATTTATATATGTGGCGAGCAGCTTGCGCAGGCCGCGTATCTCGAGTATCAGACCCACGATAGGATGGGCCGAGCGGTATTTCTCGAGAATTTCCTCGGTCGTTGAGTAGGCTCCGCGCTTGGTGCGCTTGGCTCTGGGGTCAATCTGCAAGTCCTCAAACAGCACCTCGCCCACCTGCATCGGCGACGATATGTTGAACTGCTTGCCGGCGAGTTCATAGACCTGCTGCTCGAGAGCCGACACCTGTTTGGTCAGTTCGACCGACATGCGGTTGAGCTCGGCGGTGTCGATGCGCACGCCGGTCCACTCCATGTCGGCGAGCACACACGCCATCGGCAGCTCGATGTCGTGATATAGGCTCTCGAGCCCCTGCTCGGCGAGCTGGCGGCTGAGAATATCAAAGATGGGGAGCACGAGTGCCGCCTGTTCGCCTACGTTGACAGTCGTCAGAGGCATGTTCACTCGGCGCGCGGCATTGTCGTTGGCATAGTCGGCTGTCATGTAGCCGAGATATTGCATGGCCAGGTCGCTCAGGCGGTGACGTTTCTCGGGCTCGATGAGGTAGTGGGCAATCGCCACGTCGTCATAACGGGCGGTCAAGTCAATGCCCAAGCGGCGCAACAGCAGCATGTCGCGCTTGATGTCAAGGCTCACGATGCGGGTCTCGGCCGACGTGAACAGCGGCTCGAGCACCGACAGCAACTCGCCGCGTTGTTCCGGGTCATCGGGCAACGGAATGTAGGTCGCCCGCTCGGTGGAGGTTGACAGTGCAATGCCACGCACGACGGCACTCATGGCCTCGGGGCCGTCGGCATGAACCGACAGGCCTGCAGGCTGCTTGGCCCACTCGGCGACGAGTCGTCCCACCTCGGCGATATCTGAGACGGTATCAATCGTCACGCCCGTCACGGCAATGGCGTTCACCGCGCCTGGCGTGGCGGTCTCCTCGCCGGGGATATCAAACAATGAACCCATCCCATTGTCAGCCGGCTTGGGAGCTGACGGTTCGGAAACTGCCGCTGACGTGCCGAGGCGCGACATGAAGCTCTTGAACTCGAGCTCGCGGTAGAGGTCGCGCAGCGCGTCGACGTTCTCGGGACGGCGCTCGAGCGAGTCGATGGTCACATCGACGGGCACGTCGGTCTTGATGGTGGCGAGAAATTTGGAGAATTTTATCTGCTCGGCGTTATCGGCCACCTTGCGTTGCAAAGCGCCCTTGAGGTCGGCCACATGGTCTATGAGGTTCTCGACCGAGCCCCACTCGGCTATGAGCTTCGACGCGGTTTTCTCGCCTACTCCCGGGCAGCCGGGAATGTTGTCGCTCGCGTCGCCCTCGAGTGCCAGCAGGTCGATGACCTGTAGCGTGTTGCTGATGCCGTAGCGCTCACACACTTCGCGCGGGCCGCGTATCTCATACTCGCGCCCCTTTGAGGCAGGGCGGTACATGAGTATCCGGTCGGTCACGAGCTGACCGTAGTCCTTGTCGGGCGTCATCATATAGGTGGTGTACCCCTCGCGCTCGGCTTGCTTGGCAAGAGTGCCTATGACGTCGTCGGCCTCGAACCCCGGCACCTCGATGACGGGGATGTTGTAGGCCTCGATTATACGCTTTATATAAGGTACCGACCTGGTGATATCCTCGGGCTGGGCCTCGCGCTGGGCTTTATACTCGGGATAGGCCTCGTGGCGGAATGTAATGCCGTGGGGCGGGTCAAAGCACACGGCGATGTGGCTCGGATTCTCCTTGCGCAAAATCTCATCGAGCGTGTTGCAGAAGCCGAATATGGCCGACGTGTTCAAACCCTTGGAAGTGACGCGCGGAGCCCGTATCAGGGCATAGTATGCGCGGTATATCAGCGCATAGGCGTCGAGCAGAAATAGTTTCTTCTGATCCATATTATTTGTTACGCGAGATGACGTAGCGGAAGAGGGCGTCGAAGGCGTCGCGGTCGGGCCCGGCAGGGAAGTATTCGAGCTCGGGCAGTGACTCGCGGTAGAGTTGTTCCATGCGGTCATAGGCATACTCTATACCGCCGCCGGCCTTGGCATACTCTATGAGCTCGAGTATCTCGGCATCGGTGAGCTGCTCTTTGCGCGACAACTGCACCATCGGGGCCGACTCGTCGGGCTCGGCGAGCAGCACGTGAAGCAACGGCAGGGTAATCTTGCCTTCGCGCAGGTCGTTGCCGGTGGGCTTGCCTATGAGCTCGTCATCAAAGTAGTCAAAGATGTCATCCTTGATCTGGAAGCAGAGGCCGAGCAGCTCGGCAAAGCGCGAGAGGTGACGCAGTGACTCGGCGTCGGCATCGACGGCGTATGCGCCCATCTCGACACAGGCCACGAAGAGCGAGGCGGTCTTGCGGTTGATGACGCCGAAATAGGCATCCTCGGTGAGCTGATGGAAACGCGCGTTGTAAATCTGGTCGATCTCGCCGAGCGACAGCAGCTTGCCAAGATTGGCTATACAGGCGATGGCACGGTGGTCGCCGGTCGAGATAGCCTCCTGGAGGGCCATCGACACGAAATAGTCGCCCACGAGCACGGCAATGTGGTTGTCCCAGATGCCGTTGATTGTAGCCACGCCGCGGCGTGTCTTGGTATCATCGACAACATCATCGTGTATAAGCGAGGCATTGTGAAGCAGCTCGACGGCCGAGGCCGAGGCGAGCGTGCGCTCGTTGACACTGCCAAGCAGGCGCGCCGCCAGCATCACGAGGATGGGACGTATCTGCTTGCCCTTGACCTTGAGATAATTTTCGATAACACTGTTCATCAGCGCGTTTGACGTGTGAAGGCGTGATGAAATGCGTTCATTGAGAGCGCGCAGCTCGGGTGCTATCGTTGCTTGTATGTCGCTTAGCTGTGTCATGATGATTTAACAGGGAGCGAAATTACAAAAATATTTTCAAACGAGGCCTAAAAATCGGTGCCGCATTACTTTATTTAACAAAAAAGATGTAATTTTGTTATGCTTATTGCATGGCATGCCGTTTAACCACGCGACATGTCTAAGTTTCAAAGGTACCGACACGACAATTCATATTCATTTCATCATACACCATGACAAAGAACCTAAAAAAATTGGCACTCGACTACCATCAGTATCCTGTGCCCGGTAAAATAGAGGTAATTCCGACCAAGCCTTACTCCTCACAACAGGATCTGGCGCTGGCCTACTCACCCGGAGTGGCATTTCCCTGCCTTGAAATCAAGGATAACCCGGCCGATGTGTACAAATACACCGACAAAGGCAATCTCGTAGCGGTTATCTCCAACGGCACGGCCGTGCTGGGACTCGGTGACATAGGCGCCCTGGCCGGAAAGCCCGTCATGGAAGGCAAGGCACTGCTGTTTAAAATATTCGCCGGTCTCGACTGTTTTGATATCGAGGTCGACGAGAAAGACCCCGACAAATTCATCGCCATCGTCAAGGCGTTGGCTCCCACGTTCGGAGGCATCAACCTCGAGGATATCAAGGCGCCCGAGTGCTTCGAGATAGAGCGCCGTCTCAAAGAAGAGTGTGACATACCCATCATGCACGACGACCAGCACGGCACGGCCATAATATCGGCAGCCGGATTGCTCAACGCCCTCGAGCTGCAGAATAAGAAGATAGAGGATGTGCGTCTGGTGGTCAACGGTGCCGGCGCCGCCGCCGTGTCATGCACCCGCCTGTACATCGCCCTGGGTATCAAGCCCGAGAATGTGGTGATGTGTGACAGCAAGGGTGTCATCACCACGCGCCGCGAAGGCCTCAACGAGCAGAAACGCGAGTTTGCCACCGACCGTGACATCACCACGCTCGCCGAGGCTATGGTTGATGCCGACGTGTTCCTGGGCCTGTCGGTCAAGGACGTCGTCACCCCCGAGATGCTTCAGTCTATGGCCGAGCGCCCCATCGTGTTCGCGCTCGCCAATCCCGACCCCGAGATTGCCTACGACGTGGCAATGGCATCGCGCCCCGACCTCATCTTCGCCACCGGCCGCTCGGACTACCCCAACCAGATTAACAATGTGCTCGGCTTCCCCTACATATTCCGCGGCGCGCTCGACTGTGGCGCGTCGGTAATCAACGAGGAGATGAAACTGGCAGCCGTCAAAGCCATCGCACAGCTCGCCAAGAAGCCCGTGCCCTCGGTTGTCAATACCGCCTATGGCATGACCAACCTGCACTTCGGCCGCGACTACATCCTGCCCAAGCCCCTCGACCCGCGCCTGCTGCTCACTGTAGCCCCTGCTGTGGCACGCGGAGCGATGGAGAGCGGTGTGGCACGCCGCCCCATCACCGACTGGAATGAATATGAAGTGAAACTCAAGGCCCTCATGGGCAACGACAGCAAGACCATGCGCCAGATTACCGAGGTTGCCAAGCAGACACCCAAGCGCGTGGTATTCACCGAGGGTAACACCGACTCGATGCTGCGTGCAGCCGTGTCGGCCTACAAAGCCGGCATCTGCTATCCCATCCTGCTCGGCAACGAGGAGATGATCGAGAAGCGCGCCAAGCGTCTCGGCGTGTCGCTCGAGGGCATCGAAATAGTCAACCTGCGTCACGACCGCGAGTCAGACCGCCGCAAACGTTACGCGTCTAAGCTCGCCGAGCGTGCGGCCCGCCGTGGCATCACCTACCCCGAGGCCAAGGAGCGCATGTTCGACCGCTACCACTTCGGCATGATGATGGTCAACGAGCACGAGGCCGACGCCGTGATAGCCGGCACATACTCCGACAGCCAGGCCCCGGTGAACATCGCCCTCGACGTGGTAGGCATCAAGCCCGGATTCAAACACTTCGCCACCATGCACATCATGGACACCAAGCAGGGTACCTTCTTCATGTCTGACACGATGGCCAACCAGAGCACCGACGAGGAGACGCTGTTTGACATCGCGCGCCTGACACGCCTCGGCGTCGAATACTTTGCCTGCGACCCCGTGATGGCGATGGTATCTTACAGCAACTTCGGCTCAAGCAACACCGCCGAGAGCCGCATGGTGCACAATGTCGTGGCACGCCTGCAGGATATGTACCCCGGCCTCGCCATCGACGGCGAGATGCAGCTCAACTATGTGTTCAACAAAGAGCTACGCGACAAGAACTACCCGTTCACACGCCTCAAGGGACGCGACGTCAACACCATCATATTCCCCAACCTGAGCGCCGCCACCACAGCCTACCGCATGCTGCTGCAGAACGGCGGATGTGAGGCTATAGGCCCGATCCAGATAGGTCTTAACAAACCCGTCCACTTCATCAACGTCGACAGCCCTGTGCGCGACATCATCAACCTCACCACCATCGCCGTCCTTGACGCCGTGGTGGCCGAGAAGATTGAGAATGCACGCACACTGGCCGCCGCCAATCACATTGACTCAGACAAGTATTAATAAGATGGGAAAGAACAAACTGCGCAAGTTTGCCGAGATGGAGCAAATCCCTCTCGTGTTCCAGTACCCGTTCGCACGCCTTCAGAACGAGCCGTTCCCGCTCAAAGGCGCCTGGCACCGCGAGTTTTTCAAGAACGATAACCCTATCGTCCTTGAGCTCGGGTGTGGCAAGGGCGAATACACTGTAGGGCTGGCCCGACGTTTCCCCGACAAGAATTTCATCGGCATCGACATCAAGGGCGCGCGCATGTACACCGGCGCGAGCGACGCCCACCGCTCGGAGCTGCCCAACGTAGCCTTCGTGCGCACGTCGATCGAACTGCTCGAGTCGTTTTTTGCCCCCGGCGAGGTGTCTGAGATATGGATTACATTCCCCGACCCCCAGATGAAAAAGGTGAACAAACGCCTCACCGGCACGCGCATGAACAACACCTACCGCAAGGTGCTCGTCGACGGCGGCACGGTGCATCTCAAGACCGACAGCCCCTTCCTGTACACCTACACCCGACTCATGGTCGACCTCAACCGCCTCAACAAGATAACCGACACAGCCGACCTGTATAACAGCGACTTCCCGGTATCAGACATCCTTGACATCAAGACCCACTACGAGCGTCAATGGCTGTCGCGCGGCATGACCATCAAATACCTCAGCTACAACCTCGACCACACTACCCCACTCCAGGAACCCCAAGACAAGATCGAGCACGACACCTACCGCAGCTACACCCGCCACACCCTCTGACTCAAATAACAAGAGCCTATATCAAAACAAGCTGCCCGCAATGTGCGGGCAGCTTGTTTTGATATAGAAAATACCTGATTCATACCGGGTCATCAGCTCCGGGATTACGTTCAACAGGACAATAATGGTTGTCAGCATTAAAACATTCTACAGCCGTACCCGGAAAATCAGAAATCAAGCGCGCTTTTACTTCATCGTGCTCATCAAAAACTGTAAACCAAATAGACCAACAGCCTGCAATTTTAATGTAGTCTATAAGACTATCCAAATCACATTTGCCGTTTTCATATCGAGCCTTAAACTTTTCGGCAATTGCCCATTCTTTTTTACGATATTGCCAACGTTTATCTTGTGGAGAAGATGTCGCCGGGGTTTTATCAAGCCCTGCAAGTTTAAGCAGTCTTAATGCCTTCTGATAGGATCGGCCTTGTAATTCAGGATTAACAACAACGACGCCACCACTATCGTATTTTAAACTTATAAACGTGTTGTTCAAATGTGGAAAGTGACAATTTTCAGGTAGTTCAACCTTATTAGATTTGTTTCCTTTTCCGTTACATGTCGGACATCCGAGAAGAAAGTTATCCCAGTTATATTGTAAATGGGAATAACCTAAAGCCGGGTCTTTAGGCAGTATGTGTTCCACTTCGAGCCCTCTTGTGTAGGCAAAAGGAGCTTCACAATAAACACAGTATTGCCCAAGATTTATACAAAGAGGTTCCTTGGCTTCTTGATATGGGTTGTAGATTGCTTTAATGACATGTGCTGAGCCGTTATCAAGAGTTACCTCCGTTCCAATCGGGAATTTAGTTATCGGTCTCATCAATAGCACTTCTTTCCATTTTCAACATGGCCACATACGCCGGATCATCAGAAAACTCGACTTCTATCTCATCAAGTCTTTGTTTCACCTTAGTTGCGACATCCGAATCACCTTCGCCACTTTTTACCAATTGATAATACTCTTCAGCTGCATTAACCATTTCATCAAACTTGGCACTGCGTCTTGTATCCAAATCCATCTCGGTCATCGTTATTTCCTCGATGCTGCGCATATTAGCATCCGTGACACCTTTTTTGCCATCAAGTGTTATTATATTTTTATTCTCTACACTTTGAATGATAAAAGGAGAGTGACTTGAAACAATGAATTGAATTAATGGGAAGGCTTTTTGAAGATCGGCTAATATATGGCGTTGCCACCGTGGATGCAGGTACAAGTCAACTTCGTCAATAATGACGACGCCGGGAGTCTTTTTTATCGCATCTATTCCAAGAAAGCCATTCAGTTCAATACAGCGATATGCTATTTCAGCGACTATGCTAATGATGGCTTTAAAGCCATCACTCATATTATCAAACGTTTGATATTCTGATGCTTCTCCTGTGACAGAAACGCGTGCTATAAATTCGTTGTTTTTTGAATCGACCTCAACTTCTGACATTGCAGGTATCGCATCAGCTAAAGCATTAATAAACGCTTCTTTTGTTCCGGCAAATTCCTTTTCTTTCGATAAATTTGAATCAAACCGATACAGCCAGTCAAATGCGCTCTTAAAATCAATCGTTTCTAAAAGAGCTGACTTATATGCCTTTTCAATTCTACTCTCTCTGAGTTTTGTTTTTTGAGACGAGCGATAATCATTATCAATTCTTTTAACACCAAACGAAAGCACTAACGGATAGATGGCATCAATATGTGCATACTGTGAAGAACGTGCAGCTTCCATCTGTTCTACGTAATCTATCATCTCGCCTGCACATTCCCTTGAATGTGTTGTCTTTGTGCCCCTTAATTCTCTCCACCACATTATTTGATTGGGGTGTGTCGTTAATTCTTCACCATCATGGTAAGTAGAAAAGAATTCGCCCGTGGCGTCTATACGAGTATTTTCAGGGTTCGGAAAAAAGTCCTTTTTTTCTTTGATATATCGTTTGAATACATCCCTCAAAGTAAAATTCTTACTGTATGCTTTATCGGAGGTTGGAATTGAATGTAATGACTTCAAATACGCCCCCAATGCTATCTGCACGGCATTCAACAATGTCGTCTTACCCGTTGTGTTATTCCCGACAACAACAGTCATCTTAGGATCAAAGTCAAAGGTTTCATTCTCAAACCCTCTAAAATTACGTATTTTGAGAGAATTGATTCTCATATTTTACTTTGTTTGTTTAATATGTGAAGAAAAGAATTGCTGCCACGATTGCAAAGTTAATAATAATTCCAGTATTTTGATAAGATAGTTAACCAATAAACAATGCGGGGCGACTAACGATAGGTGTCAGCCGCCCCGGGTTGTTTATTAATGGAGGGGTTAGCGGAGGAGGATTTTGCGGGTGGCGGTGCCACGGCGCTCGATGTAGATGCCGCCGCTGCGCGGATTGTCGACGCGGATGCCTTGCAGATTGTAGTACTCGGCATTGTCGCTGTCGGTAACCACGGCTTCGATGCCCGACGCGTCCTTGGCTTTGGTCACCACGATGACGGTGTCAGACACGCGCGCATGGTGTGTGTCGTTGACTGCCTGCACATTATACTCATACTGTGTCTCGGGCTCAAGGTTCTCGAGCTTAATCGACGACACGTCGCCGGTTGAGTAGTCGGTGTAAATCTCGTGTTGTGACGATGCGGTGACAGTGCCGCCATAGACTATCTTGATGTCGTCGATGGCAATCTTACACTCACCCGCACCTACATACTCGAGGTAGAGGCTATTGATGTTCTCGGGCAGATTGGTGTTACCATACAGGCCGCCTTCATAGCCGTCGAGCTCGATGACGTCGATTTCTTTCCAGGCATAGCTGCCGGGAACCATGCCCTTGACACACAGCCGGGCGCCGGGAGCGGCAGATGACACTGCAAGATGGAAGTAGACTTTCTTGATTGACTCGGGATAGGTTGACGAGAGCAGGTAACCGGTCTTGTCAAACAACAGGGCAGGTGCCGATTCGCCGCATAGAGCGGGGTCGTCGGTTGTGCCTGACGCATTGGTGCGCCAGCCGGTCGGCAATCCTGCAATACCGCCGTCAAAGCCAGCAGACACTTCGTTAAGCGGGGTGGCTTCCTGGCGATAGACATTGAGAATGTAGTCGGTGGCGATATCTAACGGCTCCCAGTTGGCTGTGAAGTAGGTGTCGCCTACCTCCGAGGCCTCCAGTGCAGCTGTCTTCAGGAAGTCGAGCGTGGGAGGCAGAGTGCACACGGCTACCTCGTTGGAGGGAGCGCCGTTGGCATCCTCATTGCAGGGCGTGACGGTGAAATAGTACACCTGGTCGGGCTTGAGGCCGGCCACAAGGTAGTTGTCAGTATTGCCCACGTTGCGGTTGTTCCAGACTATGCGGTGGTCAGAGTTGTAGACGTTGACAAGATAGTATGACGAGTTGGCATCCAACGTCCAGCGTGCGGTGAACGATGTGGTTGACACGTCATCGTCACTCACCTCCAGGGCGGTGATTGCGCCCGGTGCAGGGACGGGTATGTAACCGCCGTCGAAAATAATGTTACCGTCGACCTCGCGGATGTTGCGCAGGGGCACTTTCAGTTCCACTCCTGCCCAGGTCTTCATCGCCGGCGACGTGCGGTGGGTGAAGTCGGTAACCTTGCGGGTGCCGGGAAACGGGTCACCGCCGCGGCTCTCGCTCGAGCGTATGTCGTCGGCCTCGACGATGTCGATGCACTGGTGATCCTTGTCGTTGTTGACCGTGTTGCTTGTCCACGCCGACGAGTTGTAGTCGATGTGCCACACGAGCATGCCGTGGCCGGGGAGATACTTGTCCCACCCCGTGAGCTGGCGGTTCTCAATCAGGAAAAATTCATCGGCCCTGTTGGTGAGGATGACATAACCGTCCATGTTCTCTATGGGGGTCACAGTGAACTCGGCGACCGTTTGGCCGGTGAGCTCGACGGGTTTCATCCAGCCCAAGGCGTTGCGCTCGAAGATGCTGTAGTTTGGGGGCGTGCGGCTGTCGTTGTTGTAGCTGCCGTGATCCATCACACAAAAGTCGCCCGGGGTGAAAGCCTCGGTGTAGCTTGTAGGATAGATGTCGGGCAGGCCGAGCACGTGGCTGAACTCGTGCACGAACGTACCGATACCGTCGGGCATCGAACCCTCCCACTCGTTGCTGCACGCATAGCGGTCAAGTATCTTGTCGTCAAACAGGTAGGTGCCGACGCCGGCCGATGTCACGTTCCATGAGTGTGGCCACACAGTGTCGGCAGCGCCGCCGCTTGCCTCGCCACGGCCGGCATAGATGATGTACACGTTGTCGATATAGCCGTCACCGTCGCGGTCATACTCGCTGAAGTCGACCTCGCCGTCGAGCTGCTGACACGCCTCGACAGCCATGAGCTCGGGGTGCTGGTCATCGCCAAAGAAGTCGTTACCGCCATAGTAGGCCATGTTGTGAGACAGCTCTACGGGCCCGTAGACGTCGAACGTGGGCAGGAACTGACCGTTGGAGTTGTCGATGAACCACCGACGTGCGCTGCCCGTGGCGTTGTGCTTGGTGAAGTTATCGCCATTGAGCATCTCGGTATAGTAGGCGTTCACGTCGCCTCCATAGGTCACAGCCGGGTTGTTGAACTTGACGTCGGTATATTCGACCAAAATCACAAGGCCTTTCTGCTCACCGAACACCGGATAGTGCTCGCCGTCAAATAGGCCCTTGCCATACACGTCGTCGACGGTAGGCTTGGTACCGGCGGCTTTGGGTCGTGCCTTGGCGCTGTGGCGCTGTTTGAGAGATGTCTCGCTCAGCAGTCGGGGTGACTGTAAACGCTCGCGGTTCAATGCCTCGATAAGCGAACCCTTGTTGACCGTCGACAGGAAGGCGTTGACATCGGCGCCGCGGCGAGCCACGTCGGTGGCTCTGAAGCGAGAGGCCCTGAGCGTACCGCGGCCGTCGGTCTGGCCGTAAAATAGTGCATTATCCTCGAGAACCAGTGGGTAGCCGTCGACCGACTGATACCAGTGATGGCGCTCGTCGCCGCGCAACACGACGGTAATCTCAGTACCGTCGGGCTGCGTGAAAGTTATGGGGCCGGGCTTGGCCGGGACAGCAAGCAGTGTAGCCGTGCCCAGGAGCAAGCCCGCCGTTAGTGTCAGTATTCTCATTGTGAATTATCGGTTATTAGAATACGACCTTAGAAGTGATGCTGCCTGCGCGACGTATTACGAGCTGACCGGGGACAGGATTCTCGATAGGCATGCCCTGGAGATTGTAGTAACGTGTCACGGTTGTACCGTCGTTGAGCACGTTGTCGATGCCACCAACTGCTGTACCGCCGGGCATGACGATGTAGCTGTCGGCGGCGCCGTAGTTGCTGCCAACATTATAATACCCATCGGCATCTTTAGCAAATGTTGTGAACGCAGCGTTGACAGGCATGATAACTACCTTGTTCTTGTCGTCGTAGGTGCAGATGTGCTTGCCCTCGGTACCGGGGGTGATGGCAGCCATAGCATCGTCGACACCAAAGCCGTTGGCGATGTACATGCCCACGAAGTTCTGCACTGAGGCCAGACCCAGCTCCTCGTCAATAACACCTGTCGACTGAGTGGGGATGATGACACACTCGGGATCAGATATATCGAACTCAAGGTAAGAATCAATCTCCTTGCCGAAGTATGAGCTCCAGGGGTGGACGAGACGGTAGAGGCCCTCGGTCTCGGTCGAGCGCTCGAGAGCGACCTCAACGGGAGTCTTGAAGCCTATGCCGAAGCGGGGCAGCGGAGTGAAGAAGCCGCCGTCAAACAGTGTTGCGATGCCGGCTTCCTCCCACTGAGTGACAGGAAGCTCGCCGGTACGAAATAAGAAAGCAAACGAGCCATATTCTATAAAACCTTCACTCATCAGATATTCACTGTCCATGCTCTCGGCTACCACTCCATAATATTCGTAGTAGGCAAAATCGCCATCAAAACAGTTTTCCAACTCCACTGGCTCACTGTCGACATTATCATCATAATCAAGATGTACGAACGACAGGAACTGCATTTTGTCGGGGTCAAAACCTACACGCTGATTGGGGATAATTACATTGGCTGTAGAGGGGTCAAATGTAGCTTTCAACTCATATTTTCCGAAAACACCGCTAATCACGATTTCATTCTCGGCAGTTCCCTTCTTTAATGTTACAGGGATATATACTTCGTCACCATCGCTGCCATAAGTCATCCAGTTGTAAGATGCACAGATGCCGTCAATTGTCGAGTAATCGGGATCTTCAGCTACCGATGTAAAAACTGTAAACGTAATGAAAACCAAAAACAAAGAGTAAAATTTCTTCATAGAATAAATGTATTAAGTGATTGAAACCGCCGCAAAGATATGGCAAATTTCCAATATAAACAAAATATTCTATAAAAAATTGCCACATAAATTAGACATTCATGTGGCAATTTGTCAGCTGTTGTATTTATTGGAGGAGGGATCGGAATACGGGCTCGAGGGAGTCGGCAAACATGGTGGCGCCGTAATCGGTGAGATGCAGGGCATCGACGGTGTGCTCGTTGCCTTTTATCAGGCCGGCGGCGGGGAGATAGTGCAGATTCTCATACTTGGCCGTGAGGTCGTCATAGCGGCGGCGCATCATGGCATTGTGACGGGCAGTGGCGTCGCGCATGTAGGTGTCAAACTGACAGCGGGGATGGTTGAGGCACTCGATGAACAGTATCGGCACATCGGGATGAGCGGCGCGCACGATGTCGACAAACGGTATCATGAGGGTGTCAATCTGACCCGACGAGCAGTTGGGCACGAAGTCGAGCACGATGAGGCCGGGATCGGGTGTGGCAGCGATGACTTCGGCTATCTCGAGGTCGAGCTGACCGTTGCCGCCAAAGCCGAGATTGATGACGTCGCGCTGCAAACGGCGGCGCAGCTGGTTGGTGTGGCTCATGCCGGGACGCTGCACACAACCGCCGTGAACGAGGCTCGTACCGTAGTAGACCACGGGCTTCTCGACCTCGGGGAGCGCGATGTGGGGGCACGTGACGTGGTAATCGCCGTCAACGCCTACATAGAGGCTGTCGACGCCGTCATAGAGCGACAGGTAGACCATGTACTCGCGCATGCCGGGATCCATATTGTCGATGACACAGGCCTCGGTGACGTGGTTATTGAGGTCGGGGCGGCCGGTGTTGACAAACGTCCAGGTCGAGTCGGGCTGCAACATGTAGAGGTCGAGGCCACGCACGCCTGTGGGGGTCATTATGTCCATGGCGCTCTTGAAGATTGACTTCCACTTGAGGTGAATGGCGGGTGCATCGCTGGCAAAACGCACGGCCATGCCGGCCGAGTGGCGACCGAGACCATAGAGAGCGGGGCGCTTGACCTTGTGCTCAAGCGAGTCGGGCAGACGCTGGAAACGCACTGAAGTCGAGGCGTCGTCGACACACTTGCCGAGCATGGGCATCGAATCGGTCGAGTGCCAGACGATCTCGCCACTGACACTGCCGGCCCAGGCGAGGATGATTGTAAGAGAGATGAGCAGGTGTTTCATTGCTTGGATAGAATTGATTGGATGACAGGCTGCAGCGCATCGGCATAACGCAGAAAACCTACGTCGGTGAAGTGGATGCCGTCAACCGACTGCTCGGCGTCATCACCGAGCATGCCTGGCGTGGTGGGAAGATAGTACATGTTGCCGTAACGGGCCTGTAGCATGTCAAACTTCTCGCGCATGAGGCGGCGACGGTCGTCACACGGCTTCTTGACAGTGACATCAAAGCGCTTGGTGGGATAGTCGGGGTCTTCGAGTACGAGAATCGGTACATTGGGGTGACCCTCCCTGATGATATCGACAAACGGCACCATGAGGGTATCGATCTGCTCGTAGTTGACGTTGGGCACGAAGTCGAGCACAACGAGCGACGGGTCGGGTGTAGCGGCGATGAGCCGGGCTATCTCGAGGTCGAGCTGGCCGTTGCCGCTGAAACCGAGATTGATGAACTCACGGTTGAGCCGACGCGAGAGTATATTGGTGTGAGCCAGACCGGGACGTGACGCACAACCGCCCTGCGAGATACTCGTGCCGTAATAAACCACGGGATTGCCTGCCTGGGGCAGTGTCACCACGGGAGCCTCGAGGCGGTAGCCGGGGTCGGTGCCGATATAGACGCTGTCGGTGCCGTCATAGAGCGAGAGATAGAGCATGTACTCGCGCATGACAGGATCCATGTTGGAGATGACAGTAGCCTCGGTGGTGGTTTTATAGATGTCGGGGCGCGCCGACTGCACGAATGTCCATGTCGAGTCGGGTTGCAGCATGTAGAGGTCAAGGCCGCGTATGCCGGTCGAGGTCATGTGGTTCATCCTGTTGCGGAACAACGACGTCCAGCGGGCGCTGAGTGTGGGCGAGTCGCTGCGGAAGCGTAAGGCCATGCCGGCCGTGTGCTTGCCGAGGGTGAACAGGTAGGGGCGCTTGACCTGTGACTCGAGCGAGTCGGGTATGCGCTGATAACGCAGTGATGTCGAGGCGTCGTCGACACACTTACCCAACAGGGGGAGTGAATCGGCCGAGTGCCATACGACATCTGCTGCCACGCCCGGGAGCGTGAGCAGCAGAGTAATGATTGAAGAGAGCAGATGTCGCATTTACTAACTTATTTATTGTTTAGTGCTTTTTCAAGGATTGCACGCATTATGGGCTCGAGCGTGTCGGAGTAGCGTATGAAGCCGAGATCGGTGAAGTGGATGCCGTCGATATAAGCCTCGTTGTCGTGGCCGGTCATGTCGGCCGACGGCAGGAAGTAGAAGTTGGGATAACGGGCGGCAAGCTGATCATATTTCTGCTTCATGAGGAAGTTGCGGTAGTCAACCTCGTGGCGCATCTTGTGGTCGAAGCGGGCATGAGGGAACTGCGGATCCTCGACAAAGAGAATAGGAATACCGGGATGGGCTTTCTCGAGAATCTCGACAAAGGGCACCATGAGGGTGTCGATCTGCTCCTCGTTGACGTTGGGCACGAACTCGAGAACATACATCGAGGGGTCGGGTATGGCGGCCATGACCTCGGCAACCTCGAGGTCGAGCTGACCGTTGCCGCTGAAGCCGAAGTTAATCATCTGACGGTTGAGCCGGCGACACAGCTGATTAGTGTGTGCCATGCCGGGACGCGACGAGCATGCACCCTGAAGCAGGCTGGTGCCGTAGAACACCACGGGTTTCTCAACCTCGGGGAGCGCGATGGCCGGGGCCTTGAGGATGTGGTCGCCGTCGATACCGATATAGAGGCTGTCGATGCCGTCATACAGGGGGAGATAGAGCATATACTCGCGCATGACGGGATCCATGTTGCCGATTACCCTTGTCTCGGTCGACTTGTTCCAGATATCGGGGCGGGCCGAGTTGACGAATGTCCATGTCGAGTCGGGAAGCAGGGTGTAGAGGTCGAGACCGCGCACACCGGTGGGGGTCATGTGGTTCATATCAACCTTATAGACCGAGTTCCACTTGACGTGAATGGCAGGGGCGTCGCTGGCAAAGCGTATGGCCATGCCGGCGGGCTGGGTGCCGAGGTAGTAGATTGCGTCGCGCTTCACCTTGCTCTTGAGCGAATCGGGAAGGCGTTGGTAGCGTGATGATGTACAGGCATCGTCTACACCCTTGTTGATAAGGGGCAGTGAGTCGGCCGAGTGCCACTTGATGTCGGCGCCGCTGGCAGCCAACACCGTGAAAATGAACAGTAGTGAAAGTATCTTTTTCATAATGCAATGATATGTTTTAAGTTCTCCAGTAAAGTTTGGCCTTAGAGAAGCCGGCTGCCACAGCGATGGCGAGGGCGGTGAACACGATGCCGCGAGCCCATGCCAGGAACTGGCTCGAAGCCCAGAAATCGGTAAGCGAGTCGCCGATGTTGAGCAGGTTCAGAATCGGGAAGATGAACATAGCCGGGGCAACGTAGGCTATCATCGGGTTCTTGCCGGCGAGCGCGAACGGCGATGTGACTACGCGCCAGCGGTAGACGTCACACACAATGACGAGCATGGCGAGGCAGTAGAACGCGAGACCCGAAGTGACGAAATAGTAGCTGAATGTGGGGTCGTCCTTGCGTATGCCTCCCTGAAAGGCCTCGAAGAAGAGACCGAGAAGGAGGGCGAATGCACCGGCCTTGACAAGATGGCTGAGCACCTTACGGTCAGACGGCATGCGGTGGGCGAAGTAAACTGCCATCGAGGTCAGAATGACGCTGATGTAGAGGTTCTCGACAAGATGACGGCCATACAGGAGGGTCACATTCACGACGATGAGCGCGAGCGACAGGATGGCGACCATGGCGGTAGAGAACGCGCGACGCGACTGGGTCGAGCTCTCGGTGGCTCCGCCATTGAGAATCCACGCGCGCAGGTGTTCACCGGCGATGGTGCCTGGGATGATAACAAAGAGATACTTGAGGAACTCAAAGCGATAGAGCCATGCAAACGGAGTCCAGTTGTAGACGGCCTGCTGCCATGAGCCGGCAGCATCCTTGCAAAGCAAGATGGCCATGAGGAACGGCAGAATGGCGAGACGTGCCACGGGCTTGCCCATGGTGAGCACGTAGACTATGACGCCGAAGGCTGCCATGTTGCCGAGCAGCAGAATGATGATGTTGCTCTTGTAGAGGATATTGTCGAGGTGCTTGTCGAAGATGGCGAAGTTGCCGGGATTGGTCGACATGAAGTCCTCGGGCAACGTGACGTGGCTCTCGGCCCAGCCCATGATGAAACAGGCGAGGATGAAGCCGACGAGCGGCACGGCGATGCGCACGGCACGACTCGGATTACCCGGCAGACGGCTGAACAGGAGGAACAGCACGAAGAAGGCGCCGATGGTAACGCCCCATATCTGCGGGTCGGCAGGGTGACCGAGGGTGCCCGAGAGTATCCAGGGGTAGCAATTCTGGATGAAGATGGCGAAGAAAGCGAGCTTGAGGCCGCGCCAGATGCCTTCGAGCATTATGGTGAGACGTCGGGTGCCACGCGAGCGACGGCTACCCACCGAGAACGGCATGGCAGCACCCATAGCGAAGAGGAAGAACGGGAAAACGAGGTCAACCCATGTGATGCCGTAGATCGAGGGGTCGAAGCCGACACCGGGAGGAACCTGACAGTGGGAGTTCCAATGAGGAAGCACCCAGTTGATGATTGAACCACACAATATCATCATGGCTATTGTGAGGCCTCGCATGGCGTCGAGGGAATCAGCGCGGAATGGTTTCATTGAGTAAATGTGATTTTTTGGGGGATGAATTATTCTTAAATTAACTAATAGTCTAATTTCAGTCGTCGGTCATGGCTGCATGCACGGCCTCGCGCAGGGCATCAAACCAGCCGGTGCGTATGATGTGGGCGAGCTCGAACACCATGACGCCGTCGCTCTCGCGTATGTTCATCTCGACGGCACGCTTGAACTCGTTGACATCGGTATCATAGTCGACCACATACAGGCCGCCCTGGAATGGACGGTCGCCGAGGAGCATGCGGCTATAGCGGCAGGCACCCTCGACACACAGGTGATCGCCCGTCTGCCACTGCGAGTCGGTCTCGTTCTTGACAAGGCCGTTTGAGCTGTAATAGTCGTCGAGCGAGATGCACTTGTAGTAGTTGCCGTTGGTGTACAGGTCGAGCAGCGGCGCCAGGGCATACTCGCGGTAGCGCGGCGTGGCCCAGTCGAAGTGCTCGGAGGGGTCATACTCGGGGCCGGCCCAGTTGACGCCAACCTCATAGTAGCTGGGGTACCAGGCGCCGGTGTATGCACCGAATTTCAGGTCGGGGTTGATAGCTTTGAGCTTGGCGCGCGTGTCGGCAAAGAAGTTGTAGATGACCGATGCACGCCACTCGAGCCACTTCTTGAAGTGGGGCCCCTCGACGCGGTCGTATGAGCCGTCGGGGCGTTCAACCCACTCGTAGATATCCTCGGGGAAACGGTCGACCTTGACGCCGGCATACTCTTCAAACATGCGCAGGCTCTGGGGCGAGAAGTCGCTGGTGATGTTGTCATAGCGGCAACGGTCGACGAGGATGCCGTCGACGGGATAACGCGACGCACACTCGAGCACGAGACTCTGCTCATAGTCCTGCACCTGCTTGAGGGCGGGATTGCAGAACGCCGTGCCGGGGCCTTCGTTCTCGGGCGCGGGGATGATGCCCTTGCCGGGGACGTAGTTCTGCGAGCGCCAGGCGAGGGTATCGCCGCTGAGGACGCCGCCACCACGCACAAACCACGGGTAGCTCTCGCAGAAGATGTTGAACGCAGCATAGGAGGTGAGGCCGTGAGCCTTGGCCGACTTCAGGACGACATCGAGATAGTCGTATGAGGGGTCGATGCGCACACCTTTCCAGTCGAGCAGGCGCGGAGCGATGTCGCTCTTGTAGCCGACCGAGCTGCCGGTGTTGCGCACGTCGATAACGACGGTGTTGAAGCCGCAGTCAACAATCTTGTCCATATAATAGTCGACCGAGTCGGGACATGTGAAGCGAGTCCACATGCCCGACAGGTCGAGCCACATTATATTATTTTTGGGCGCATGGCCGGCGGCAAGCGCTGTGAGCGCCGCCACGGCGAGCGACAGGGTCAGTAACAGTCGGCGCATTATTCAATCACGGTAGGCTCGGCGACGTAGACGTTGCCGAAACGGTCGGTCGCACGGACTGATATCTTGGCACCGGCCTTAACGGGACGGGCGCGGAACATGTGGGGATTGGCCGAGGCCGATGTCCACGAGTATTTGAGTTTTGAACGGTCGGCGATAAGCGACACCGTGTAGGGGTCGCGTGCGACGAACTGTGTCATCTCGGCCACGGGCTCACCGTCCTCGAGGAGCTCGATTTTCCACTTAGAGTCGGCATTCCAGACGTTTGCCACCACATCCTCGGGAGCCTCGGGGGTTGCGCCGGGCAGGTAGACGCGCATCTGGTAGTCGCGGTCGTGGCCTGTGCCCATGTAGTACCACTCGAAGTCGTCGCCGTTGACTTTGTAGATGCCATAGCCGCGGGGGGTGCCGTCCTCACACTCCTTGGTCTGCCACCACAGGCCGCAGCCCGAGGCGGTGTTGTGCTCATAGAGGTTGTCGGCATGCTCGACGTTGCGGTTCCAGTGCATGTGGCCTGTTAGCATGTGCACATTGTAGGGCTTGAGAAGCTCGATGAGGTGGTTGGCGTTGACGGTCTCCTCGGCAACCGAGCGGCCGTCGTAGCGGAAGGGCAGATTGCCGGCCTCGTTCTTCAGGGGTATGTGCATGAAGAATACTACGGACGAGCCCTCGGGCACGTTGGCGAGATCCTGTTCAAGCCAGCGGAATGTGCGCTCGTCGATATATCCCATATAGAAGTAGTCGCGGCCCAGATAGAAGCAGTTGTCGACGGCAATGTAGTGAACGTTGCCGCGGTTGAACGAGTAGTTGCTGGGGCCGAAGTGTGACTCGAAGCGACGCTGAGAGGTCTCGTGCGTGCGGCCATAATACTGCTCGTCGTGATTGCCCATGACGTGATAAACGGGGAAACCGAAGCCGGCGCGGTGACGCAGGGCCGAGGGATAAAGCTCGGGATGGTCGCCGACGATGTCGCCGCAGTCGAGGCCGAAGGCATCAACGTCGCCGAGCGACTTGATGTGCTCGCGGGCCTCGGCAACCTGTTGGTCATACTCGCCGAGCTCTTCCTCGGCGACAACCTGGATGTCGGCCTGGACCATGAAGACGTGGTTGCGGTCGTCGCGCAGGTTCTTGATGAGGTTGAAGTCATAGTAGTTGTCGGCGGCGGTGAGAGGCTTATAGAACAGGGGGTGATTGAGCGAGTCGACGGGAGGCAGATAGCCCGAGGGGGTTGAAACGCTTACATAGTTAGCGTCGGGGCTGACGGTGAACTTGAAGACGCCGTTGGCATCGGTCACCGTACAGTTGTAACCGTCGCTGACGGTGACGCCGGCCAAAGGCGTGCGACCCGAACGGACTGTACCGTAGATGTCGGTAGCCACAGCCGAGAGCGACGTTATGAGAGAGAGTGTGAGTGAAAGAATTAATTTCATATTGTATGAATTTGGTTGAAACGATTGGATGGAACAAGCCCCGCGCAGCATTGTGATGCGCGGCGCGGGGCGTTATGAGGGTTAAAAGTTGACGCGATTACTTGGCAGGCTCCTGAGAGGCAGACTCAGTATACTCAAAAGGATAATAATGGAGCGCCTGTGTGACAGGAATCCAATACTCGGGTGAGCTCTGGAGGTGGCAGATGTCGAAGAGGAAGAAGCCGTCAAGAGCGTTGCGGCAAGCACCTACTACATCGTATGCGGCACGCATGAAGTCAATCTTGGTCCAGTCGGTGGGGCCACCTTCGCCATCGTTGCGAATATCCCAAAGATAGTCACGGTTCTCGGTGGGGAAGTTGCCGAAGTCGGTACCACCCACAACGGTTGTAGCACCCATCACGCGCTCCATGCCGTTGATAGCGAAGCCCTGTGAGGTCCAGTCGTTAGTGCCGAACACTGCGTTAGGCTTGGCATAGCAACCGAGGATGAGCAGGTCAACGTGGTCAGCATAACCGGTGGGGATATACTCGTCATTGCACCATGCCTCGGCACCCTTGCTGACATTGCGGATATCATACTCGGGCGAAGCCCAGTTAACACCGTTCTGATAGTAAGAAGCATACCAGGCGCCAACGTAGCAACCGAACGAGATACCGGGATGAACCTCGTGAGCCTTGGCAGCACATGCCTCAACGAGGTCGTGCATGGTCTGGGCACGGAAAGTCCACCATTCCTTATAATATTTGGGGAAGTTAGAGGTAGGCACTGCGCTTGCACCGAGGGGCATTACATCGTCGGGCCAGTTGGTTAACGTCTCGCCGATATACTCCTCAAAGAGACCGCGTGTGAGGTCAGAGAAGTCGGTGGTGCAGTCTTTGTAACGACCGCGGTCGAGCACGATACCGTCAAGATCCTGATACTTGGCAACATCGGCAACAAGGCCGAGGATGAGTTTCTGCACCTCGGGATGGTGGGGATTGAAGAAACGCTCGCCGCCGGTGGTGAGCTCCATCTGGTTAACGAGTTTCTTCTCACCGGTAACGGGGTCGGTGTAGTTGATGGTATTGACCATGTCGCGCTTTGAAGCATCACGGAATACCATGCCGTAGCCTGTAGGCTCGATCATACCGTTATTGATGAAGTTACCGCCAACCATAGTGTTGAGAGCGGCGTGTACACGCAGACCCTCGGCATGAGCGGCATCAATCCATGCCTGAAGATAGTCCCACGACTCGGTACGTGTGGTGGGCAGGAAGCGTGAGGTCTTTTCCTCGACGATACGCTGCCAGGTGTACAGGGTGGTAACCTGGTCGACAAGATCGGTCTTGAACAGGACGTCACCATTGGTGGGGCGGACGTCAACGAGCAGATCGGTAAAACCTGCTTCCTTAGCTTTCAGAACATAGGCAGTGATGCCTTCCTTGCTGTTAGCCACGCCGGGGAAGTTAGCAGCGGCATCAACCCAGATATAGGCCGGTTTATAGTGGGGCTCACCATAGAAGTCGTTCCAATATTTGGGGCACTCGTCGTCACCACAACCGGTGAGAGAGACGATGCCTGTGGCTCCGAGAGCCACAAGCATTGTTTTGAATATCTTGTTAAATTTCATGGGAATGATTGGTTTTACTTATCGATACAGTCAACGCGGAAACATCCGATATAGCCGTTGGTGAAGAGGAAGTAGCCATACATGAAGAATCCACTCTCATCAACCCACAGCCTAACGTCATTACCATTACCGGCCACACCTGTGAATCCGGCGTTCATAGCACCTACCTGGTGGTTGAGGTTAAGACCGTTCCAGAACATGTTAATGCACTCTTTGGTCATATCGTCGCCTGACGTTACATCAAGGAAGAACAGCATATCGTTCTCACCCCACGGGAACGTGTTGACCGAGTTGTGGAAGAAGTACATGTTCTTGTTGAACTCTACATAGTCGCAGGCATTCATAATCCAGTTACCGGCATCGGCCTGACCACCGTCTGACTCGCTTTCACGCTTCTTGGTGTTGGGTAAACCAATTACTTTGGGAGCGTTAGTGGCACCGTTATACATGACAGGTCCACGCTTGCCATTGACTGTAGCATAGAATACCGAGAAGTAATCGGCAGTAGGATCAGTTGCACTTGTAGGAGCGATGTCAGCGTGTCCCCAGGGTGTAGAGGCGATGCCCGACAGGGTGAACACCTCCGATTTTCCAAGAACGCCGTCTTTGACAAACCAGCGGCAAGCCTGGAGGCTGGTACCGTTGAGAGTGGTGACGATGACAGCATCTTTGGTGATATCACCATAGACTGATACGCGCTCGCCTGCACCATATACGCTTTGGTCGATGAGCAGTGTACCGGGATCGTCGAGGCCCTTGAATACCCACAGTTTGAACATAGCCTCCTTGTCGTTGAACTTAGAGTTAACGATGATATTGCCGGCGTTATCACTGGTCATGTTGTGGTTCATACCGTTAGGAATAATGCTCATGTCAAGACGCTTGCCTGTATCGGTACCCTTCTTGGCGTCGAGAACTATGGCCTGCATATTACCTTTCTCGTTGAGGATAAGGTAGTTGTTGGTGACACCGAAGCCGGTCTGGGCATCCTGGATTGTATAGCCGGCCTGCTTCCATGTCTTGGTCCAAAGAACTGTCTGAGAGCCTTCGCGGAATCCGAATTGAATCTTATTGGGCTCACCCTTGGCAAATGTGTACACAGTCTTGTCAACACCGTTCTGGGCATAAACTGTGATATAAGCGCCCTCAGCATCAAAGTCGAAAGGTTCAACCGAGATATCAGGGACTACAGTAGCGTGAGGAGAGAACTCAAATGTAGCTGTCTGGGGCTCAAGATCCTCCTCGGCAGTAAGTATAGTAATGACATTAAGTTCGTGGTCAATGATACAACTGAGACCCGACTCGAGAGTCATGTCGGTCATGGTCGACTCCCAGTAAGGCAAAATCTCGCCGGTAACAGAATAGCGAGTCTTGACACCCTGAGCGTTGGTAACTGTGATATAGTTGGTCTTTGAGAGATCCATCGTGGTCAACGCAGGCTCGATGGTGGCGTTTGTAGCAAGAGCTGCGGTAAGACGCACGTTCTTGATCAACTCGGGATCCATAGGGCTATCGCTCTCCACCGGATAGGTCTCGGTGAAGCGTACAAGGATGGTATGATTCTCATAGTCGATAACACCCTGAAAGTTATTAGCAGAAGAATCGTCGCCTACAATCTGGGCAGTAAGCGCCAAAATGCCACGTTCGTCTCCGTTGGAGCTAACGACCTCGGGGTCATGACACCCCTGGAACAGGAGTGTCATGCCGGCGGCGGTCAATATAGATAATATTTTTGTCTTCATAATGATTTACTGTCTTAATGGTTGGTTATTGCCATTGGGGGTACTGATTGACGAGGTTGTTGTTTACCACCTCGCTGTAGGGGATGGGGAAGACATAGGTCTTGGGGTTGAAGACGCGGTCGTTCAGGTCAACCTCGACATACTCATACTCACCATTCTCGATACGGAAACCGTGGCAGCGGTAGTTGTTATACTCAACGTCAGCAAGTCTCCAGCGACGCATATCCCAGTAGAGGTGGTTCTCGTATGAGAGTTCTACCTTGCGCTCACGACGGTAGTCGGCAAACCAAGCCTCGTTGGTAGTTGTCTTGGCGGGGAGACCAACACGTGCACGCACCTGATTCATAAGTCCCTGATATTCATCGGGTGATTTATGAAGTCGATATGCAGCCTCGGCCATGTTAAGAAGTACCTCGGCATAGCGAAGGACTACCATAGTCTGACTACCATTAGTATTCAGGAGATCAGTGTGTGACTCGTCAACGAGCTTACGGAGGAAGTAGCCGGTACAGGTCTTGTTCCAGAGGTAAGCACCGTCGCCGTAGGCCTGGAAGACACCGTTGACGCCATCGACGCTGTTGTCCATCACCGCACCCTGCCATTTTGAACCGGGATAAACGACGGTAGCTGCAAAGCGGGGCTCGAGCTGATCGTAGGGAGGAGTAGTGGTGGCAGTGCCATCGTGCCAGGGAGTCCAGTCGATTTTGCTACCGTCCTTAGCTTCAAATGTTTCGACCATCTCCTGTGTGGGTACACCACATGAACCTGTTGAGAAAGGATTATTAGCGAGAACGGGAGCATAATACTGGTCAAAGCTGTTAGAGGGGCCGTTAAGGGCACGATACTCGTACTGAATAATAGACTCAGAGTTAGAACCCTTCCATGAATTTGCATAAGAGGGTGTCAGGCTGTAGCGTTTTGACTGAACAACAGCTTCGGCAGCATCATAGGCCGACTGCCAACGCTCGGCAAAGAGCATTGCACGGCTCTTGAAGGCCTGGGCCATTATTGCATCAATGCGGCCCGTATGAGCGGCATCCCATTTTTCGGGAAGATTTGCAATGGCGAAGTCCAGGTCGGCCTCGATGAAGTCCCAAAGCTCCTCGGCCGACGACATAGCCTTGTCAGTTCCCTCGGGCAGGCTGTCATAGATGATGCCGCCGTCATAGCGCTTGGCAAGGTGGAAGTAAACGTAAGCGCGGAAGAAACGTGCTTGTGCCTCCCACTGGGCATTCAGTTCGTCAGAGAAAGTCGAGAATCTCTTCATACCGGTCAGGAACTGGTTGATGTAACGCACCTGGGTGTAGACCGACGACCAACCGCTGAGCGAGTTCTGGTTGGGACTCATGTAGTTGTACTGAGTAGCATACTGATAGGCCTGAGAGCAGCGTACACCTAAAACCGAATGGTTATACTTGAACACGTCACAAAGAGCCTCGGTAAGGTTACCGCCGAACTCGCCGCCGGCAAAGAAACCCCACGAATTGATGTAGGTATAGAATTGGTTGACCTGCATGTCTACGTGTGCCTCGGTGTCCCATGTCACATCCTCGACGACCTTTGACGTGTTGTCAACGCCGTCAAGCCAGTCGTTACAAGAGGTGAGCGATGCACCTAACAATGCGATGGCCATGAATTTATATGTTGTTTTCATTGTCATTTTCAAATTGTTGGGTAGTTATTAGAAAGATAAGTTGACACCGACGGCGAATGTGCGCTGCTGGGGATAGTAACCGTTGTTAACAGCGGGCGACTCGGGGTCGATATTATACTTGTTAAGACCGCTGAACGTGAGCAGGTTGTAACCCTCGGCATAGAGGCGCAGACGGGTGATACCGGCACGTTTAACCCAACGGGTGGGGAAGGTGTAGCCTACCTGGGCGGTCTTCAGACGCAGGTAGTTACCGTTGCGGTACCAGAGCGATGAAGCGTAACCGTTGTTGTTAGAGTAACTCATTGTAGCCTCGAGACGGGGGAACTCGGCACCGGGATTCTCGGGAGTCCAAGCGTTCTCAACGAGGTAGACAGGTGAGTTACCACCCTCATAGAAGGGACGTGTGAACGAGGTGTGATCCTGTACGCCTGAGTGAGCGGCACCCGACTGAGAGTAGAGACCGGTGAGTGCGACCTCACAGTCAAGACCCCATGCCCACAGCATGTCGAAGTCGAAGCCGTTCCAGGTAGCATTCAGGTCAAGTGAACCGGTGTACTTGGGAGTGTGGCTCTTGCCGAAGTAACCGTCGTCGTCGCCCCATGCACCTGATGAGGGAGCTACAATCTTACCGTCACCGTTGAGGTCTTTATACTTGATGTAACCGGGGCGCACCTTCTGAGGTGTTGTGGCGCTCTCGGCTATCTCTTCCCAGCTCTGGAACAGACCCTCGGCAATCATGCCGCGCTTCACGCCAACCTGCTTGCCGGCAAGACGCTGCCACTCGGGGAGGTTGGGCGAGTCGCCTGCATATTTGACCCAACGGGCGTAGGCATACGAGAAGATAAGTTTTGCACCGTAGCCTACTTTACCGATGCGATTGTTGTGAGAGAATGTAACGTCGAAACCGCGGTAGTCAACAGCATTGGCATTGGCCGAGCTATAGTAGTAACCGCCCATAGAGGGAGGATAAGCACCGGTAGTAGACGAGAGCTTGTCATACTCATATTTGTAGAACACGTCGGCCTCGATGTTCAGGAGTCCGTTCCACATATAAGCGTCGATACCTAAGTTGTAGTTATTGGCCTTAGCCCAACGCAGTGTGGGGTTTCCAAGCGTTGAAGGATAGATGTAAGACGAGTTAACGCCGTCAATAATAAGCGCGTTACGAGCAATAGACATGGTGTTGAGCCACATCAGGGCACCCAGTCCATTTGTAGAACCGGTCTGACCATAGCCGAAACGGATCTTGAGGTTGTTGACCCAATCGGCTTTGAAGAATTTCTCACGGTCGATACGCCAGCCCACCGATACACCGGGGAGGCCGACCCAACGCTTGTTCATACCGCCGAAGAGGTAGCTGCCGTCGTAACGGAAGGTGAACTCGGCAAAATACTTGTCGGCATAGTTATAGTTGCCACGGAACACGAGACCGGCTACACGTGAGTGCTGAGTATTACCCACGGGGTTAGGATTCATGGTAGTACCCTCAGAACTTGTATTTTTTATAAAGTTGAACTCATCAAGCGAGATGAAGTCAAGACCATAACCGGAAACACCCATAGCATGAGCGCGATACTCGCGGGTCTCGGCCAGAGCGAGAACACCCACGTTGTGGTCGCCGAACGCGTTATTATAACCGATTGAAGTCTGGCTGGTAACTGTATATGCACGTGTGGTGCTCTCGATAATACCTACGTTACCGGGCTGTTCACTACGCTCGGGAGTGCCTGAGCCATCCTTTCCATATACAGGCGAAAGTTGACCTATTGTGCTTGTGTCGTAGCGACCACGGATATACATATAAGGCGTTGTGAGCTGCTTGATATTGGTGAACGAAGCGTCGTATGCACCGAGGAACTTGACATACAATCCTTTGAGGAAGGGAGCGTCATAGCGCAGTGATACGTTTGACGACACAACTGTAGTGTTGGTCTTGTCGTAACCCGACTCATCGAGTGCAGCATGGGGAGTGGCGATGAGCACGTTACCGCCCCATGAGCCTACGGGGTAGGTCTTGCCGTTGTAAGTGGTGTACTCGGGCAGGAACGGGAGCGAGCGCACGATCTGCTCGGGGATGTTCTCGTAGTCATCGGGGTTGGCGCTCATGTAGGGCTCGTGACGGTCAAGGACACGACCCGAAACGCCGACATCAAGAGTAAGATTCTTGGTAATCTTGGCGTTGATGTTTGAACGCAAGTTGTAACGTGAATTGTCAAAATTTCTGAGGTTACCATCTTCACGCAGATAGCCTATCGAAACAAAGAATTTGTATTTCTCGTTACCGCCCGAGGCGCTGACGTTGTGAGCGGTACGTGTACCGGTGCCCCACAGTTTGTCATACCAGTTGGTGTTGCCCCAGCCGTTAACGCCGTTGATCATGCAGTTAACCATCTCGCTGGTGAACACAGGCTGGCAGTCGGGGCCCCACTCGAGGTCATTGTCGAGAGCGTAGGCGCGGTTGTACCAGTAGGCATAACCGGGGCCGTCGAGCCATGTCTGCTGGAGGGCATTCTGGCTCCAACCGAACGAACCGGTATAGTTGATGGTGGTTTTGTCTTCGTTACCCTGCTTGGTGGTGACGATGATGGCACCGCTGGCGTCGAGACCGTAAACAGCTACGGCCGATGCGTCCTTAAGCACCGACACCGTCTCGATTTCGTTAGGGTCGATCTGGTTGAAGTCATCGTATGAACGACGTACACCGTCGACAACATACACGACGTTGCTCTGACCACGCAGTGTGATCGAAGCGCCGTCGGCACCGGGCTGACCCGAAGTCTGCACGGTAGCGATACCTGATACACGGCCGCCGAGTACGTTTGACATCGTCATTGTAGGAGCTTTCAGCAGTTCCTTGCTTGACACTGTCGACACGGCTGCCGTCACGGCGCCACGCTTCTGCGAGCCGTAACCTACGATAACCACCTCGTCAAGAGTCTGGTCGGCAGAATACATGGTGACATTGACCACCTTTCGGCCGTTTACTTTCACTTCTTCCTCTTTCATTCCGATGTAACGGAATATCAGCGTCGCGTTAGAAGCGGCGTTAATAGAGTAGTTACCGTCAATGTCGGTAGCCACGCCTGATGAAGTACCTTTTACAAGTACCGAAACGCCCGGCAGCGGTTCATCGTCGCTATCGACCACTGTACCGGTAATCTGTGCAAAGGCCGCTACAGTGCCTACACACATCATAACCACCCACAGCGATAGACGTCGTGCGATGCCTGTCAGGGTTGATTTATTTTCTTTTCCCATTAATATAAAGTTTTAATAATTAGTTTTTGTATGATACGCATTAAGATAACATTGGTGTCACCCGGCTGGAGTGACCTTTGCCATGTGTTTGGTAAGAAGATAATTGTTTTGGTTGCGATATATGTAAGTAGCGAAATTGTTTTATTGGTAAGCTTCACAATGAGTACGTGAAACTTCAATAAATTATTGTAATAATGATGTTAAATAAAGTTACATGGCGAGTGGCTCATGAGTGACCGGCATGCACCGGGCAGCCGGTCACTCACTGTATATTGCCGCCGGGTCAGACATTCTCGGGACGTGATGCGATCTCCTCAAGAATCTGCCAGCACTGATACATGCCGCGCGGAACGTGGAAACAGCCTTTCCACTTACCGCCCTTGAGGGGCAGCAGCACCTCGCCGCGACGGTTCAGGTAACCGAACCACTCGGGGTATTCTTTATCCTTGAAGTGCTCCCATGCATAGTTGTGGACTTTCTCAAACCACTCGAGACACTTGGGGTCGCCGGTGAGCTGATAGCCCTTGATCATGGTGATGAGAGTCTCGATGTGAACCCACCACAGTTTCTGGTCCCACTCGAGTTCCTGGGGCGGGAAGCCTTTAAGATCCATGAAGTAGAAGATGCCGCCGAACTCCTTGTCCCAGCCATATTCAACCATCTTGAGGGCTGTGTTCTTGGCGTTCTCGATGAGCTCGGGACGACCCAGGCGCTTGCCCAGATCCATCATAAACCACATGGCCTCGATCGAGTGGCCGGGGTTCATGTGACGGCCCTCGTAGCAGTCAACGAGGCTGCCGTCAACGCCGATATTCTCGACTACCAGGCCATCAAGCTCGGGGCGAACGAACTGCTCGACCTCGCTGATGCAGGTGTCGATAGTCTGCTGCAGGAACTCCTCGTCGAGCAGATCCTGAATTTCGAGTGCCAGATTGCAGAGAATCATGGGCAGGGCGAAGTTCTTCAGCGGACGTGTGCCGGCATGCAGCTTGTTCCACTTGCCTTTGGGGTTGTCGACCTTGCTCAGAACGATGTCAAATGTCTTCTTGGCGATGTCGGCATACTCCTTGCTGCCGGTGGCGATGGCAAGCTGGCCGAACGCCATGGTAGCGAATGTGTAAGAGAAGATGTTGTAGGGGTCGACGATAGGCTGGCCGTCGCGTGTGAGCGAGAAGTACCAGTTGTAGTTACCGTCGTGGCCATACTTTTTGAGGAACTCGGCGCCCTGAATGGCGGCGTCGAGCCACTCCTGCTTTTTCTCTACCTTGTTGTAAAGCATCGAGAACATCCACACCTCACGGCCCTGGAGCCAGATGAACTTGTCGGTGTCATACACGCTGCCGTCACGGTTGAGACATGTGAAATAGCCACCACACTCCTTGTCGATTGAATGCTCAAGCCAGAAAGGAAGAACCGAGTCTAACAGCTCGTCCTTGTACTGCTTGGCAAGTGCTTTAAAATCAGCCATTGTCTAATGTTTTTTGATATAATTGATTTATTGCTTGTAAGCTTTATGATAAATTCAGATCTTGTCAATGTCGGCAGCCGTGTGCTTGATGTCGTCCTTGAGCCAGAACTCCTCGATCTCCTCGAGGCTCTTGCCGGTGGTATCGGGCACCTTCTTCCACATTATCCATATATAGGGGAAGCAGCACGCAGCAAAGAACAGGAACGTTCCGGCCGGCGTGAGCGTCTCGAGCATCCAGGGGGTGAGCTGACCTACGAGGAACGTAGCGATCCACAGTGCGAGACCTGCCACCGACATGGCCACGCCACGCACGGCCAGCGGATACATCTCGCTCAGGATAACGAATATCACGGCACATATCGAGCCGGCACAGCACACGATGTAGGCGATGAAGAAAATGAGCAGCCAGATGCTCGAGATACCCATCGACTCGTGCCACTGGAAGTAGCCGGCGATAAGCAGCAGCGACACTATCATGCCGGTGACGCCATAGTAGACGAGCGCCTTGCGGCCCACGCGGTCAATGATGAACATGGCGAGCACCGTGGTAATCATGTTGGCGAGCCCCACGATGACCTGATAGAAGAATGCGTCGCCCTGACCCAGACCGGCATCCTTGAAGATGTCGGGGCCGTAGTAAAGCACGGCGTTGACACCCATGAACTGGCCGAGCATGGCGATGCACACACCGACGATGACGGCTGTGCGGATACCCGGTTTGAACAGCGCGGCATATCCGGCATTGTTAGCCTTCGAAGCCACCTCGAGAGTCTCGGCGACCTGACGCTTGATTTCGCTCATGTTGGTGTAAATCTTGCCCAGGATTCCCTCGGCGCGGTCAATACGGCCTTTGAGCACAAGCCAGCGCGGGCTGTCGGGGATGAACAGCACGGCGATGAGGAATATGAGCGACGGAACGACGCCCACGCCGAGCATGCCGCGCCACCACTGGTCGACAAAAACATACTGTGACCAACCGCCTGCACCTGCCTCGTAGCCCGGGGCGGCTGCAGCGTCAATGGCATAGTGGAGCAGATAGTAGTTCGAGATATAAGCTCCTACAACACCGATGGTGACGGCAAGCTGATATAACGACACGAGCATGCCGCGCGACTTGGCAACCGATATCTCGCTGATGTACATGGGGCACACGATCGATGCCACGCCGATGCCCATGCCGCCGATCATGCGGAACACAACGAGCAGCGGGAAGTTGGACGCGAAGGCACAGCCCACCATCGAGATGGCAAACAGGGTTGCCGATGTCACCATCGTGTTCTTGCGGCCGAAGTGGTCACTGAGAGCTCCGCCGGCAAGCACGCCGAATATGGCACCCAACAGGGCGCTGCTCACAAACCAGCCCTTCATCAGTGCGTCCAGGTCAAACTGTTGACGCACCTCGTCGACAGTACCCGAGATAACGGCTTCGTCATAGCCGAACAGGAATCCACCCAGAGCGGCAATGACAGCCAGCAACAGGATGTATCCGAATTTGTAGTCAGTTTCTTTACTCATTATAGTTAATGTTCAATTATGTTTTCACGGTTTATTTAAGGCAGCCGCCCCGGTTATACGAGATTGAAATGCTCACGGTAGCGGTTATAGAGATTTCCGGCCGACTGGTATATCGACTGGGGGCTCATGAAATGGCTGAACTCGAATGTGATGACATCCTCCATTCCGGCACGTCGGGCACAATCGAGTTTCTGCAACAGTTTTTCAAATTTTATGGGCAGGAAGCGTATGGGCATATCGCGGTCAAACGACTCGACGTTAGTCCAGCAGTGCATACCGTGGCGGTCGGCGAGCTTCTTGTTCACACACAGGTAGTCATAGAGTTCCTCATACTCCACCTGTCCGTCCTGGAACGCGAGGATGTCGAGCACCCCCTCGAGGTTGCCCAGAATCTCGTCCCACTCCTTCTCATGCTCCTCGACCGTGGTGGCCTTGTCGCCGCCCATCACCTGGTCGGTCTTGACACCGTGTATGTAGGGCGATACCATCGTGGTCAGTCCGCCCGAGATATCCTTGCAGTGACGGCCAAGCTCGGCATATATTTTTGACACATTGCGTGTGCGGCGCGACACCTCCTGGCTCATATACCAGCCCTTGAACGACTTGTGGTGACCATACTTGGCCCACACCTCGTCAATGAGGGCGCGGTTCAGATCCACTTCGTGCTGATAATCGCCTATGTGCCAGTAGTAGCCCGAGTCGTAGAAACCGAAGAAGAAGCGCATGTCGTGACGGTCGGCGAGTGTCAGGAACATCTCCACCAGGTCAACCGGCGGATACATCACGGCCTCCTTGCCGATAAGCGCGTCAAACGGGGCTGCAATCCACTTGCCCAGGCCGGCACGTATGAGCACGACGGTGTCGATGCCCATCGCCTTCATGTGAGCGAAGTCGCGGTTCCATTCTTCGGGGCCCCAGTTGGCATGAGGTATATCCCACGACACCTCGTCAAGGAACGTGGCGTGAATGGGCATACCCTCCATACAGTCGGGAGTCTTGAAGCTCGGGAGCGCGTCACCGGGTGTCGTCACGAGCGTGCTGTCGGGCGTTGCAATACGCGCGGCCGCATCGACACCGCTGCCCAGCGCCACAGCGCCGGCAGCGGCAAATGCCGTCTTGAGAAAGTCTCTGCGATCGTTACCCATAAGGTAGTGATTAATCTTGCTATATATATTAATGTATATAGGGTCTAACGCGTCTCCTTAGACCATCTCAAAGTATTCCTTGTAACGGTCATAGAGGTGACCGGCCTGCTGATAAGCCGACTGCGGGCTCATGAAATGGCTGAACTCAAAGGTGATAGCCTTATCATAGCCGGCACGCTTGGCAGCCTCGAGTTTCATGCGCAGTTTGTCGAACTTGATGGGCAGGAAGCGAATGGGCATGTCGCGGTCAAACGACTCGGCGTTGGTCCAGCACTGCATGCCATACTTGTCGGCCAGTTTCTTGTTGACCTCAAAGAACGCGTCGAGCTCGTCATAGTCGATGTGGCCGTCCTGGAAGGCGCACGCGTCAACAACGTCGTGAATACCGTCAAAAATCTCGTTCCACTCCTTCTCGTGCTGGGCTACCGATACGCCATCCTCCTTGGTGAGGTTCGAGCTGGCGGCCATAGCGGCTTTCTTACCGTCGATCCAGGGCGATATGAATGTGGGCAGGCCGTCGCTGACGTCCTTACACTGCTTGCCCATAGTGTGGAATGCGTCGATAGCACCCTTGGTGGCACGGCTTATCTCGCCGCTGATGTACCAGCCCTGGAAGCTGGGATGGTGCTGGCCGTAATTCTCCCACACCTCGTCGATGACATAGTGGTTGTCCTCAACCTCCCACGACATGTCGTGGGTGTCCCAGTAACGACCCGAGTCATAGAGGCCGAAGTAGAATTTCATATTGTGCTTGTCGGCCAGACGCAGGAACATGTCGAGCGTGTCGACCGAGGGCTTGTAGCAGCCATGTTTCTTCATCAGGTAGGGCGACGGATAGGTTATGAACTTGCGGTAGCCCGAACGTATCATAATGACGGTATCGATACCTATAGCCTTCATGTTCAGGAAATCCTGCTCCCATTCCTTCTCGCCCCAGTTCTGGTGAGGTATATCGTGAGAAATCTCGTCAAGGAATGTTCCGGTTATAGGCAGCGCATCGTTCTTGATCAGGAGATCACCTGCGCTCGGGGGCATAATAATCTTAGAGGGAGTTGTCTGTAAGACACCCTGGGCGGCACGTACTACAGGATCGGCGGCAGCGGCGGCGGCTCCCATCATGGCCATACTTTTCAAAAATTTACGACTATCGGTCATAGC
>CAMWLW010000011.1 GCA_947175245.1 uncultured Bacteroidales bacterium
TTCATAAAAAAGCACTCCAAAAGTTTTTTGTCTAACTTTTGGGGTGCAGTTCAAAGTTTAGGTGGCCTCTTTTATTTTTATTGTCGGTAACTTTGCGCCATAATATTAATGACTTCGATATATGAAACAAATAGTTGTATTAATAGGTATATGGCTATGTACTTTCGGTGCAATAGCGCAAAGTGAGACTAACGACAGTATCAAGACACAGGAACTTAAAGAGGTTGTCGTAGAGGCTAAACTTCAATCTACATCTGCTACCGTATCTACCTATCTCCCCACCAAGCACCAACGCAATGCAGCCCAAAACGGTCCAGAACTACTAAACCACATGGCTATTCCTCAACTCGGTTTGGTGTCAGGATATAACGTAACCACAAACGTAGGGCAGAAAGTTGACCTTTTTATAGACTATGTTCCTGCTTCTGAACAGGATTTGAATGGAATGCGTATGGCTGACGTGAAGAAAGTTGAATATTATGATTTTCCCACTGATCCGCGGTTTCAAGGTTCGCAGCATGTAGTCAACTTCATCATGCAGAAGTATGAGTACGGTGGATATGTAAAAGCATACGCAAATGATTTCTTCATTGCCAATTCCGGGCAACTCAACCTATTCTCCAAACTACAGTATAAACGTATGACTTTCGACATAGGTGTCGGTGGTTGGTATTCAGCCAATGACCATCTGAGCCAGTCGACAGTGGAGAAATATAGACTTCCGCAGACTGACGGTTCCATAAAAACGTTTGATCGAATATCAGAACCGGACTATACCAAAGTACGTCAACAATCATATTGGCCTACATTAAAAGCTACATATCTCACAGATAAGATAACAATGGTAAACACTTTGGATGCGAACTTCTTTCGCTCGCCCAAGCAGAATACAGCAGGTAAAGTTTATTTCTCTCCAGCCAACTTTCCCTCGACTGATTATACCGACGACCAAAACAGTCGCACTAACTCCTTAACATATTCCGGCTACTGGAATTTCGTGTTACCTCACGGCAACAGCATAAGTTTCAATCCCTACTATTCTTATTCCCACACCAACCAACAAAGACTATATTCATAGGCCGCAGTCTCATCGTTTGCCAATGGAGCAACCGATGATTCGCACCGAGCCACCACATCACTGCGATTCATGCACGACTTTGGCAAATACGGCAACATTACAGCCATTCTCAACGGAACACTCCTTTCCAATCGTACCCAATATTCAGGCACCTCAACTGCTTCTGACCATCTGACTACCTATCGGGTCGGTTCCGGCTTGTTCTACAACTTCAAAACCGATAAATTCAACGGACTTATTGGAGGCGGTTTTAATTACGATCACTCAACTTTGGGCGATGTATCAGAGCATTACACACAACCGTGGATGGATTTTTCACTGCAATATGCCTTTAACAATAAAAACTCCATAAGCGCAGAATTTCATCACGCCACGTGGACTTTGGCTTCATCATACCGCAGTACAGCCATAATACAGTCAAATCCCTTGTTCAGCTATACCGGCAACCCGGACGTAACACCTTATAAGAGCTGGGATGCAAACTTGAGATATGTGTTCATGCCTAACAATAAATTCAATTTCGCCGCTTTCGGTCAAACTACCGTAATTACCGACCGATATGCCTATGTATTAAGGCATCTCCAGACTGCATTCTCCGCACCATACAGCAAAAGGGAGTTGGCAATTATTCATCATGGCTATATGGAGTACAAGGCACCGCACGACTTATCAACAACAGTCTAATGATTAACGGACAAGTGGCACACAGAATAGTACGCAACGGCGTGCCCTTTGATTGGACTAAGCAACGTGTCTTATGGTATATCCAAGCATTCTATTATGTCGGAGGGTGGAACTTCGGTCTGCAATATCAATCGCCCCAAGAATACTGCGATGGTTATGTCAACGGCGCATGGATGAAAGACAAGAGCGCATACACCGCTATTGTAGGTTGGGGCAATTCCTCATGGAACGTACAGGCACGGCTCACCAATCCCTTCCGTTGGAATTGGGAAGCATCAAAATCCGAAACGACAAGTCCGAACTATGATGTAGCCACCACATACTACAACACAAGCTATCATTGTTACGTATTGCTGTCGGCCACTTATACTTTCGGCTTCGGCAAGAAGATACAGCGCGGCAACGAGGCGTCGCAACAGATGGGCACATCATCAAGTATTCTAAAGTAAACAGCAACTCATACTACACGGAGACCTCGGCAGTGATTGTCGGGGTTTTCTTTTGGAATTGCGGTTGTGTGAACCGCCGAAGTTGAGCGACATAAAGGTAGCAAACGACCTCTTTTCTTTCCATTTAACAGTTCTATTTATCTACAATAATTGTAATTTTAGATTGGGGATAGACGATTTTTTATTATCTTTGTAAGCTATTAAACTGATTATATCATTTATTCATACCTTTACCATGACCTGTAAATCATTTTTCACAGCCTCTTTAATATTATCTTCAGTCGCTTTTGCCAACGCTGAGGCAAAGTGGACGGTAAACTATGTAGAGCATACCGTCGACACGACATTCCATGCCACGGTTGGCCCCGGCACGACGCTAACTCACATCGACATAACGGGCCCCGATGGTGTGAACCACGCGTTCTACACCGAGATTGACCTGAACAACCAATGGGTCGAGATGCGTTCGGCCAAGGCCAAGAACGATATGCGTGCCGTCGAGACCGTTCCCGACATTGCAGCACGCTTTGATGCCCCGGGTCAGCGCTATTTCAACGGCGTCAATGCCGACTTCTTCAACACCGGCTACCCCTACAACTCGCTCGGTGTATGCATTTCGGACGGTCAGTTGGCCAATCGTCAGACTACTGGCCCGTCGGCCGATATCGACGACTATTACCTGTGCTTCGACAGCAAAGGCGTGCCCCAATTCTCGCGCCACGTCACCGTCGCATCAAAAGGCACATTAATTCTCCCCGACACCCGCACCTATCCTTGCTCGACCAACGAAGAGCGTACCACCAATGCACTTGTCATATACTCACCCCAGTGGCAGTTCATCAAGAACGGCACCACCTATCCGGCCGGACATACCGGCACAAACGAATGGGGCTCAGAGGTTGCCGTGCGTCTCGTCAACGGTGAACGCACGTTCTGGGGCCGTACCGCCGACCTCGAAGTGCTGACGGATGCCGAAAAAAACATCGGCAACATGAAGATACCTGCCGACGGATTTGTCCTCTCGGGCCACGGCAATGCCAACACTATCGTTGCCGGTTTGAAAAAGGGTGATAAAATCAAGCTCTACTTCGACTTCAAGGCCGACAACACCTCGTTTGACGCACGCGAAGTCATCGGCGGCTTCCCCTATCTGCTCTATGGCGGCACAATCCAGCCTACGCTGAGCTATCCCGAGCATCTCGCCAACCGCGAGCCCCGCACAGCCGTAGGCTACAACAACGACAAATCACGCATGATACTGCTCGTTGTCGACGGCCGCAAAGCCGGCGGCTCGATCGGAGCAACCCAACAGGAAATGGCCTGGTTCATGAAAAACCTCGGCTGCACCTATGCCATGAACTTTGACGGCGGCGGCTCGTCGACCATGTATGTCGACCGCCTCGGCATCCGCAATATCCCCTCGACCTCAAGTCTCGACAAAGACCGCAAGGAGGGTGAGCCGCGCGTGGTAGTCAACGCCCTGTTTGCCGTATCGACCGCCCCCGACGACAACCAGGTTGCCGCCATCGAGATTGTCGACAAGCATCTCGACCTCACCACGGGCCAAAGCTATACCCCCACAGTCTATGCCTACAACCGTTACGGCACACTCATCGACAAAGACTTCAAGGACTACACCTGCACCGTCTCTCCACTTATAGCCTCGGCTAAGGGTAACACCATCACCGGTGCCGACGGCCGTTACAGCGGACACCTCACAGTCACCTATGGCGACGCCACCCACACTATACCCGTCTACCTCAACGGTGGCGGTGAATTTGTCAGCGCATCGGTCGACGTCATCACTGCCGACAGCGACCCCGATGCTCCCGCCGTATATTACAACATGCAGGGCATACGCATCGACAATCCCGCACCCGGCGCCCTCTACATCGAGAAACACGGTAGCCGCACTCAGAAAATACAGCGCTGACGCGACACTCTTTGAAGTTTTTTTATACCTTTGCCGTTCCAAAGGTTATTACTAAATATGGCACAGGAATTTTTCAGAGTAGCAGCTGCGTCACCTGTCATTAACGTCGGTGACTGTGAATACAACACTAACCAGATTCTAAAACTTGCCGACGAGCTTGTAGCCCGCGGTGTCGAGATGGCCGTGTTCCCCGAGATGTGCATCACGGGCTACACATGCGCCGACCTTCACCACACCGGCACACTCATCGACGCCACCCTGCGGTGCATCCACACCATCATGAACCATGCCGCCACACGCCACATGGTGCTGTGGGTCGGTGCATCTCTACCCTACCGCAACGCGCTATACAACTGTGCCATAGCCATCGGAGGCGGCAAGCTGCTCGCCGTCGTGCCCAAAACCTACCTGCCCACCTACAACGAGTTCTATGAGAAACGCTGGTGGACGTCGGGGCACAATGTCAGCGGCACCATTAACCTCGGCCCGGCCATAGGTGAGGTACCTATCGGCACCGGCAACCTCGTTGCCACCCCCGGCGGCATACTCATCGGCGCCGAAGTGTGTGAGGATCTTTGGGCTCCGATACCCCCCTCGACCTATGCCGCCCTGGCCGGAGCCCACATCATAGTCAACCTCAGCGCCAGCAACGACGTCACCGGCAAGTATGACTACCTGCTCAACCTCATCAAGAGCCAGAGCACACGCTGCATCGGCGCCTATGTCTACTCGTCGGCCGGCTATGGAGAGTCGACAACCGACCTGGTATTTGACTCCAAGTGCATCATTGCCGAGAATGGCTCGATAATCGAGAAATCACCCCGTTGGTCGCTCGAGTCGCAGTATGCCATCGCCGACATCGACATCAGCGCCATCAACCGCGACCGCCTGCACAACAACACGTTCAACGACTGCGCATCGTTCAACCGCCCCCATACACCCTATAATATTATTAATGTGGACTGCACCCCCGCCGTTCACGACGATGATATTATGCATCCCTACTCGGCCACCCCGTTCCTGCCCGAAGGCATCGATGTCGACGCCGAGGCAGCCGAGATAATCAACATCCAGACCCACGGTCTCGCACGTCGTCTCGACGCCACCCGTTGCCGCACGGCCGTCATAGGCATCTCGGGAGGCCTCGACTCGACCCTCGCCCTGCTCATCACCGCCAACGCGTTCGATCTGCTCGGACTTGACCGCAGCGGTATCATCGGCGTCACAATGCCAGGATTCGGCACCACAGGCCGCACCCACAACAACGCCGTCACCCTCATGCAGGCCCTCGGCGTCACGATGCGCGAGATTTCAATTGTATCAGCTGTAAATCAACACTTCGCCGACATAGGCCACGACCCTGCCGTGCGCGACGTCACCTATGAGAACGCCCAGGCACGCCAGCGCACCTACCTGCTCATGGACATCGCCAACCAGACGGGCGGCATGGTCATCGGCACCGGCGACCTCTCCGAGCTCGCCCTGGGATGGGCCACCTACAACGGCGACCACATGTCGATGTATGGCGTCAACGCCGGCATCCCCAAGACCATGATACGCCATCTGGTCGAGTGGTTCGCACACCACGCCACCGACCCTGCCGAGAAAACCGCCCTGCTCGACATAGTCGACACCCCCATAAGCCCCGAGCTTATCCCGGCCGACAACGACGGCAACATCACCCAGAAAACCGAAGACCTCGTCGGCCCCTACGAGCTGCACGACTTCTTCCTCTACCACCTCCTGCGCTACGGCCGCTCAACCCCCGAGATTTACCGCCTCGCGCTCCACGTGTTCGATGGCCGCTACACGCCCGAGACCATCCAACACTGGCTCACCACCTTCATGCGCCGCTTCTTCAACCAGCAGTTCAAGCGCTCATGTATGCCCGACGGCCCCAAAGTCACCGGCGTAGGCCTCTCGCCGCGCGGCGACTGGCGCATGCCCAGCGACGCCTCCGGCTCAGAGTGGAAACCCTGACCCCGAACACTTTGGCGAATATTTTTATAAAAAAAATCATTCGTTATTTACTTAAAAGTAAAGACTTTTTCTTAACTTTGCGGTTATAAAGATAAAAAGACGATAATGGCATGAGCGAAGCTGAACTTATACAACTAAACAAAGACCGTAACTGCACCCTATACACCATTCAGTTCATCACTGAAGACAAGGGTGAGTATCTTCGTTTTTATAACCGCTTTAAGAATGATGCGACCTATAATGAAGACTTAGCTCGTATAGCCAAATTCGTTGAAAGCATCGCCGACCTTGGAGCGCTTGAGCGTTTCTTCCGACCCGAAGGAAAGATGAGCGATAGAGTGTGCGCGCTCCCGGTTATAAAATCAAAGTTACGCCTATACTGTCTACGGCTATCCGACAGTATCCTTATTTTGGGTAATGGTGGAATCAAGAAAACGCGCACGTATGATGAAGATGATGAATTGCGAGGATTTGTGGTAACCCTCCAAAACTTCGATAAGCTTATTAAACAAGGTGTGAAAGACGGGACAATTGCAATTTCAGAAAATGAAATTATAACCGATAAAACCTTTGACCTATGAAAACTGCATTTGAAGAATATAACCAGATTGTGGCATCCATACCGGCTGCCATTCATAAAGAAGTGGATATGGAGATGGCTATTTCCAATAAGATCTATGAACTTATGAGGCAGAAAGGATTGTCAAAAGCTGAGTTTGCCCGATCTATAGGTAAACGTCCCTGCGAGATAACCAAGTGGTTAAGTGGACAGCATAACTTCACGCTTGCCACCCTTACCATGCTATCGTCATTCTTCGGTCAACCAATAGTTACGGTTGTATAAGAAACGATGATATAGCAAGCAAGGCAATCTAATTATTAAGGCACTTGAGGACCTACCGAGTATTTACAAACTCAATGGCAGGTGAATGTTCCACGAGGTTATTGACAATTTTCGACAGTTATTGACAATTTCACTAAAAACCCCTTTCATCAGTAGGTTATAAGCCGGTTTTGATGTTACTTTGCAGCGTGAAACATTAGACTAAAACACGCAACATGGGAAAAATCATAGCCATAGCCAACCAAAAAGGCGGCGTCGGCAAGACAACCACTACAATAAACCTCGCGGCCTCACTCGCCCGTGAGGGCAAACGCGTACTCATCATCGATGCCGACCCCCAGGCCAACGCCACGTCGGGTTACGGAATCGACCCGCGCACCATGACGTCATCAATCTACGAGTGCCTGGTCGACAACTATCCCGTCGACGGCTCACAGGTAGGCACCTGCATCGACGGCCTCGACCTCATAGGCTCGCGCATAGACCTCGCCGGTGCCGAGCTCGAGCTCATCAACAAACCCAATCGAGAGCGCGTCCTCGCCAACCTGCTCCAACCCGTGGCCGAGAAATACGACTACATCCTCATCGACTGCTCGCCGTCGCTCGGTCTCATCACCGTCAACGCCCTCACAGCCGCCAACTCGGTCATCATCCCCGTCCAGGCCGAGTACTTCGCCCTCGAAGGCATCAGCAAACTGCTCAACACCATCCGTATCATCAAATCCAAGCTCAACCCCTCGCTCGAGATCGAAGGCTTCCTGCTCACAATGTACGACGCACGCCTGCGTTTAGCCAACCAGATTTACGAGGAACTCAAAGGCCACTTCGGCGACATGGTGTTCAACACCGTCATACCCCGTAACATACGACTCAGCGAGGCACCCAGCCACGGTCTGCCGGCCATTCTCTACGATGCCGAGAGCCGCGGAGCCACAAGCCACATAAGCCTTGCCAAAGAGATCATCGCCAAACACAAGAAATAACCTACAAACACATCACTGTCATGGCAATAAAACGTAATGCACTCGGCCGCGGCCTCGACTCGCTCATTTCGATGGACGACACCCCCGCGCGCGGTTCATCGGCAATCAACGACATCGACCTGAGCCTCATATCGCCCAACCCCGAACAGCCACGCACCACATTCGACACCGATGCACTCGAAGAACTCGCTGCATCGATACGCGAGCTGGGCATCATACAGCCCCTGTCACTGCGCAAGACAGGCCCTGACACTTACCAGATTATAGCCGGCGAGCGTCGTTACCGCGCCGCTATTATGGCCGGACTGCAGTCGGTACCGGCCTACATACGCACCGCCTCCGACACCGAGCTCACCGAGATGGCGCTCATCGAGAACATCCAGCGCGAAGACCTCAACGCCATCGAGATAGCCCTCACATTCAAGAAACTCATCGACCAGTACGAGCTAACTCAGGAACGTCTGAGCGAACGCATAGGCAAGAAACGTGCCACCATCGCCAACTTCCTGCGCCTGCTCAAACTGCCGGCCGAGGTTCAGCTCGGACTGCGCGACAAACTCGTCGACATGGGTCATGCCCGCGCACTCCTCGCCATCGACGACCCCAAAGCCCAGTTAAGGCTCTATAACCGCATTGTCAAAGAAGGTCTCTCGGTGCGCCGCGTCGAGGAGCTCGTCAAGGAGATGCGCGACGGTACTCCGGCACCTAAATCTACCACCAAACCCGCCACTGCCAACCACGACTACGACATGCTGCAAGACCACCTCTCGGCCACTTTCGGCACCCGGGTCAAGCTCGATTGCACACACCGCGGCAGTGGAAAAATCACATTTCCGTTCAAAAATGAAGAGGAACTTGCCAAATTAATTACTATCTTTGACACACTGAATAGAAAAGACTCCCGGCAGTAAGCCACAACAGCTACCGTCGTGGAGCGATAAACTATTATCAATCACGACAATGCCTGCGAGATTTACATTTCACCTCATAATCACATCGCTGCGCGAGACCTCCACCCGAAGTCTTGTTGCAGCGATGTTCATCATCATTTCGGGATGTTTTAACGTTTTTTCGCAATCAGCATCCACTGCCACGGCACCCTCAACCCCACCCGTGCCACACATCGCCACACAGCTACCCGACAGCATCGAGATGGCACGTCAGGTACCGCAGGGCGACGATATCGAGGTCACGCATTTCGACTTTGACGACGGCGTTTTCGTGGCCACCTCTAACGACACCATTCCAGTTGTCACCGACGACGAGTGGGAACGCCGCGAAGTCGAATACGTACCCGACCCCAACCGCGCCGTCTGGCTCTCGGCACTATGCCCCGGACTCGGACAGATTTATAACCGCCGTTACTGGAAACTGCCACTCGTCATCGGCGGCTACCTCGGCCTCGCCTATGCCACTTCATGGAACAACACCATGCTCAAGGACTACACCCGTGCCTATGCCGACCTTACTGACAACGACCCCTCCACACGTAGCTACATGGACTTTTTCCATGGCAACGTACGCGAGGAAGACCTCGACAAAACATGGCTCAACAACATACTCAAATCACGCAAGAACTACTTCCGCCGCAACCGCGACCTGTGTGTCATCTGCATGATCGGAGTATACCTGCTCGCCATGGTCGACGCCTATGTCGACGCCACGTTGTCACACTTCGACATCTCGCCACAGCTGTCGATGGATCTTAACCCCGTCCTCATTCAGGACACCCGGGGACAGCTCCCCGGCGTCGGGCTTCAATGGGCGCTATGTTTTTAGTAATCAACACACATCCACCAGTCACCATCATGCTTTCAAAAACATTAATATCACTTCTTGCCTGCGCGTCAGTAACTATCGCTGTCAAGGCCCAGAACGTTCTCTCGCTCGACCGATCGCTCACCGACCGTACCGTCATCCTGCCCGAGAGCTTCGAGGCCGACACACACGCCATGCTTCAGAACTGGTATCTGAAGAACTACACCGTGCTCGACGCCGGCATCGAATACACCGAGGACGTACCCACGTCTGACGCAGTCATCACCGAACGACTCTCACGCTTGCCCGTCGAGATCGAAATGCCGTTCAACTCGGTAGTGCGCTCCATCATCAATGCCTACACCCAGCGCCGACGCGCACTCGTCGAGAATATGCTCGGCCTCAGCATCTACTATAACCCTATCTTTGAAGAAGCACTCGAGCGCGAAGGCCTTCCGCTCGAGCTCAAATACCTCCCTGTCATCGAGTCGGCCCTCAACCCCAACGCCGTGTCACGAGTCGGTGCCACCGGCCTGTGGCAGTTCATGGCACCCACCGGCAAAGGCCTCGGACTCGAGATCACATCAATTGTCGACGAACGACGCGACCCCGTCAAATCATCAATCATGGCGGCAAAATACCTCAAGGAGCTTTATACAATCTACGGCGACTGGTCACTCGCCATCGCCGCCTACAACTGTGGCCCCGGCAACGTCAACAAAGCCATGCGACGCGCCGGCGACAACGCCAGGGATTTCTGGGCCATCTACCCGTTCCTGCCCGCCGAGACACGCGGATATGTCCCCGCCTTCATCGCCGCCAACTATGTCATGAACTATCACAACGAGCACGGAATCAAGCCTGCTGTGGCCAAGCGCCCCATCGTCACCGACTCGATTCACGTCAAGAAGCGCGTCTACTTCCAGCAGATTTCTGATGTACTCCAGATACCTATCGACGAGATTCGTATTCTCAACCCACAGTATCGCAAAGACTACATTCCCGGCGACATCAAGCCCTACCCCCTCGTCCTTCCCAGCTTCCAGATTTACAGCTACATAATGAGCGAAGACTCCATTGTGGCCCACGATGCAGCCAAGTATGCGCGCCGGGCTGTCGTCGAGCCCTCGACAGGAGCCTCAGTTCAACGCGAGGACGGCGATTACATCATCACCGAGACCACCAAGTATCACAAAGTCAAGAAAGGAGATACATTTGCCAAGCTCGCCCGACGCTATGGCGTAACCGAGGCTTCGATAAAACGCGCCAACAAGATAAAGAGCCTCAAGGCCGGCCGCACAATCAAGATTGTCGTCACCGAGCGTACACTCAAACCTGTGCCTGAAGAAAACATCATCGACGCCTCCACCTCGGTTGTACCCGACACCGTGCCCACCGACTCGATAGGCAATCCCCTCATTGCCGTCAATGACTCGATAAACATCGATGCCGAGAACGACTCGATAATGAGGCAAGTCATCGCCGGTGCCGTATCACCGGCTGCAACCCGGTCAGAGAACGCCTCACAGGCCGAAACAACTGAAACAACCGAGACAGTCGCACCTCCCGCCCCGAAACCGGCAAAAACCTCCACGGCCAAGACCGGTAACGGCGCCGGCAAGCCCGTCTACCACACCGTCCGCTCGGGCGAGAGCGTAGCCAAGATTGCTCGCCGCTACGGCACCACTACCGCCAAGGTTTTGAAACTCAACAATCTCACAACCTCGAGCAAAATTCACCCCGGCGACCGTCTCCGCGTCAAATGATGTCACATATCCAATACTGAAACAATGGTAAACAAAGTCATACTCGTAGGCAACGTAGGCACCATCCCCGAGATAAGATATGCCGACAAACGCCCCGTGGCCCGGTTTCGCCTCGCCACGACCGAGCCCCCTCGCCGGCTTCCAAACGGAGCCGAGATTCCCGAGCGCACCGAGTGGCACACCATCATCATGTGGGATGACGCCGCCATCAGCGCCGAACGATACTTCACCAAGGGCACCAAGCTCTATATCGAAGGCAAACTGCGCACACGCGAGTGGAACGACCGCAACGCCATCACCCGGCGCGAGACGTCGATAGTCGCCGACACATTCGACATCCTGTCACGACCTGCATCGGCACCACACCCCCCGGCCGAGACCAACAAATGAATCAATCAAACACATTATATAATATAATATGAGCAACAAAATTCCAAACACGCCGGCATCGGCTACGCCCGAGTATGCCGACGCCGATCCCGTCCAGCTCCCCGACAACGCGTTCCGCGAGCTCGCCGCTGACGAGAACTACCGCCCCATCATGCACCCGGCCCGCGACTATCGCGAAGTCACCCCCTATTCGGTCATCATGGGCCTCATCCTCGCCGTCATCTTCAGCGCCGCCGCAGCCTATCTCGGTCTGAAAGTCGGACAGGTATTTGAAGCCGCCATCCCAATCTCAATCATAGCCGTCGGCCTCTCGGGCGCGCTCGCCATCAAACATCCGCTCGGCCAGAACGTCATCATACAGTCCATCGGCTCATGCTCGGGCGTCATTGTCGCCGGCGCCATCTTTACCCTGCCGGCCCTGTACATACTCCAGGCCTCACACCCCGAGATTACCGTAAACTTCTTTCAGATTTTCATGAGCTCACTGCTCGGCGGCATTCTCGGCATCCTGTTCTTCATCCCCTTCCGCAAGTACTTCGTCAAGGACATGCACGGCAAGTATCCCTTCCCCGAGGCAACCGCCACCACCCAGGTACTCGCCAGCGGACAGTCAAGCGCCAACAAAGGTCAGGCCTTCACCCTCGTCATCGCCTCGCTCATAGGCGGCCTCTACGACTACATCGTCGAGACCTTCGGCTGGTGGGCCGGTACCATCACCACCACCGCCACTCAATGGGGTGAGACTGTAGCCGCCAAGGCCAAGATGGTGCTGAGCTGCAACACAGGCGCCGCCGTCCTCGGTCTCGGCTATATCATAGGCCTCAAATATGCATTCATCATCACCGCCGGTTCACTCTTCGTGTGGTGGATACTCATACCCCTCATGGGCACATACGGCAACGAGACAATCGCAGCTATGGCACCCGAGGAAATCTTCGCCAACTATGCGCGCATGATAGGCATCGGCGGTATCGCCATGTCGGGCATCCTCGGCATCATCAAGTCATGGCCCATCATACGCCAGGCTGTAGGCCTCGCCGGCCGTGAGTTCAAGTCAGGTGCCGCCTCATCGGCCAAACCCATGCGTTGGCAGCTCGACATCTCGATGAAACACATCGTCTTTTTCATCGCCATCGCCCTCATCGCTGTTCTCGTGTTCTTCATGACCGGTGTCATCGACTGCTGGTGGCAGGCGCTCGTAGCTTGGATCGTAGTCACCATCATCGCCTTCCTGTTCACCACCGTGGCAGCCAATGCCATCGCCATCGTTGGTTCTAACCCCGTGTCGGGCATGACACTCATGACACTGATTATCGCCTCGGCCATATTCGTCGCCATCGGCCTCAACGGCCCCTCAGGCATCGTTGCCTCAATGGTCATCGGCGGCGTAGTCTGCACCGCCCTCTCTATGGCCGGCGGCTTCGTCACCGACCTCAAGGTAGGTTACTGGCTCGGTTCGACACCGCGCAAACAGGAACAGTGGAAATTCCTCGGCACACTTGTATCGGCAGCCACCGTCGGCGGTGTAATCCTCGTGCTCAACGACGTCTATGGCTTCACGGCCGATGCCGCCCACCCCGATCCTCTCGTCGCACCACAAGCCAACGCTATGGCCAAAGTCATCGAGCCCCTCATGACCGGCGGCGACACTCCCTGGATTCTCTACATCACCGGCGTCATCCTCGCCCTGCTGCTCAACTGGCTCAAAGTGCCGTCACTTGCATTCTGCCTCGGCATGTTCATCCCCCTGTCGCTCAACACCCCGCTACTCGTTGGTGGAGCAATCGCCTGGTTCGTTGCCCATAGCTCTAAAGATGCAGCCGTCAACGACCGTCGCCGCGACCGCGGTACACTCATCTCGTCAGGCCTCATAGCCGGCGGTGCCCTCTTCGGTGTCTTTGCCGCCCTGACACGCTTCTTTGAGTGGAACGAGCCGATGCACAACTTCTTCCGCAGCTGCTTCGGAGCTATCGGCATCGACTACACCGTGCCGTTCGCTACCGGTACACTCCAGATTGCAGGCCTCGTGATGTATATTCTTCTTATCGCCTACCTGTGGTTTGACAGCTGCCGCGTAAAGAAGTAACCGCCCACATATCAAGCGCTTCATGAAAGCGATCAACCGCGACATACTGGCCCTGGCAGTGCCGTCGATTATAGCCAATATAACGACGCCCCTGCTGGGGCTTGTCGATACAGCCATCACAGGCCACCTCGACAACGACATTTACCTCGAGGCTATCGCCCTGGGCAGCAGCATGTTCAATCTGCTCTACTGGTTGTTCGGATTTCTGCGCATGGGTACAGGCGGACTCACGGCCATAGCCACAGGCCGAGGCGACAGCGCCATGCAGTCACTTCTGTTGTGGCGCGGACTCCTCATCAGCTTCACCATCGCTGTCATCCTCATCGTCCTGTCACCGCTGCTAGTCGACGGTCTGCTCGACTTTCTCGGTGCCGACGAGGCCACCAACCGGCTCGCCCGCCGCTACTTCTCGATCGTCATCTGGGGTGCGCCCGCCGTGCTCGCCACCTATGTCCTCACAGGGTGGTTTCTTGGCCGACAGTCGTCACGCCGCCCCATGATAATCTCAATAACCATCAACGTCATCAACATAGCCGTCAGCCCCATACTCACCTTCGGCCTCGGCATGAAACTCGATGGCGTCGCCACCGGCACACTCGTCGCACAATGGGCAGGACTCATCATCGGACTCTTAATGTGCCGTCACTACCACCCCGGCCGCGTCAGTCTCCGCCACATCCTCGAGCTCGGGTCGCTCGGCCACTACTTCCGCGTCAACAGTGACATCATGATGCGCACCGCGTGCCTCATCGCCGTTACCCTTTGGTTCACACGCGCCGGCGCACGTCAGGGCGACGACATCCTTGCCGTCAACGCCCTGCTCATGCAGCTCTTCATCCTGTTCTCCTACATGGTCGACGGATTCGCCTATGCCGGCGAGGCACTTGTGGGCAAACTGACAGGCGCGCGCGACCATGACGCCTTGCGGGTGTGCATCCGCTCACTCATGCGCTGGGGCTTCCGCCTCGCCGTCATCTACTCAATAATCTACTTCGTTTCAGGCGAGTGGATACTGTCATTGCTTACCGACAGCCGGCATCTGCTCGACGCCGCACGCGACTATATGCTCTGGGCCGTCACCATCCCGTTGGCCGGCTTCCTCGCCTTCATCTGGGACGGCATCTACATAGGCTGCACAGCCACGCGCCTGCAACTGATCACAATGTTCATAGCCATGACCGTCTTCTTCGCCCTCTATTTCCTGCTCCACACCCACATGGGCAATCACGGCCTGTGGCTCGCCTTCATCGCCTACCTCATCACCCGCGGCCTCATGCAAACCCTCCTCTGGCCCCGCGCCACCCCCAAGCAATAAATAGAATCATCAAAATCCAATATTCTATTTTTAATTTTAGACAATTGTGCCACATTTGCAGAAATAGAATCACAAAAGATGATAAAGGAAAAATGATTTTTGTGTAATTTTGTGGGAATTTTGGTGATAGCTCGAGTGTATGCAGTTTAATTCAATCACGTTTCTGATTTTCTATGTCATCTTCTTTGGCGTCTACTGGGCCCTTGCCCGGCGACTCAAGGCTCAGAACGTGATGCTGCTCATCGCCGGCTACATTTTCTACGGCTGGTGGGACTGGCGGTTCCTCTCACTGCTCCTGTTCACCACCCTGACATCCTACGCTACCGCAATCCTGACCACGCGGTCTCATCCACGCCTGTGGACGGCACTCAACATAGCCGTCAATCTCGCCATACTGCTGCTATTCAAATACTTCAATTTTTTCAGCGACAACCTGTCGCGTCTGCTTGGTGCCTTCGGTTGGAACATCGACTCATTCACCATCGAAGTACTGCTGCCCATAGGCATCTCGTTCTACACCTTCCAGGCAATCAGCTACTCGGTCGACGTGTACCGCCGCACACTCGCTCCCGAACGTAACATCGTGACCTTCGCCACCTACCTGTCATTCTTCCCCCAGCTGCTTGCCGGCCCCATCGAACGCGGCGCCGACATCATTCCGCAGCTCAACCGAGCGCGTCAGTGGGACTACGATCTCGCCTGTCAAGGTGCTCGCGAGACTCTTTGGGGACTCTTCAAGAAGGTAGCCATCGCCGACTGTTGCGGCCTCATCGTCACCCGCATTTTCAGTGACAGCGCCGACCCCGACACATGGCACCTGACTGTCGCCGCAATCCTGTTCTCCATTCAGATATACTGTGACTTCTCGGGCTACTGCAACATTGCCCGCGGACTCGCAGCCATGCTCGGCATACGCCTAATGGTCAACTTCCGCTACCCCGCGTTCTCACGCACTCCGGCCGACTTCTGGCACCGCTGGCATATATCGCTCATGTCGTGGTTCCGTGACTACATCTACATTCCGCTCGGCGGCTCTCGCTCGGGCAAGTGGCACACAGCGTTGAATATCATGATCGTGTTCACACTCTCGGGTATATGGCACGGCGCGTCATGGAACTTCGTCGCGTGGGGTGTCGCGTGGGGCGCCATTATGGTACTATCCCGAGCCATCAAGGTGAAACGTTACCCGGCCGACAACGCGCCGACCACATCGGCTCGCGACATGCTACGCATCTGTCTCATGGGCTGGATTACAATAATGACGTTTGTCCTGTTCCGCATATCCGACGGCCTTGACCACGCCTGGCACATCATATCCCACACATGGCTCACTGTAGCGCTCACCATGTTTGCCGCATGGACCGGCATCACGCTGTTGAGCCGTCTGGGACATCGCGTTTGGGCCATCGTCACCATCATTGCCTTGACTGCTATTGCAGCCGTATGGGTCTTCGCCGGGGGCGCCGTCGCTATCCCGGTACTTATCCGACTCATGCTGCCTGTATCAATCGTAGCGCTCTTCGCGGCCGAGTGGCATGGTCGCCGCGACTCGTTTGCTCTCGAACAGCTGCCGGCACGTCCCGTGGCGGCACGCATGGCCGTTTACTGGATATTGCTGCTCGCCATCATGCTCAGCAATCCTACCGATACCAACTTCATCTATTATCAATTCTGACCAGCGACGACTATCCAAGCAATGAATAACCGACCCGGCATATTACACTTTGTGACACGCACACTGCTCATTGTGCTACCGCCCGTAGCGCTGATAGTCGGCCTATACCTGCTCGTCGACCCCTACCATGTCGTACGCGGCGAGGCAATCGAATCATTCGACGTCGACCCATACAACACCCCCCGACTATACACCAACAAGGGGCTAATCTCACTCAAAGCCATTGAACGCCGCATAGCCGAGGGCGACACCCCCGATTCATACATCTTCGGCTCGAGCATATCATGTTACTATGATGTCGACTACTGGAACCGCTACATCAACAGCCCCACGACACCCATACACTTTGATTCAGCCCACGAAGGCGCCGCCTCAATGCTACTCAAGCTCAAATATCTGCGCGACCGGGGCATACCGCTGCGCCACGCGCTCATAGTCCTTGACCCCGAGGCCATAAGCCATCCACTGTCGGGCGACAATATCGTCAGCCTCGACCCGCCTGCCGTCGCAGGCCCCGGGACACTGCCGCGGTGGCACTACTCATACCTGCGCACATCCACATCGCCCGACTTCCTTATAAGCTATCTCCCTTATCTCTGCAACGGGCATTATAACCGTAACGGCCGTCAAAACGTGTTCGAGGTACAACCCATGCACTATGACGTCTACCGTAACGAAGAATCCATCCCCCTGTGGGACTCAATCATACGCCGGCGCCCCGAGATTTTCTACACGGCCCACAGGCTTCCGGCCCACAGGCAGTTCCACTGCTCAGATACCGCGCGAGTCGATACCAGGCGCGAACAGTACTACCGCGCGATAGCCGGCGAACTGTCAGGCACCGACTACCACGTTGTCGTCTCACCGACCATCGGCCTTGACACACTCAGCAGCCGCGACCGCCGGTTGCTCGCCGACATATTCGGCCACGACCGTTTCCACGACTATAGTGTCAGCATGGCACACATAGCCCTCGCCGACACAAACTGGTACGACCGCCGGCATTACCGTGCGCCTGCTGCCCGAATGATAATCGACAGCATATACACCGGGCGTCAGTAACGCCGTGGCCCGAAGATATCGGTACCGATGCGCACCATTGTCGATCCACACTCGATAGCCACCTCACGGTCATCGCTCATGCCCATGCTCACGGTGTCAAAGCCCCGTAAATCGGGCGCAATCTCAAGAATGCGGTCAAACACACCTTTAATCTGCTGAAAATCGGCACGTACACGACCCATATCATCGGTATTGGTTGCCATGCCCATGATGCCGCACAGGTGCGTAGCCCTCAGTGACTCAAACTTACGGGCGGCAAAGTAATCGAGAAGTTCCCCCGGCTCGAACCCGGTCTTGGTCTCCTCGGCAGCGACATGCACCTGCATCAGCACGCGCGTCACTACGCCGGCACGCTCCGACTCGCGGTCAATCAGCTCCAGCAGCCTCACCGAGTCGACACTCTCTATCATGTGACACAGGCCCATAATCTGACGCACCTTGTTAGTCTGCAAGTGGCCAATAAAATGCCATCTCACATCGGCGGGCATCGCCCCCACCTTCAGCACGAGTTCCTGCACACGGCTCTCGCCGAACACACGCTGACCGGCACCGTAGGCCTCCAGCAGCTCCTCGACAGGATGAAATTTAGAAACCGCCACCAGCTCGACACCCTCGGGCAGCCGACGTCTGATGGCGGTGATGCGTTGTGCAATGTCGTGTGACATCAGTCCTCCTTGACTTTCATTTTATACACATCCATGATGGGGGTCTCGGCTATCGAGGCTATCTCATAGTCGGCCATAGTGTCTTTCATGCCCTCGGTGAAGGCATCGACAGCCCCCTGGAAGTCGTTGGCAGCCACCAGTATGAGCGAGGTCGACTTCTTCTCGGCGGCGGTCTTCTCGTCGATGGTGATGAACGCCACTTTCACAAGATACCACTTGTCGGCCGAGTCATCCCAGAAAATTTCAGCTATTTTGGTACGCTTCACGGCCGAGATAGAGAAATCGCCCGAGATAAACGGAGTGATCTCCTCGATCATACGGGCCTCAGCCTCAGTGAACGACAGCGCGTCGAGCAGATAAGGCTCATTGACCTTCTTCACGGCGCCGTTCTCCATCGTCTTGTCATATCTTACTTTACATTCAAACCAGTTTGCCATAGTGATAAATTATTTTCAGTCCTGTTATAATGATTGGAGCACAAAGGTAATTGTTTTCCCACATTTTTTTTCTACATTTGTATTAATTAACATGAACGAGTTATCAACACGCATCATCGGCTTCGGGCGGCGTGTCATCGACTTCTATGTCGACGGCTTCCGCTCCATGACCATAGGTAAACGCCTGTGGGCCATCATTATTATCAAACTCGCCGTGATATTCCTCGTGCTCAAGCTCTTCCTGTTCCCCGACCTGCTTCAGCGCGACTATGACACCGACGAGGACAGGGCCAACGCCGTCCGCTCCCGGCTCATGGAGCAGCCCGTCGTACCGACATCTGATTCTAACATAAAATAAACCAATAACTTAAAATTCAACTTACCATGAACGATTTAATGAGTGTTGTCGACTGGTCAAGAGCACAGTTTGCCCTGACCGCGATGGTTCACTGGCTATTCGTGCCGCTGACCATCGGCCTGTCACTTATTGTAGCCGTGATGGAGACCCTATGGTACCGCACAGGCAATGAAAAGTGGCTGCGTATTACCAAATTGTGGATGAAAATGTTCGGTATCAACTTCGCCTGTGGCGTGGCAACCGGCATCATCCTCGAGTTTGAGTTCGGCACCAACTGGTCAAACTACAGCTGGTTTGTGGGCGACATCTTCGGCGCCCCGCTCGCTATCGAGGGTATCTTCGCCTTCTTCCTCGAGTCAACATTTGTCGCCGTGATGTTCTTCGGCTGGAACAAAGTCAGCCGCGGCTTCCACCTCGCCTCCTCATGGCTCACAGCCCTCGGCGTCGTTATCTCGGCCCTGTGGATTCTCGTTGCCAACGCCTGGATGCAGTATCCGGCAGGCATGGAGTTCGACCCCGCCCAGATGCGCAACGTCATGGACAGCTTCACCGACGTGGCCCTCTCGCCCGTAGCCATCAACAAGTTCTTCCACACCGTCCTGAGCGGCTGGGTGCTCGGCGCCGTCTTCGTTATCGGCGTCAGCTGCTTCCTGCTGCTCAAGAAGCGCAATCAGGAGATAGCCTACTCGTCGATTAAAGTTGCCGGCTGGGTAGGCACCGTGGGCATCGTGCTCACCATGTGGACAGGCGACGGCTCGGCTGTCGAGGTATCACGCGTGCAGCCCATGAAGCTCGCCGCCATGGAAGGCCTGTACCGCGGTGAGTGCGGCCAGGGCCTGGTAGGCGTGGGAATACTCAATCCCGACAAGCAGATAGGCGACGACCGCGACCCCATGCTCTTCGGGTTCGAGATACCCAAAGGACTCTCGATGCTTGCCAAGCACGACACCGAGGCATTTGTGCCCGGCATCGAAGACCTCATTGACGGCATCGAGCTGACCGCCGACGGCGACACCATCCACACCGTCTCATACGCCGATCGCATCGAGGCCGGCCGCCGCGCACGCGCAGCCCTCGCCCGCTATGACGAGGCACATGCGGCCGGCGACACCGAGGCTATGGCCGCCGCTGTCAACGACCTCAAAGCCGATTACAAATACTTCGGCTACGGCTACCTCGACAACCCCGAGGACGCTGTACCGCCTGTGGCGCTCACCTTCTATGCCTTCCGCGTCATGGTCATGGCCGGCGGCTACCTGCTGGTTTTCATGCTCGCCGCGCTGTACATGGTCTACCGTCGCCGCTCGCTGCTCGACAACAAGCTCGTGCAGCTGTGTGGCCTCGCCACCATCGCCATCGTGTGGATATGCAGCGAGGCCGGCTGGATTGTCGCCGAGGTTGGCCGTCAGCCCTGGGTCATTCAGGATCTGATGCCATCTCGTGCCGCCATCTCGGCCATCGGCAGCGGCTCGGTTCAGTTCACATTCTGGGTATTCGTCGTGGTCTTCACCATGCTCCTTGCCGCCGAGATAGGCATCATGGTAACACAGATACGCAAAGACGCCGACCGCGATCTCATGGCTTAAACTCTCACCTCACTAAACTATTATAATATGGAAGCATTACAAATATATTGGTGGGCGCTGATCTCACTGCTCGGAGCCCTGTTGGTATTCCTGCTCTTCGTTCAGGGCGGCCAGACCATGCTGTGCATGGCCCCCAACGACACCACACGCAATCTCATGGTCAACACCCTCGGCCGCAAGTGGGAGCTGACCTTCACCACCCTCGTCGTCTTTGGCGGCGCATTCTTCGCCTCGTTCCCCCTGTTCTACTCAACGTCGTTCGGCGGCGCCTACTGGCTGTGGATGCTCATCCTGCTGAGCTTCGTGCTCCAGGCCTTCAGCTATGAGTTCCGCCGCAAACAGGGCAACATCCTCGGCCGCCGTGTCTATGACATCTTCTTGTTCATCAACGGCGCCGTTGGCTGCATACTGCTCGGTGTCGCCGTCGGCACGCTGTTCTTCGGCGCCGACTTCACCGTCACCAAAGCCAACCTCACATCTATCAGCAACCCCGTCATCTCCACCTGGGGCCCCTCACACGGCCTGGAGGCCATAGCCTCGTGGCGCAATCTCCTGCTGGGCCTGATGGTGCTGATGCTGGCGCGCACACTTGCCGCCCTCTACTTCCTCAACAGCATAGACGACGGCGAGAAGTTCGGCAACGACATGAAACGCTCGGTCATCATCAACGGCGCCATCTTCGTCGTCCTGTTCCTCGCCTTTACCGGCGTTCTGCTCACATCGCCCGGTATCGAGGGCAGCACATTCACCGCCGTGCCCTATAAGTATGCCACCAACCTCATGCAGTTGTGGTGGCTCGGCGCACTGCTCGCCGTGGGTGTCGTGATGGTGCTCTGGGGCATTGTCAAGACCGCCATCAAGCCCGGTTACCGTCAGGGCATCTGGTGGAGCGGCACAGGCGTGGTATTCACCGTGTTTGCCCTGCTGTGCGCCGCCGGCTACAACGACACCGCCTACATGGCATCAAACGCCGACCCGACGAGCTCGCTCACCATCGCCAACAGCTCGTCGAGCTACTTCACGCTCAAAGTGATGGCCTGGGTATCGGCCTTCATCCCTGTCGTGGTCGCCTACATCGCCTACGTATGGTACAAGATGAATGCCAAGCCTCTCACCCCCGGTGAGCTCGAGAGCGAACACCACGCATATTGATTCCCCACTACACATAATATTTAGGGTGCACCAATCGTTTTTTGGTGCACCCTCGCTTGTTATCAATCAATATGTTGTAGCTGTCGTTACTTTTTCAGTACAACTTTTATTGTAGAATTTGTAGGGTCAACTGTGATTGACTGTATGGTGTCGGGCGAAATTTTATTTAAATCGGCCTCGGGGATTTCCTTATCATCAACATAAATCTTATACTGATTATCAGATGTCGAGGTGGAAATGATATTGACCGCCCCGGACCCGATCGATGCAGAGTCTTTCTTGATTGTGCCAACCCCTACCACCTTGATTGAGCTAAAAAAACCGCCGTTTGGATCGTGCTCGTTGAGAGCAAGCGACAAGGGCTCGCCATTAACAGACATGGTGATTTGCGAGTCTTTCATCTCGGGCAGGTCGTTGAATTGGGCCCTGACGGTGGCTACACCGTTGACCATATCGCATTGCATTGAAGATGCCTGGCGGGTGGTACCGCTTGCAGAGATTGCGACGTCAGATACACGGATATTGTTACCCAGGTTCTCGCCATGCAGCATGACTGTCGTCACGTTTCCATCGCGGTTAATGTTCACGATTTTAAAACCGGCCGGCGATGCTTCGTTTTGAGAGGAATTTTCATTACCTTTGCTCACTGTAACCGAGCCGGCACTGATTGTTGATACTGCTGCACTGACGGCAGGGACTGCAACGATGCCGAGCGACAATGCAAGCATCGGCACAAGTGCGAGGGCCTTCGCTTTGGGGCCAGCGCCACTTTTTTCTTTGTACATCATGGTGATACGTTTTTTAAGTTTACTATGATTCAGGCTGTTGGCCAAGGACGGGAATCTGGCGCCAACAGCTTTTTTTATCAATAACATCTGGTAATCAGTGACATTGTAGCCTTGCTCCATGACGGCCATATCGGCCTGATATTCATGCACGAGAAGCAGCTCGTCGCGCATTAGCCATGCGGCGGGGTTGAACCAGTTGACTATGCACACCAGCTGTGCTATCAAGAGGTCAATCCAATGAGAAGATTGAATATGTTTCAGCTCGTGGGCCATAATGGCCGAGCCGTTGCTGTCATAGTCGGCACGGCTTATGACAATGTACCGCATCCAGCTGAACGGGGCGAAGCGCCCGTTGTCGGTGAGCACAAAGGTGTAGCCGTCGCGCCTGATTTTCTGCCCGGCGCGTATTACCGACAGGATGCGCACCCATGTTATCAACGTCTTGACCACGACTACCAGCATGCCGGCTATGAATATCCACAGCAACAGTGTCGGCCAAAGGGGCTGAGAGACAGGGTCGGCCACGGCGAGATTAATATCAATGTCACTCACGGCGAGTGTCTGAACTACTGCCGGGGCGGTAAACCGCTGTATGAGCGCGGCTGCCGGGACTGCAGCAAACGACACGAAATAGATTGCCATCAGTATCGCGCGGTTGTAGCGATGCTGATTTTCGCCGGCAAGAAAGAGCTTGTAAGCGAGAAACATCGAGAGCAGGCAGATGCCGCTGACGAGTGAATAAGACAAGAACTGACCCATAGTTATTTCCCCTTACGCTCGACGAGCTGAAGCAGCTCCTTGAGCTCGTCGGCAGTGATTTTATCGTCGGCTACCAGGGCCGAAACGGCGCCGTAATAGCTGCCGTCAAAATAGTTCCTGATGAAGTTGCCCAGACTCTTGTTGCGGAAATCCTCTTTTTTGGCAACGGCATAATACACAAACGAACCGCTCACCTCTTCGTGAGCCACAAAGCCTTTTGACTCGAGACGGCGCATGACGGTCGACACGGTGTTGACATGGGGCTTGGGGTCGGGATAGAGTGAAACGAGCCGACTAATCAGGATTGGCCCATGCTCCCAAAGCAGGCACATGAGCTCCTCCTCTTTGGGTGTAAGTTGGTCTTTTGATGAAGATTTTCTCATAACTATAAAAGTAGTTTACACCGCAAAGGTATAAACTATTTTTGTAGTTACAATAGCTGCGATAAAAATTTAACTGCCTTTAACTATTAAAATAGTTTAGGTAGAGTGGGTGACGGTACCGGCTATTAGCTGAAGGTGAGGCCGCTGATGTCGGCGAGGCGGCGCCTGAACTCGGGCTCATGGTCGGCACGGAGCTGCACCCTCATGCTGCACGAATTATCAAATTGCTGGTCGAGTACCTTGAGGCCGTCGGTATTCTTGACAAGCCGCATCACCGGCTCCATAGCCAGATAGGGGAACGTGAACGACACCTCGGCCTGCTCGTGGCACTCGATGATATGTGAGGCTGTGATAGCCTCTCGCGCGGCCTCGCGGTAGGCTACAATCAACCCCGACGTGCCGAGCTTGATGCCGCCGAAATATCTCACCACGATCACTACTACGTTGGTGAGATTGAACGAGTTGATTTGCCCGAGTATAGGCTTGCCGGCCGTGCCCGACGGCTCGCCGTTGTCGCTCGACAGGTACTCGGTGCGCGCCGCGCCCACCATGTAGGCCCAGCACACGTGCCGCGCGTCGTGGTAGCGATTGGTGTATGTGGCTATGACCTCGCGTGCCTCGGTCGCCGTCGACACCGGCACCGCGAAGGCCATGAACTTGCTCATCTTCTCGCGGTAGACACCCTCGCCGACACTGTCGATTGTATAATAGGTATCGGCCATCAGCGGTCAAAGAACGGGCTTTTGCTGCCAATTGAGACGGGGATGGCGAACACCTGGCGACACCCGGGCAGCATATCAAGGGCCATCGCACCCATGCCGGCCGAGAAGAGCACGCGCGTGTCAACACGACAGTCGGCTGCCGTCGCACACGCCGAGCCTATGGCGATACCCACGTCGGTCACATTCATGGCACACGGCACCGATGCAGGCTTCTCGCCACACTTCGGGAAACCGCAGTGGCCACAGTTCAGCCCCATCGGCAACGGGCGGCAACCTATCAGCACGATACACTCGGCCTTGAGTATGTTGGCCGCATCGCGCTCGTAGACAGGGCGGCCGGTCTCGGCATGCAGCTTCATCATTGCGTCGCTCAGGCGCGTGATGTCATCGCCCTCAATCACGGCACACTCCAGCTGGTCGTTACCGCGCGCCTTGGGCGCCGTACGGGCCGCTGTAAGCATCATGCCCGCCACCTCGAGGGCGCGGGCATGACGGTATTCTCTTTCGTTTTTAATCATAAACGCGAGTGATTATCAGATTATAAGCATTGCGTCACCGTATGCACCAAATCGGTAACCCTCCTTGATGGCAATGTCATAGGCCTTCATCACCAGGTCATAGCCGCCAAAGGCTGCCACCATCATCAGCATCGTCGAGTAAGGCAAGTGGAAGTTGCTCACCAGCGCGTCGGTGACAGTGAAATCGTAGGGCGGGAATATGAACTTATTGGTCCACGTCGACGCCTCCTTGATGTGACCGCCCATGCTAACGGCGCTCGCTATGCCGCGCAGAACCGACGTGCCCACGACACACACCTTGTGACCGGCATCCTTCGTGGCGTTGAGACGCTCAACAAGCTCGGGGCGTATCTCAATCTGCTCGGAGTCCATGCGGTGCTTGGTCAGATCTTCGACATCAATCTCCCTGAACGCGCCCAGGCCACAGTGAACGGTAACATACCCCTCCTGCACGCCCTTTATCTCCAGGCGTTTCATCAGCTCGCGGCTGAAGTGCAGACCGGCAGCCGGTGCCACCACGGCACCCTCGTTCCTGGCAAAGATACACTGGTAGTTCTCGGCATCCTCGGGGCGTGTGTCACGCTTGATATACTCGGGCAGCGGAGTATCGCCCATAGCAAAGAGCTGAGACTTGAACTCATCGTGCGGGCCGTCATAGAGGAAACGCAGTGTGCGGCCGCGCGACGTCGTGTTGTCGACCACCTCGGCCACCATCGAGTCATCGTCGCCAAAGTAGAGCTTGTTGCCGATACGTATCTTTCGGGCCGGCTCAACAAGCACATCCCACAGCTTCAGCTCCTCGTTGAGCTCACGCAGCAGGAACACCTCGATGCGCGCGCCGGTCTTCTCCTTGTTGCCGTACAGCCTGGCCGGGAACACCTTGGTGTCGTTAAACACCATCATGTCACCGTCGTCAAAGTAGTTCAGAATATCCTTAAAGATGTGGTGCTCAATCTCGCCCGTGCGGCGGTTCACCACCATCAGGCGACACTCATCACGGTCGGCCGTAGGCTCCAGTGCGATGAGGTTTTCAGGAAGCTTAAACTTGAATTGAGATAATTTCATACTTGATAAGTCTAAATTAATATCACACTCGCGGTGAGTGAGTATGTATTAATGCGTTGAATTAATATTAATCGTGTTAGTTGTCATTTGTCACCGATGCCTCGTCGGGGGGCATCTCTATCTCGGCGTTGGCTATGAGCTCGACAGCCCGGTCAATGGTCATGCATCGGTCAACGGTCACATCGCCCACCCTCGTGCGCCTCAGCGCCGTCAGGTGTCCGCCCGAGCCGAGCGCAGCGCCGATATCACGGGCCAGCGCTCTGATGTAAGTACCCTTGCTGCACACCACCCTGACGGTGATCGACTGCTGTGAATAATCCAGCAACTCAATCTCATCGATAACGAGCACCTTGGGCTTGAGCTCGACCTCCTCGCCGCGTCGTGCCATCTTGTAGGCACGGCGGCCGTCGATTTTGCAGGCCGAGAACGACGGCGGCACCTGCTCGATACGGCCGGTGAAACGCGTCAGCGTCTCCTCGACCAGCCCGCGGGTGATATGTTCAGTGGGATATGTAGCGTCAATCTGCGTCTCGAGGTCATAGCTCGGAGTCGTCGCGCCCAGCGCTATGGTGGCAATATACTCCTTGACGCCGGCCTGCAGCTCGTCGATGCGCTTGGTGGCGCGCCCGGTGCATATTATCATCACACCTGTAGCCAGCGGGTCAAGCGTCCCGGCGTGACCCACCTTCAGCTTCCTCAGCCCCATGCGACGCTGCATGCACGACCTCAGACGCTTCACCGCGTTGAACGACGTCCACTCCAGCGGCTTGTCAATGTACAGTATTTCGCCCTCTACAAAGTTCATGCCGCGTGAGTTAACTGCCACAAAATCGATAGAATACCGGCAGCCGCACAGTAGACGGCAAACCATATCAGCTTACCCTTCTTCACCAGATTAATCATCCAGCGGCATGCCAGACAGCCCACCACAAAGGCGGCCACAAAACCCACTATCATCGGCAACAGCTCAACCGACTGTGACTGGGCAGCCGTCATCGATTCGCTGCCAAAAAGTATCTTTTTAGAGTCGAGCAAAGCCTCGCCGAGAATGGGTATCACCACCATGAAAAACGAGAACTGAGCCACCTTGTCGCGGCGGTCACCCAACAGCAGACCCGTCGCAATCGTCGAGCCCGAACGGCTCAGACCCGGCAGCACGGCCACAGCCTGGGCACAGCCTATGATGAACGCATCCATCCACGTGATGTCGTGACCCTTGTAGTCAACACCCTCGCTCCTGAGCACCTTCTCGGGCTCAGTGCGCGAGAAGTAGGTGAACGACAGCAACATGGCAGTAATCAACAGGCAGATGCCAACAATCAGCAGGTTGCCGTTGAACAGCTCGTCAATCTGATCCTTGAACATCAGGCCGACAATGAGAATAGGTACACACGACACCAGCAGCTTCAGCACATAATAGAAATTGTCGTCGCGCTTGAAGCCGAAGAACGACGTCACCAGCGGCACGAACTCGCGCCACAACACCACTATAGTGCTCAACACTGTAGCGACATGCAGCACAACATCAAATTGCAGCGACTCAGCGCCCTCCATATCCATGCCCAGAATCTGCTTGAAAATCTCGAGATGACCCGAGCTGCTCACAGGCAGATACTCCGACAATCCCTGTACTATACCCAGTACCAAAGCTTGTAGCCAGTCCATACCTTTTTTCCTTAGATGGTATAAATTAGTTAATAATGTGATTCAGATAATAATCGTGTTTTAATGTCGCACGCCGTCAACCACGGTTGAACGGCACGCACAGGCTAAAAGTCTTAACGACGGCGCGGCCTGTATATCAGCGACACGCCCATAGCTACAAAGCCCAGGAACGCAATCGTCGGCCCGACTACGATGCGGCGAGTGCCGAAGATATCAGGATTAAATACCTCACCACTCGATTTTCCGCCAAGCATGAGTAAGAAACCCAGCACAATGAGTGCTGCCGACGCGGCCATCAGTATAAAGTTAATTTTAACGAGGGGCAATTGTGTAGCTTTCTCAAGGTTCGTCTCCTTGGATGCGTTTGAGAATTGTTTAACAGGTTTGCTCATTGTTAGAATTATTTACGTTGATAGAACTTTAATGTCTGATACTACTGTTTTTTTATTATCTCTACTGTTTATTAATATTTGTGTTATTTTGCGATATCAAATCATGTGTTTTCAGCCCGGGGGGGTGGTGGGCACCGCCGCTATTCAGAACATCTCGTCATAGTCAAGCCTCAGGTATTTGTTGGTAGCCAGGGCCGCCGCCACGCCACATATCACGATGCCCGTCAGCAGCATGGCCGGAAACACCCACGCCACTCCCGTCCATGTCACAATCTGAGCCAACTGACCCGACGCGCGGTGAACGGCCACAATAAGCATCCACAACAACAGGCCCGACACCAGGCCGGCAACCACACCGTTGACTATGCCCGTGCGTATGAACGGACGGCGTATGAACGCCCCGGTCGCCCCCACGAGCTTCATCGTGTGGATAAGGAACCGACTCGAATACACCGTCAGGCGTATCGTGTTGTTAATCAGCACGCCCGACACCACGAGCAACGCCAGCGCCAGCGGCAGGAACACCATCGACAGGATGTCGACGACATTGTTCACCACATCGACGACACGCGTCGTAGTCGACACCTCGTCGATACCGTCGAGCGCCGACAGGCGGCCCGTTATCATATCGAGACTGTCGCTGACAGCATACTCAGGCACCACCGTGACCTCAAACTGAGCGCCGAACGGATTGACACCCAGCACGGCCATCACATCCTCGCCATTGTCACGCTCCCAGGCTGCGAGCGTCTCGTCGGCCGACGTGAACGTCACCTCATTGACATAGCGGGCGCCCGACAGCATACGCTTTACCGACGCCAGCTGCTCGTCCGACACATCGTCGTTCATCACCACCGTGAAACCCATGCGCGACTTCAGCGTGTCACTGAAATTGCGGGCACCGACAGCTATGCAGGCAAAAATACCGAGAATGAGAAGCACTATCATGACACTGACCGTAGCCATGAGCTGCTTCCCGAAGATGCTTTTTCCTGTCAGACTGACCTTCTTCATCGATGCTGATTAAACCTAAAATTCCTTTTAACTTTCAGGACATCAAACCGTTATTCACCGCCATGCCCTTAGTAGCCCAAATTTACCGCAAAAATACAACATCCGACCCCCCTTTGTCAAGTATTTTGACAACAAATTTTCCACAAATTCACAAAAATTCAGACTCTATCGGCTTGACATCAGGAGTTCTCATATTCCGTCGGGTCATCCAGGCCGGCCAGCGCCAGAGCCTCACGGCGCTCGACACACGTGCCACAGCGACCGCAGTGCTTCGCGCCACCCTTGTAACACGAATAAGTATGCCCATAGTCGACACCTACAGCAGCACCCCGCGCCGCAATCTCGCTTTTGGTCAGGTCGGTATACGGCGCCCACAGCTTCACATCGGCAAACGTCCCCGCCCTCACAGCCTCATCCATAGCCTTGATAAACTCGGGGCGGCAGTCAGGATAAATCGTATGGTCACCGGCGTGATTGGCTATCATCACACGCGACAGCCCGCGGCTCTCGGCCAGACCGGCCGCCACCGACAGCATGATACCGTTGCGGAACGGCACCACCGTCGAGCGCATGTTCTCCTCGGCATATCCCCCCTCGGGAATAGCATCGGCCCCGCTCAGCAGTGAGCTCTCAAAGTATTGACCCATGAAACTCAGGTCAATCTCCACCAGCTCGATACCCAGCTTCAGGCAATTGTAGCGCGCACACTCACGCTCACGCTCATTATGATTTGAGCCATAGCTGAAATTCAGCGCCAGCGCTATCTCGTCACGGTAGTCATACAACATCGTCGTCGAGTCCATGCCGCCCGACAACACAATCAGAGCATCCTTCATATATATACTTATATCGTAAATCTTCAAAACAAAAGCCGCACAAACACCCGCCGTCGTCGGGCAAGGTTTGTGCGGCCTGTATTAATGTAAATCATGCCGTCAACCGGCAGTCATAACTCTTATTCCTCGTACTTTTTCACGATAACGGTAGCATTGTGACCACCGAAACCGAACGAGTTGCTCAGAGCGGCACGAACCGGACGGTTCTGAGCCTTATTGAACGTGAAGTTAAGGTTGTAGTCGATATTCTCGTCATCGTCACCCTCCTCGTGGTTAATTGTGGGCGGAACGACATCCTCAAGCACCGACTTGACGCTGAACATAGCCTCGAGAGCGCCGGTAGCACCCAACAGGTGACCGGTCATCGACTTGGTCGAGCTGATGTTGAGGTCATAGGCATGCTTGCCGAACACCTCCATGATAGCCTTGATCTCAGACACGTCACCGACGGGAGTCGAAGTGCCGTGAACATTGATATAGTCAATATCCTCAGGCTTCATATTGGCATCCTCGAGCGCGTTGCGCATAGCCAGGATAGCACCCAGACCCTCGGGATGGGTAGCCGTCAGGTGATAAGCGTCGGCCGACAGACCACCGCCTGCAACCTCGGCATAAATCTTGGCGCCGCGGGCCTTGGCATGCTCCAGCTCCTCGAGAATGAGCACAACCGAACCCTCACCCATCACAAAGCCGTCGCGCGACTTGCTGAAGGGGCGTGATGCCGTCTCGGGGCTGTCATTGCGGGTCGACAGGGCGTGCATCGAGTTGAAACCGCCCACACCGGCAGGGAAGATAGCAGCCTCGGCGCCACCGGTAACGATAGCGTCAGCCTTGCCCAGACGTATGAGGTTGAAAGCGTCGATAATAGCGTTGTTTGACGACGCACACGCCGACACGGTACCGAAGTTGGGGCCGTGGAAGCCATACTCCATCGACACATGACCCGACGCTATGTCGGCAATCATCTTCGGGATGAAGAAAGGATTATATTTGGGGCCGTTCTCCTCGTTCTTGGCATAGTAGCCTGCCTCCTCTTCAAAGGTGTGCAGACCGCCGATACCGGCAGCGATGATAACACCCACACGGTCACGGTTAAGTTTCTCATCGCTCTCCAGACCCGAGTTCTCGATAGCCTGCTTGGCAGCATACATCGCATACTGGGCATACAGGTCGAGAGTGCGGATTTTCTTACGGTCAAGGAACGACGAAGCATCAAAATTCTTTACCTCACAGGCAAACTGTGTCTTGAACTTCGACGCATCAAAATGAGTAATGGGCCCTGCACCGCTCACGCCGGCAAGAGCGTTGCTCCAAGTGGTCTCAACGTCGTTGCCAAGGGGTGTTACTGCACCCAGGCCGGTTACTACTACTCTTTTTAACTCCATTACTTTACTGGTATTTTGGGTTGGAAATCTCTTTATAAAATATTATCACTCTCGACTACCCGACGTCCCCTTTGGCACGGCCGGCAAGATCAAGAGTGACAATTATTGGTTGGCTATATTAAGCCTGAGCAGCCTCGATGTAAGCGATAGCGTCACCTACAGTGGCGATACCCTCGGCCTTGTCGTCGGGGATGGTGATGTTGAACTCTTTCTCAAACTCCATGATGAGTTCTACAGTGTCAAGGCTGTCTGCACCCAGATCGGTGGTGAATGCAGCGGTTTCGGTTACCTGGTTCTCGTCTACGCCAAGCTTGTCAACGATGATAGCTTTAACACGTGATGCGATTTCTGACATAATGTTTAAAGTTTTATAATTAGTAATTCCAAATTTTTGCGTTGCAAAGTTAAAACATTTTTTGCTAACATTTATGCTTTCAGGCCACAAAGTTACAAAACAATTTTGATATTCTCCACTCAATTACTGAAAAAAATCTCTAATTTTCAACACATCACTGTAAATCAATTCATTATCTAAATACGATTATTACAGAATAACTTCATCACACATTTATTAACATTACTACACTTATCTTAACTAACAAATTTTAAAAACATGTTTTAAAACATAAAAACCGGACTATACATTTTTTCAGAATCAGCGGCTTAATATATGTAGAGCGCCGGTAATACGGGGCAACGTCTGCATCAGTATACAATAATTAATATATAAATTCATCATTAACCTTAAAAATTAAGCCAATGATTAAACAGTTACTCATTATCGCAGCCTTGGGAGCGCCAATTGCCGGCTCAGCTACCAACTTCTACATCACACCCGACGGCAACGGAGCCAAAGACGGCACGACATGGGAGAACGCAATGGGCCTCGCCGAGTTCTGCGACCACATGAAATTCACCTTCAACTCTACACCCGTCAACGATAGCCACACCGGCGAGGACTACTACTTTGCCACCGGCACATACACGTTCACATCGACAATATTCGTCTACCGCTCGGGCGTCAGCTTCAACGGCGGCTACGATTCCGCCACCGGCCAGCCCGACACGGCGGCGCGCACCATCTTTGACGGAGACCATAAATCACGCAGCAACGGCGCCCTGTTCGTCCAGGCCGACAGCGAGCGCAACGACGACGGCAAGAAACGCACCTTCATCGTGCGCGACATCGACTTCACCAACTTCGTCACCACCGGCGAGTGGCGCGGCAACGATACCAACTGGCAGTCGGGCCGCCCATCAGCAATATACATCACCAAATGTGGCTATGCCGAGATAACCGGCTGCAATTTCATCAACAACAGTTGTACCGGCACAGGCAACAACGCTATGGCCGGAGCCCTGTCGCTCAACAAGGTCAACGCCCTCGTGAGCCGGTGTTCATTCATCGATAACAGCGGCACCGATGGCGGCGCCATCAAACTTTATTATAATGTAGACGGCGCGTGGGTCAAGAATGTTTATCTGACCGTCGACCGCTGCTACTTCACCGGCAACACATCGGCCAACAACGGCGGTGCCATATATGGACGTAACTCTATGGCCGTCAACATCATCAACACCACCATCACCGGCAACAGCGCCACATCGGGCGGCGGCATATATTCCAACGCTCCGGGCAACTATGACCAGATTGTAAACATCGTCTCATCGACTATCGCCGACAATACAGCCGATAACGGGTCAGAGGTCTACACCAACGGCAACGGTATCGTCAACACCGCCAACAGCATCATCGTAGCCACCGGCGACATCATCCCGATGGCCGACGCCACCTCGACAGCCGGTTATACCTTCCTCGGCAATAACCTCATAGGGCAGGTAGCCGAAGGTTACACAGCAACCGCTACCGACAACATCGCCGCCGACAACAATTATTCAGCCGTCTTCGGCTCCAACACCCTCGCCGCCAACGGTACACTCTCACCCGTGAGCTTCCACCGGGGTATGGCTCCCGGCGACATAGCCTCGACCGTAGCTTCACAGGGATGGAACTACACCGTCGACACCGCCGTCGACCAGATAGGTAACGCCCGTTATGACGACACCTGCAACGGTGCTCTCGCCCTCGACGAGACCAATACGGGCATCGACAACGTCACCGTCGACAACGACAATCAGGACACATCATGGTACAACCTTCAGGGCATACGCTTCAACAGCCGCCCCACAGCCAAGGGTTTATATATTCATAAGGGAAAGAAAGTATTAGTTTATTGAGTGTGCCCATAGGCCACAGCTTCAAAGGTAAAAAAGATTGTTTATTAGGTTATTGCAGCCCCAACCCAACACTGCAACCCATCCATGAAAAGCGACAACGACAACCCCGACGACATCGTCTACCGCCTCGGACGGTCAGACGAACGAGCCCTGAACCAGTTCATGGCACGGTGGTCACAGCGACTGTACCACTATGCCATGTCCATGCTCGGGTCCAAAGACAGCGTCGACGAAGTCGTCAGCGACGTTTTTCTCCAAGTATGGAAATCACGACGTGAACTCGTCAAAATACAATACATGGAGCAATGGCTCAGACGCATAACCTACTGCAAGTGCATGTCACGGCTACGCACGGACGCCGGTATTCCACGGTTCGTCTCCATCGACGACATCGAGCACTTCACCCTGCCATCGATCGAGAGTACCGACGAGACCATCCTCAACCGCGAGCAACAGCGGGCCGTCAGCGAGGGGCTCGAATCACTGCCGCCGCGCTGCCGCCATGTCTTCTATCTCGCCAAGATCGAGAAGATGCCATATAAGCAGATAGCCACCATACTCGACATATCACTGCCCACCGTCAACTATCACGTCGCCTACGCGATGGAACAACTACGTAAAAAGCTCAAACGATGAAGAACAACGACCAGCCACAAACCACCGACACGATGACCGACAGCCTGTGCGACCGGATGATTGACCGATACTTCGACAACTTCACACTGCCTCGCGTCGACACCACAGCCATCGAGGTGCACACCCACATGAAAATACTGCGCGACGGGCTCATGCGCTCACGCCGGCGCTGGCGACTGCTCACACTGACAACCGCCGCGGCCTGCCTTGCCCTCATCTTCATCATCTCAGGCCTGTTGCTCAGTCCCGGCCACCCCACTGCCGCCGACTCGGCCTCCATGTTTGCCGCCGCCGACAACACATGCACATATAATGAGACCATCGTCCCCACCGGACAACGCATGACCATCATGCTCCCCGACGGCACCCGCATGATAGCCAACTCGCGTTCAACACTGCGCTATCCCAGCCGCTTCACAGGCGACACACGCACGGTATGGGCCACCGGCGAGGTCTACTTTGACGTCGCCAAAGACCCCACAAAGCCATTCATAGTCTCGACCAAAGGCTTTGACATCAAAGTCTACGGCACCAGGTTCAACATCTCAAACTACGATCCCGACCGGGCCGGCGTACTGCTTCTCGAGGGCAGTGTCGCTGTCACCACTCACAATGACGAACGCGTCAACCTGCGCCCCGGCCACCTCGTCACCATCGAGCGTGGAGCCATCGACGAAGTGCGCAACGTCGATCCCACCCCCTACACATCATGGCTCGACGGCGGCCTGATGCTCGACAACCGCACACTGAGCGACATCGCAACCCGACTCAGCACCTACTACGACGTCGCCATCCACGTCGACCCCACCATCGCCGACAGCCGCCTGTATGGTTGCCTCGACCTCAAGAGCGATATCAACGATATACTTGACGTCCTCACCGCCATCGTCCCCATGACAGTCCACAACGACACCGACGGTTACAGGCTCACACCACGGCAATAATACAACAACACTAATACAATTATTAACCAATCATACACAATCATGAAAATCAACTATCAAAGAGCGCTATGCGCCGGACTGCTATGCCTCAGCGGCACACTCATAGTGCCGCACACAGTAATGGCAGCCGACCCGGCACCCGTGTCATCAGACGCCACGGCAGCCCCATCAACCAAGGCCGAGACTCTCACCGTCAGCGCCGTGTTACAATACATCGAGAAACACAGCGACTACATGTTTGTCTACTCAGAGGGAGCCAACAAGATGCTCAGCAAGACCGTCGACATACAGCTTCATGGCCAGGCCATCGACCGCATACTCAGCGACATGTGCGCCAAAGCGTCGCTCGACTACCGCATCTTCGGACGCCAGGTAACACTCTTTCCCAAAGGCAAGACACCAAAAAACTTAGACGCCGCCAGCGTGATAACCGGCACAGTGGTTGACGAAACAGGCGAACCACTCGTCGGCGCGGCAGTCGTAGTAAAAGGCAAAGGCGAGGGCACGCTGACCGACTTTGACGGCAATTTCCGACTCCCGGCCACCAAAGGTCAGGAGCTTGAGATCTCATACGTAGGCTTCGCACCGCGCGTCGTCACCGTCAGCGCCACCGACCGTCCGCTTACAGTCACCCTCTCCGAGTCAACCAACAGCCTCGAGGAAGTCGTCGTCATAGGCTACGGCTCGGCCAAGAAAAAAGACCTCACGGGCGGCCTCACCGTCGTCGACGAGAAGACTCTCAGAATGTCAGGTTCGACCAACCTCATGGATCGACTCGTCGGTCAGGTAGCCGGCTTCTCGATCACAACCGGCGAGGCAAAGCCGGGTGCCGACCAGTCGCTGCTCATACGTGGCACCAACTCACTATCGGGCGGCAACAGTCCCCTCGTCATCCTCGACGGTATACCCTACGAAGGCTCACTCGCCGACATCGACCCTAATCTCGTCGAGTCACTCACCGTCCTCAAGGACGCCTCATCGGTAGCCATCTACGGCTCGCGAGGCTCAAACGGCGTCATCCTCATACAGACACAGCATGGAGCCAAAGGCAAAGCCAAAGTCGTCTACAAAGGCAACTATGCCGTCGCCTCCGAGATGCAACGCATCGAGACGATGGGCCCCAACGAGTTCATACGCTTCAAGCAGGACATGGGCCGACTCGGTACAAAGAAACTCAGCGGTGTAGACCTCGACCCTATCTATGGACAGGTAATCAGCGCCAGCGAGCGCGCCAACTATGCCGACGGTATCACACGCGATTGGCAGGACGATGTCTTCCGCACAACCTTTCAGCACGAGCACCAGATTTCGATCTCGGGCGGTACCGACGCCACCACCTACATGGCAGCCGTCTCCTACCTCAACCAGCCCGGTGTCGTCTACAACTCCAACTATGAGCGCGTCAACGTCTACACATCTATATCGCAAGAGCTTAATCAATGGCTCTCGATAGGCCTCATAGGCCAGTTCGTCAACCGCGAGACCGGCGGCCTCACCCCCAACCTCGAGCACGCCATCAAGCAGTCGCCATACGGCATATTCATGGCCGATAACGGCAACTACTATGACGAGCCAATGGACTACTCCAACCTTCCCAACCCCATGCGCAACGTCCGTGCCGATAACAAGAACACCAGCCGCAACGTCCTCGGCAACGGCTACATCGAGATCAAACCCGTCAAAGGTCTCACCATCAAGACACAGTTAGGCTACAACTACCGCGACAACTTCACCGGCACCTACTATGGCCGTAACACCGCCACCGGTCTCAAGGTCGATGGTTCAGCCTCAATCTCGACGTCACGCACAACCGACTGGACATGGGAAAACTTAGCCAAATACACCAACACATTCGGCCGTCACTACATCGACCTCACAGCCCTCTACTCGATGCAGGGCAAGGAAAACCGCAGCACCTCCCAGAGCGCCCAGTGCTTTGTCAACGACGACATGAGCTTCTACTCGATGGCCAACGGCGAGAAAAACATCACCGTCGGCTCGGGCTACTGGAAAGAGACCATGCTCTCGCTCATGGGACGCGTCAACTACACATATGACCGACGCTACATGCTCACACTCACAGGCCGACGCGACGGCGCGTCAGTATTCGGTGCCAACAACAAGTACGCCTTCTTCCCCTCGGCAGCCCTCGCCTGGCACCTCGGCAACGAGTCGTTCATGCAGGACGCCGCCACATGGCTCAACATGCTCAAGCTCCGATTCTCATACGGCGCCAACGGCAATAACGCCATCTCGCGCTACCAGACCCTCGACCGTCTCTATACCAACAACGGCATCAAATATGTCTGGGGCGACGGCTCACAGGCCGTCAACGCCACCTACCTCTCGACCGACGGTGTCGGCAACCCCAACCTCAAGTGGGAGACCACCTACACCGCCAACTTCGGTATCGACTATGCCTTCCTCAACAACCGCATCACCGGTAGCATCGACATCTACCGCTCGCACACCAAAGACCTCCTGATGCGCCGCACCGTGCCCATCATGAACGGTTACAAGACCATCTGGGACAACATCGGCGAGACCGAGAACAAAGGTATCGAGATAACACTTAACACAGTCAATATACGCAACAAAGACTTCGACTGGAACACCAACGTCAGCTTCTTCCTCAACCGCGACAAGATAGTCGACCTCCGCGGCGACAAAATCGACGACGTAGCCAACAAATGGTTCATCGGCAAACCCCTCTCGGTAATCTACGACTACAACGTCGTCGGCATCTGGCAGGCAGGCGACGAGTACACATTCACCGACGCCAATGGCAACACCGTCGCCCACCAGCAAGGCGCACAGGCCGGTGACGCCAGACTCGAAGACGTCGACGGCAACGGCATCATCGACACCAACGACATGAAAGTCATCGGCAGCACACGCCCGTCATTCACCATGTCGATGTCCAACCAGTTCAACTACAAGAACTTCTATGCTTCGGTCGTACTCTACGGCCTCTTCGGACGCTGGATGACCGACAACATCTCCGACATTCCCCAGTACACCTTCGGCACAGCCAACTACGTTCACGGCGTCAACTACTGGACTCCCGAGCATCCCGATGCCGACGTTCCCTCACCCGGTTATGTCAAGCACTTCTCCCACAGCTATTACAAAAAGCAGAACTACGTCCAGATCAAGACTATCACCCTCGGCTACCGTTTCCAACAAGAGATGATACGCCACATCGGTCTCAGTGCCCTCGACGTCAACTTCAGCGTCGACAACCTCCACGTCTTCTCCAACATGCGCCAGATGCTCAACAACGACAACACCTGGTTTGCATCCTACCCCATGCAGCGCGCCTGGAGACTCGGACTCACAGTCACATTCTAACCCCCGCCTAAAACACAAACATCATGAACAACATACTGCGATATACATTCATAGCGGCACTCACCGCCGCCACGACAGGCTGCTCGGGCTTCCTCGACGAAGACCTCAAGAGCCAGCTTGCTCCCGACAACACCTACACCAGCTCGATGGGCTTTGAGGTAGGTTGTACAGGACTCTACTCCATAGCACGCTCAGAGTACAACACCTGGGGCGAGAACGGCGCGTTCATGCACAACGGTGCCTGCGCCTATGCCGTCCAGCAGATAGCTACCGACATCGTTTTTCAGAGCGGTGCCAAAGACGGTTCACTCACTCCCTACGCCAACCTCACCATGACCCCCTCCACCCTCTTCATCGAGTCATATTGGAACTGGTCATACGCCCTCATCAACTCGGCCAACGAAGTCCTGCTGTACTCCGAGAAGAACACCAACTGGGACTATCCCGGCGATAAAGCTCACTACCAGGCCGAGGCTCGATTCTTCCGCGCCTATGCCTACCGCTCGCTCGTCTACCTCTATGGTGATGTGCCCTGGGTCGAGACTATTCAGCAACCCTTCGTGCTCAACTTCACCCGCACACCCAAGGCCGAAGTCCTCGACCACATGATCGACGACCTCAAGTTTGCTGCCGACAACCTGCCCGACAATCCCGACGAGGTCAAACCAGGCAAACTCACAAAATGGGCCGCCACACACCTCCTTGCCGAGATCTATCTGTGCAAAGGCGAGTATGAAAACGCCCGCAAAGCAGCTCAGGATGTCATCAGCAGCGGCTATTTCTCACTCATGAACCAGCGTTTCGGAGCCGAGAAAGCCAAGAACGGCGACTGCTTCCACGACCTCTTTGTCGAGAACAACCAGAACCGCACATCAGGTAACCTCGAGAGCATATGGGTAATGCAGTTTGAGTACAAGACCACCGGCGGCGGCACACCGTCCGACGACTGGACACGCCGCGAATGGGGCCCACAGTACCACTCTATCAACCAATTCTTCACCATCAGCTCCGAGTATGGCGGTCGTGGCCTCGGCCAGATAGCGCCCTTCAAATGGTGGATCGGCACCAAGAACACCAATGCCACACCCGACCCCGGACTGCCCGACGGCATCTTCGATGACACCGACATACGCAACTCTGAGTACAACTTCAAACGCGAGTGGCTCTCAAACATCGATGCCACACGCGGACAGCGCGTCGCCATCACCGACAAATACTGGGCCGACGGCTGGCTCTTCCCTGCTCCCACCAAGTTCTTCTTCGCCCACGACGATGATCTCACCAGCACGGGCAGCTACCGCGACCGCATGAAATTCCGTCTCGCCGAGACCTACCTTCTGCTCGCCGAGGCCTACCTCGGTCTCAATGACACTGACAACGCCGCCAAGGCTGTCAACACCGTCCGCAGCCGTGCCAAGGCCAAATCAATCACTGCCGCCGAGATGGACATGGATCTTCTCCTCGACGAACGCATCCGCGAACTCGTCGGCGAAGAAAGCCGCCGCTTCACACTCGTGCGCACGGGTAAATATGTCGACCGCGTTCGCCGCTTCAACACCGTCCTCAGCAACATCGTCGACGAGCACCACGCCCTGTGGCCCATACCCAAGACCATACGCGACGCCAACCGTGACGTCGAGTTCCCCCAGAATCCCGGTTATTAAAAAAACACTAATGATAATACAATCATGAAATCAGCATACATCATAAAACAGGCGATCATCGGTTCAGCCACCATGCTGTTCTTGTCGGCATGCACCTACAACCCCTACGACACCGACATCGAGCCCGTTCCCGAGACAATGACGCTCACCTGCGTCACCCCCGACGTTGCCATAGACACCGACAACCTCACAGCTCCAATCCTCACCTTCACATGGACAGGAGCACGTCCCCTCGATGACGACTACATGTCGATGTACACCGCCGAGCTCGACGTTCTCGGCAACAGCTTCGGTTCCAAGACAGTCATCACCTCGGGCGTAGGCTTCGACTACCACTATGACGAGGAGACCGGCCTCTACACCGCCACTTTCACCCACGAGCAACTCAACAACTGGTATAACGAACGCTGGGCGCTACCCGTCAACAAGACATTCACCGTCGAGTTCCGCGTCATCGCCCAGTGGAGCGGCGGCCCCGAATTCCAGACACCCGAGGTGCGCAAAGTCAGCGCCACCGTCAAGCCCGTCCAGGTCATCATCTTCAACTGCGACGAGATGGCTCTCGACGGCAATGCAGTCCCCGCCACCGAGACCATCAACCCCACCCTCGAGAACACCAGTGTCTATGCCTGGAAAGGCGCCCTGACTCCCGGTGAGCTCGTCATCCCCGTTCTCTTTGACGGCGTCACCTACTACCTCCACAACACCGACGGTACCACCGATGTCGCCGACGGCACCCCCATGCCGCTGCTCATGAACGAGACCCGAGGCGGCTGGACTATACCCGCCGAGGGCGAATACCGCATCGTCATCAACATGATCGACCGCACGGCCACAATCTACTCCGAGGCCACCGACCTGCAGCCGCTCGAGGTGACATTCCGTCCCAACGGCGTCGAAACCAACCCCGAGGTAACCCTCACCGTCTCCGACCTCTTCGCCTATGGCGGTGGCACAGGCTGGGGAGCTAAAAAACTCAACCTCATCCAGTCGCTCGCCGACCCCCAGGTATTCATCTTCGACGGCTCGACCAACGCCCTCAAGACCCTCAGCGGCGACATGAAGTTCTGTATCACCAATAGCTTCAGCGACTCCAACGGCACCACCTACAACCAGAACAACTCTTACTGCTTCACCAGCGTCCTCACCGACGAGGGTAAGCGTCAGAACCTCACGGCCGAGCTCAACAAGCTCTTTGAACTCCACGGCGGCGCCGACGGCGAGACGCGTAACTCCTACATGAAAGTACCCGCAGGCTCCAACTTCATCGTCTTCGACCTGAGACACAACACATTCCTTGCCACTATCAAATAAACCCCTCCGATCATGACAATCAATAAATCAATCATAAGCAGTCTCCTCGCCATGTCGGCGCTCACTCTGAGCGCCTGTGGCGACGACAACGACAACCTCTCACAGTCAGCAGCCGACGCCATCCCGGGCAACACCGAGCTCAAGCTCACCATCAACACCACCGACGTCTACCGCAACCCCCTCAACGGCTGGGTGATGTACGTCTCAGGCTCGGCCGACCCTTCGTACTTCGACACCAGCTTCTACCTCTCTGAGCTCGGCAAGAATGTCTACGTACGCGACTACGCCTCGGCTTGCTACATACGCACAGGCTGGAAATCACTCAACCCCGCCGACGGCGTCTACGCCTGGAACGACCCCTCCGACCCCATCTATAAACTCGTGGCACGTGCCGAGGAACTCTCCATTCCCATAGCCTTCCGCGTCGTCGTCGACGGCCGCGACCAGCGTGAGAACACACCCCAGTTCGTTTTTGACGCCGGCGCCGAGTACTGGCTTGAGAACGACCGTTATCCCGACCGCAAGACCCCTCTGGCGATGGATCCCGTCTGGCGCAGCTACTACGAGAAATTTGTCAGAGCCTTTGCACAGCGCTTCAACAATCCTCACACCACCGCTTTCATCGACGCCTATGGCCTCGGTAAGTGGGGCGAAGGCCACAACGTCTGCTATGAGCAGAACAACGCCATCACCGACAAGACCGTCGAGTACAAGGCCAACACGATGGAGTGGATTACACGACTCTATGCCGACAACTTCACCGACGTACCCCTCGTCATCAACTATCACCGTCAGCTCGGTCACCCCGTCAGCGAGGGCAGCAGCGCACAGCCCGACACCGAGAGTCTGATCAACATCGCCCTGCGCAACGGCTATTGCCTACGCTCCGACGCCATCGGCATGAACAACAATTCATGGGGTTACAACAACTGGGAGAAAGCCTTCGCACGCACCTGGAACTACAAAGTTCCCATCCTCATGGAGGGCGGCTGGATTGTGTCACAGCACAGCTATTGGAACGACGACCTCGGCTACCGACAGGGACACCCCGAGGACGTCCGCCAGGGCGAGTTCGACTGCTCACGCGAGGCCCGCGTCAACATGATGGACTTCCGCGTCGGCGAGGAAACCGAGTCATGGTTCAAGACCTGCTTCAACCTCGTCAAGCGCTTCAGCGCCGAGGGAGGCTACCGTCTGTGCCCCGACAAAGTTTCACTGCCGACTACCCTCACCGCTAACCAGACTGCCACTATCGGCCACCGTTGGCGCAACATCGGCTGGGGCTACTTCCCCAACAATATCGCCCAGTGGAACTACAAATACAAAGTGGCATTCGCCCTCCTCGACGCCGACGGCAACCCCGTCCAGACATTCATCGACAACGACTGCGAGCCCTCCGACTGGCAGGAAGGTACCCCCTACAGCTACCGCTTTGACATCAAACCCAACGTCAAAGCCGGCGAATACACCTGGGGCGTAGCCATCATCGACACCCGCAGCAACGACGCCCCCGGCATACAGCTCGCCGTCTCACGCACCCCCGCCCCATCGGGCTGGGTACGCCTCTCTACAGTCAAAGTCAACTGATACCCCACCCAATTATAACAAAAACGAGAGCCTGCCGCGGCATGATTGTCGGCAGGCTCTCATTATTTATTTCATAAAAAGAAAAAACTTACCCTAAGCGCGCTGTTCTGACGGGAAGCGGGGTAAGTATGTTGCTGCAAAGATATGATTACTAATCTAAATTTGCAAATATGATTAATTCTTCATATTGGCGGGGCGGAGGGGAATTATTCGGCGGGGTCGAGGATGACTACGCGGTAGTTGCCTTGCTTGAGGAGGTC
>CAMWLW010000012.1 GCA_947175245.1 uncultured Bacteroidales bacterium
TTGTTATTTTTGTGTCACAAAGGTACACAAAAAGCGGCAATATTCTATTACAGTGGTGGGGTGGAAGGTGATGATTTCGGTGCGAAGATGTTTTTTAGCTCTCTGCAGATCTTTCATCACTAAAAGTGTCCATTAGACTAAAAATTTCAGTGACTTTGTACTCGGTAAAAATATAGCCGTAAGCGATTGTAAATATTATAATTGAGCACTGAAATTTACGAATTTCCGAGAATCTACCAAGAAAATCAGCCACTTAGTTTGATGCTAAATGACTGATTTCTATATTATTAATTTGACGAATTTTTATCTCGAACTCATGTTAATTAAGTTTTTTCCAAGTCCATTGACCGTTCAAATAAGGATATGTGTCTCTTCCTAAAGAACAGTCATAATAACGGCCGCCCGGATAACTTGCTTGCCAGTCCAAATTTAACCATAGGTGATTCCCATCGGGACGAGTTGCCAACGAGGTAATGTTATAAGCGGGAAAGCGCTTTTTTATTTCTTTTAACACATCGTTTTGGTTCCACTGAGAAATATCTACCTCAGTGAACGCGTGTCCGCCTCCGGTATTTTCACCTGTATTAATACAGGGACGACCTCCGATAGCCAATATACATGATGCAACTAGGACGGCGAAATCATCACAATCACCGGATAAGGAGGAATTAATGGATTCTGAGGCTCTCGCAACATATTCAGAGTCAGACGGATCGTTGACATAGCTCCAATTGTTATAGCAATAGTCAAATATCTCACAAACCTGCCCTATATTATAAGGACCGGCAGAGCGAGCGGCGAGTTTGTTAGCAAAAGTCTTAGTGTATGGTAGGTTGAAATCGCATGCGTCCTCAAGCATGGCTATATTCCGGGTACCGTCGGTATACCATGCATGGTGCTTACGCTCCGTGTTTTGGTACGGAGGCAGGACGATATCGTCTTCTTCATAATCAATCACTTTGGGTTTAATCTGAGGTGTTATGTCTGGTCCAGCGGAAGCGTATTGATTGAAGTTATCCAAAGAATCGGTAACATTGGCAGAATTGAAACTTGATTTACCAGAAAGCAACATTTGGCGTGCAGGGCTGCCTCCACGTTTAAGACGAATGTAAGCGTAGTAGCGTTTCCCCTTCTTCATGCTTTTTACGCTAAAAGGATTTTTGCTATCAGCTACGACTTCAATTTTCTCTTTCCGCAATTTTTTCAAGTATTCTTCACCTTCTGCTGTGGGATTCACTCCTAAAATTGTGACCAATGCACCGTTATTAAGCTCAACCGTAGAGCCATCCATCACATTCTTGATAGTGAGCCCTCGTTTTGAGATAATGAGCGCGCCGAACAATAAAATACCTATGACAAAAAGTATAATTTTTTTTCCAGACATATTGCTTCAACAATTATATTCTACATTTTTCCTCTACGATCCAATACCCGTCTTTCAGCAGAACTGTGCCATATGATTCGGGTGAGATCTCAATATCGTCGAGCTGTTCTAAAGGTTTACTGAGTTCGCACAGTGGCAGCAAAAAACTGTTTGCATTGGTACGCATTCGTGCGAGTCCTTGCTGAAGAGGATAAAAACGACCGTGTATGCCATCGGTTGTTTCCACAACATAGAGAACTCGAGGATTGTCTATAGATGGGAGGTTATTACATTCTTCAAATCCAGCACCATCTGGAGTCCCGAAAAAATATTTCTTCAATGATTTCTGTTCTGATATAGGTACATATCCCAAATTGTCAGGTTGATAGACTGTTGATGGACTTGCGGGTGGACAGTTATATTCAGTCGGTATAGGAGGTGTATTATTTACACAGGAGGTTCCTGTCATCTTCTCGAGTACTTGTCGGATACCGCGTAGTTCAGTCAAGAGTTGTGATTCAAATTCAGTCATGGTTTAAGATCGATTACAAATGAATTTAGGGGTACGCCAGATGCAGTACTAATGGCGCACCCCTAATGATTAAAGAGTGAGTGTTATTTAGAAAGCAATCGAGCTGAGACCTCTTCCATAACCAAAGATATGAACTGGAAGAAGAGCGAGTCAGTCAGGAAGTCACCGTCGACAGCATTTCTATCGTCGCCCTTGATATATTTAAGACATTTGATCATTTCTTCCTTGTTCATTATAGGAGTGGCAGATCCATAGCCTTTGTAGAAAAAGTCGATGAATTTGAGCACATTGTTATATACATCATCCACCCTGCTCTTGAGTACTCCAGTAGGAATACCATATTCGTCGATTTCTACCCGGTTAAAGGTCTTGTCATCGCCGAATGCCACTACTCTGTTTTTGCGAGCCTCATCATTGAAAGCGAGGAGATTTTTCTTATTGCCTTCAAGGGCTCCGTATACAGCTGCTGCTTTGGGATTGGGATACGGCGTGACCCTAATTTCATTAACAACGTCGCCATCAACATTATATGCTTCTCTGAAAGCCAAACGGATATATTTGTCCTTACTTTTGTTTAGCGAAATAAGTTTTGAACCGTTTCCTGTAAGGTGGATATGTACTGGAAGTTCGTTCGGAGACATTGCATGGCAAACCTGTGCTATGTGATAGAATAGTGCGGCGTTGTGTAGTTGAAGCATGAACTTTGGCACATCATTAATGAAGATATCCTGGAATGAACCATTGGATTGGGAGAAACCGTAGTTCATCAGAGAACTTACGGAGGCATCCATATTGATCTTCTGCGTATGATTTAACCCGCCTTTTTGTCCGACTGATTCTTTTTTCTTCAGATGCGGTACAATATAGTTATTCACAGGTTCTACCTTTCTATTCAGTTCTCCATCAAGATATAGAGAATTACCCGCGAAACCGAACGAGGATATGAATTGAGGCTTGTTGTTACTATATCCGATAATATCAGTTGAGCCTCCACCCATGTCCACAACCATATTCAAATGGTGAACACTCGCATCTTTATTACATGCAAAGAAAGGAGTCAACGACTCATTGGTCGACTTTATATATTCCTTTACTGTTGATGTTTTACCTTGCAGAATTTCGTCCTTATTAGGTGTGAGCCATTCGGGGTGGAACATTCTGCAGAAGTTTAGTTCCCATTGTCTTGTATAGTTTCCAATCAGTTCATCCTGAAACGAAAGCGGATAAGTCCATATTATCTTGCACTGATTGAGGTCGTACCCATTGCATAGCATATTACATCTAACTATGAACAACAACTCGGTCATGAAAGCGATAAAGTCATTTTTCTTTTCCACATTCTCACCGTAAATACCTGACTCATCCTTGCCATAAAACCATTTGAATTTTCCTTCGGCAATATTGTCAATGTCAACATTTTTGTCCTCGTTCCTTCTCCAGCCAATGGAGTAGTATGCAAACGGTATTGATCGATTAAGCAGAGGCACCATGCCATCGTTGCCATTTTCGCTACGCAGACGGTTAACAACCGATGGTATTGGGAATCTGACACCACGTTCGCTGTCGGTATTGACGATACGTGCAGGGATAAACTCACTCAGTTGGGCTGATAGGGCCTCATTAGAGGGACTTCCATCAAACTCAGGCAGGACGGCATCCTGATAATATTGAGCCAAATCGCCAAGCAACTTTTCATTCATATCACAATGCATAAATTCCAGTTCAAGGAAACGGCCTTCATTATTACCATGAATTGTTGAGAAATCTGTGATTGAGGCATTATTTGCCTGGTTACTGTTGGGATGGTAATATGCCATGTAGGTATTGGACGTTCCTAAATCGATGGCGATCACTGTCTCATTTCTATCTGTAAGTTCAATGTGCTTCAAGCGAGGCACAATCAAGGCGGTACCTCTGATAGTTTGATTGTTACCGGCTAAATCCGGGACTGTGATATCGAGATTAAGTTCGGCGAACTTGATTCCGATTTTTTTATTATTGCCGTTTGTCCTATCTTCCAGATCACCGCCGCTCACATGATAGTAAGTGCAGTTGTGAGGATAGAATGTATCATTATCTTTAATGACATTGGTTTTATTGACAAGAACTTGAGCATCAGGATAAGCCTGAACTTTACCATCAGCATGATAGAAGAAACGCAGCGACCAATTTGGGGTGCTGAAATCGTTATAGAACAGTACCTTGTAGATGTTCTCGAAATCATCTGACTGAGCGAAGGGATATATACCGAATACGAATTGCTTCATATCGGCACCTTGTGTTATTACACCGTTAGGATAGCAACAAATGCCTTTCTCACTATTGGGCGAGTAGTAATCCCGGCGCAACTCCATAGTTCCTCCCGTGGTAAGAGTCAGAGTTAATATGACACAAAAGTGGGATGTACTATATTTCTTTATTTTGAGTCCTCTGATAAGATTCTCAAGATCAATATAGTTGAGCGCTTCCTGCTTGATTGGAACAAGACAGCGGCGGAAATTTTTCAGCGTTGCAAGGTCAAAATATTCGATAGCTTCATACTTCTTATCCACTTCATAAGGAAGAACGACCAGCGTATCGCTCAACAAATCGTTCACCGACAACCAGGGCATAGGTCTGAGACCATCGGGAGAAACTCTGTCGGCTATGGGCGTGTTGAAGTCGTTGAAGCTCACACTAAAATTAAATGGTTTGGCAATATAGAGAAGATACTTGAGGTAGCAACGGTCCATATTACCAGGTCGGACGTAGGTTTGTCCTCCTGCCGTTATTACCTTGGGTAACTCAGCTGTGTCTGGTCCGATATTGTAATTGGGAAATTCATTGATGAATTTCTTACCGTCGAGGTCGGGCGCGTCTACATGTCTTTTTAGAGCATTGAAGAGATGCATGTATATGGCACTTAATCCGGTATCTTTCAAAAGAAGATAGAGGAAGTCGAGGAATTTCTGCTCGCGTCCCTCAAAGAGTATCCAATCATTTTTGGTGCGTGTAAGATAATTGTGACCTGCATATGAGAGTACAGGCGTACCATTTTCATCTCTTAGATCACAGTCGGCCTTTGTGAAGAAGCCTGTAAATGGAGATGTGGAGGCAAAAGTCCGATCTTTATATTTGAACAAATAGTTAGAAGTGAAATCGTAATAAAAATCATGGCCGCTTTGTTTACGACTTTCAATTACACTATTGTAGCTTTTGCGAAAGAGCTCAAGTGTTTCGAGGTATGACCTCAGATTAGGATTGGATTTGAACGAATTTGCCACACCAGGTGTATTGGGACTCACGGTGCGTGTCAATTCAATTTTTATGTCATGATCCAGAAGTTGAAGATCAGAGAGGCGATACATAATCTCGAATATATCAAGACAGTGTGAAATAGTCTTGACATAATCATCGGGGATCGCTCTCTGCCTCAGTTGATCTTCGGCCATGACTCCGCGGCCGGCATCATATTCTCTGAAAGCGATGTCGGTAATGAGCATACGTGCATATGGAGATGGAATTGATGTGATTTTTTCACCGCCTGCAGATACCATATACTGGGTCTTATTGAAAAAATCTCCTCCATATGGATTATATTGTTGGTTAACGACTCCTTCTCGCTTAGCCGAGACATCGAAGTCCGGTTCGAGGTTCGAGGTACTCTCTTCGACATTTAAGCCGAATCTATAGTTTTTCATTTGTTTTCGATATTATATTTATATTGCGCAATTATCTTCGAGCACTTTGTCAAGGCCATCAGAAATAGTCTTAAGGAGTGCTGCGAGTTTTTTCTCTTCCGGAACCCCGGCCCATCTAAGATGTTTATGTGCGTTTAGTATGTTAGTCGCGAGATCCGGGTAGATGGGAACGGTTATTTCACGTCTTCTCATCAAACCTTCTTTTTTCTGTTTGGTTTTAGCAATGCCATAATCATTGCTGTTGAAGAACTTCAGAGTCACATTATTCTGATCGATAGAATCACCATTATTAGGGAATATTGAAAACTTTCGGCGCGCATCCTTACCTCCAAGGTCTTCAAACCATACGATCCATTCTTTGAAGAAAGCATTCAGGCCCCAGGCATACTGAAACTCACGTGTTTCTGCAGCAAGTACATTATCCAATTCATTGACATCCTTATAGACTTTTTCGGGATTATTTCCTCTGCAGGCTTCAAGCATTTTATCGGTGAAAGCAATATCCCTGGTTATAGGAGAATCATTACCCCACAGGTGCCAAAGGAAGCCATCGCCCTTATTGATGAAGAGTTCGCGCAAGAGTTGGAATTTTATCAGCGCTTTTTTCACCTCATTAGTTTTGATTGAAGCAATATTGCATATAGTTGAATGTCCGGCGTTATCATTATCTATTCCGAAGATAGGTCGTCTATATTCAATGTCTGTCTGATTGCCTCGTTTAGAGAAATCTATGATTGAGATTGCAGAAAGAAGTTCAACAAGATGAGCAGGATTATCTTGCTTAGGTCCACCTACGAAGTGAGGAAACAATGAACGATAGTTATCCCCCACATAGTAGAGATAGTCCATGTTCTTCATATAGTCGTCGTAGTACATAAGAGCTGCACGTGTCTTGGCGCTGAATGTGTCAGACTTGACGTCCCATTTAGACGTATCAATTATATTTTCATCGTACTCATCTTTCTCCCCAAATTCAAAATACGGGAGGACTGCCACCCCGCCGATTGTTGGGCGAGATTTATCGGAGCGCATGAACGTATTAACAATTAAGGGAAATCCGGCAGCACCTGTGCCACCGAACAATGAGCCAACCACCATCACACCATCGCCTTGACCTGCATTAAGTATGTCATTGAATCGTGTGTCGTTGAAAGATAATGTATTGAGGACAACTGATCCGATATTAGGATTACCTACAAAACCTACGGTAAGTTTCATGTTGAGATCGTCTTCAGAAAAGAGCAGGTCGCGTTCCTCAAGTATATCCTTTTCCACAGGGTCTTCTGTACGGAGTCCTAATCCAATGATGCTCTTGAGGTTTCCGATTTGGTCACCGGCAATGTCGAGCAGGATAGGATCTGCGATTTTGGTACTGAAGAAAGAAGGTCGTTTCTCAGGTTCAAGTTTTTGAACCAGCGTGCCGATGCCGTTCTTACCAGCGTTTTCCGAAACTGCATTGTAGTAGCTTATAAGTTTCAGGCAACGTGTTAAAGCCATTGATTTGGCATCGTTATCTACAAAAATAGGCACAACGTTATTGGCGCCTATTTTCACACCGGCAGCCAAAAGCATGATGAGCGAACGCATAACTCGTTCGCCGCTGCCGCCGATTGCGAATATATAAAGATTGTTCATGGTTAAAAAATGCAGTTATGAAGGATGAGGTGAGGAGCGTTGGATTTCTCTTTAACAAAGAACGAGAAAAGCTCATAAAGACAAGCGTAGTAAAACGTGTCTATGAGAGATACAAACAGGTTATTAAATCCGAAGGCATATGACCAATCGTCCACAATAGTAGGAATGAGGATAAAATTGGCCAGCCAAAGAACCAGCAACCCGAGAACGAAGATAACGCGATAGTTCTTTCGCGTTGCATTAGCGGCTACTTTAGACACGCCGTGATAGAAAATACATACCGCGCATAAAGAAATAGCAACAAGTGCAATAAGCACCCAGGCTAACACATCTGTGTTACAGAAGATGTTGTAATCTTCAGCGTTCGCATCCAAAACCCAACCGAACAAAAAGTCGGCAATGGTACCTAAATACTCCATAATAATGATATTAGTTTATTATTTTTTTAGAACGTTAAATTTTAAATCAACGATGCGGTTAACATCACTGTCTGTGATATTATATGCTTCATAAAGTGCCTCAATCACGGCGTTGAAGCCCCACGTGCGCCCCTGAAGGTTTTCGGCATTTATATTTATATCGTCGTCTATACTTGATGTCGCGAACTCCTTGTATCGTGGCGATGTAAAGATTATTTCAACCTCTTTTTCTTTCGGAAGCTGAGAATAGGGCTGTGTAGTCAAGGTAAAACCGGCATTCCCTATCAGCGGACTAACGCTTGATAGTATGGTTTCATCAAATGTGGGAGTGATATTTTGATTGATATATATAGGAAGGGCGAATGGGGCGAAGGTAAAAGTGAATTGCGACTGAGTAGTCTTAATATTCCTACTCATACTGACGGAAAAGATTCTGTCGGCCGCTTTTGACTCATCCTTGGGCTTCGGGTTCCCGAGAATCCATTGTGGCTGTTCTTCAGGTTGTGATACGCTGTACGATTCTGTTTTCAGATCGTTCTCGGCCAATGATAAGGTGGTGAATATGTCAGTATAACCTGCTGGTATGCAGTTACGCTCGCACATTTCATTGAGAGCTGCCTTTGAACCAACGATCATAAAATAGAACGGGCGATCAGCCATGAGGCTGTCTTTGTAAACATTGGGTACAATATTCTCGGTGTGGTTGTAATAGTAATTACCGTTAAAGTCGCTTTGGTATTTTACAATCAGCACTTCTTTCCCGGCATTCTTGAGTTGCTGGAACCGGTTACGAACATTCGTCTTTAGATCGGATAGCGCATGGGCATTATAAAAATTGTCTTTTTTTGTCAGGAGGGTTGTTTTTCCATAAGAAAGGATCATATCGCTAACCAAAACACTGACTGAAGAGTCGCCGACGGCCTTATCAGCCGCTACAGCTATAAGTTTGTCGACTTCAGTGATTGGACCCGAAAAGGCAGAATAATCACTTAGACTGGTCAATGCCTGCTCTAAGGTATAAGATTTACCGCTGCAGATGGCGCTGCTGTTGGCTTGTAATATATTGTTGCAGTTGGCCATCAGGTCGCCGGTAATTGAGAGCAAAGCCTTCTTGCTATGTTTGAACTGAGGTTTATTTCCTGAGAAGTCTGTATAACCTCTCATAGAGCCGGAGTTATCGATTAATAAGGTTACTGCCTTTACTACATTGTTTGACGAGTGGGTTGCCGGAACCGAGACTTCTGCTTTTGAGCCGTATTCTCCACCTCCATTTCTAAAGATTGTAATTAGCGCCGCTGCAGCAATAACAGCCAGAACGATGTAAAGAACTTTATTTTTCATATGGTTTATATTTTTATTTCTGAATCTTTACATGGATGCGACGCTCATCTTCTTTGCCGCCGATGAGACTAACTTTACAATTTTCTATCTCCAGAATTGCACCATGCTTCTCATAGCCGGCATCAATCTCGGTTGCCAGCAGGTCTATATTGACACCAACCGAATCCCACACTTTCACAGTCAGTACTTTGATTCCCAGACCATCTAGCGTGCGGTTCAGTGCTCCACGATATTCATTGAAATCCCGAACGAGAGAGGGCTTTATATCATCCACAAGGTACTGAAGGCCCGATAATGATTCGTTAAGAACTACCAACGCATCGATATAAGTCTTGAGGTAGGTGGTGAAGAAATAAATTTTGGTCTTTTCTTCAAAATCTCGCGGATTAGACACCTCGGAATACGTTCCCATAGGAGTTCCCTTGATTACAAAACCTGTTTTGGCAATCATTTCTACATCAGTATAGAATGCTGCCATATCAAGCGTTGAGGTTTTAGCATTGAAGAGAGCCAAGGCTTTGTAGACGAAGTAAGGATCAGACAAACCGCTTTCAAGAGTCTTGGCGGCTGTATCCTCAATTTTTCTTGCCAGTTCTATAAGCCTGACAATATGCGAGCAGTAGTTCCGCGCATCACTTACGCCGGTGATTTTTTCTTTGAAAGCCATCGTTTCAGCAGTAAGTTGCTCAACTCGGTGCTTGGTTATGCCATGTGCATTTTTTTCTTCGGCAAGATTTCTTGAGGTCGTTGTCAAATCTCGGGTTAAGTTTGTTTTTTCAACGTCAAGTGCATTAATCCGGTTTTTGAATTGATCGCGTTCCTTATTGAACTTATCGTTGAGTTCGGCTTTTATCCCATCAGCCCTTTTATTAGCGTCTGCAGCTTTTTTTTCTGCTTTTTCTACATTTTCCCAGGCTTTATTGATTTCATTTTTGGCATTTTCACGAACTTTGGCGATTTGTATGTTGGCCTCGTTCTGAATCTTTGTCTTTTCCTCTTTTACAATTTCGTCGCGTTTTGCTTTCTCTTCTTTCAAATCCGAATTTGCTTTCTGGAGTTGATTCTTGGCTTTATCGTATTCTTTCTCCAGAGCACTATAATCACTTTTAAGTTTCTTATATTCCCAACTGTAATCCACCGTTTCGGGTTCTATGTATGGCTTAGAATCCGGATCTTCGCCATCCGGGAATGGGATATCCCGATATTCTTCAGAGGATTCTTCACTCGGTACTTCGCAATTCTCTTCTATCGGCTTCGCGGCACTACGTCGTTTCCTTACTACAAATAAAAGCCCGTAGCAACCGAATCCTAAAATGACCAAGATGAGAACAAGCCAGGGCCAAGATTCTTTAAATTTCTCTCCGACAGCTTCATTGTTAGTGTTAGGAGCGTCTGAATCGGCTATATCGGCTTTTGGTTCATTAGGAGTAGTGATGAAATTAAGTGATGACAATGCGAGTTCCTCAGACGGGAAGCTGTCGCGCACAATGCGTAAAGACTGCTCCAACATGAGGCCATTCCAGGAAGCGAGTGCAATAGTGTCGCGCTGCCCTTTCTTGAATATTCTACCAATGGAGTCGTTGAAATGAAAGATTCTTATGGAGTCATCATTGAGTTCAGTCAAATTAACAATAAGGTCTATGCTATCGAGCACACTGAACATCTGGTTATAATCAATGTTCCTTGCCCGGAGCTCAGACACAGGGATTTCTCTTTTTCGTTTGTAATCAGTCAGCCCCTCGTTATCGGTTTTTAAGATATCACCACCAAAAATTATATTTCCATTTGAGCTTCCTTCTACTATTACAATCTCGCCGGGATAGAATTTTCTCGCTTCGAAAACCGAGTACCTTTTTATAGGTCGAAGGTGAACAACTTCCTCTACTGACTGGTCTGAGTTTCCGGCAAAGCACATTCCACAAGTCAGAAAGGCTGCTAATATGAGTGATATTTTCGATTTATTAAACATATATGGTTTGTTGTCTATTGTTTAGAATCTGCGTCCTCCTCGTTTTTGAATATTAACTGAGGAATTATCGGTCTCTTTGCTGTGACTGACGGAATAATTCTCTGAAGATGAGGCTGTATTTGTTATCGGTGTTGCCATCGCAGCAAAGGCATACGCTTTGCTGTTGCTATCGGTGATGTCAGCATCAACTATAGCACAAGTCCCGGTAAGCGGTTTGGGTAAACCGGCTACGGAAATCTCATACGAGAAGTTTCCGATAGCATCTATCCTGACTTTAATGGCTCTCACTGTCCCCGTAATCTGCGATTGTGGAACCTGAGTAAGTTCAGCCATCTTATGCCAAATCGGTGTGGTATAAATTTCATTGAAATTAGATCCCAACATCTGAATGAATTTCACGGTATTGATGGTTGGATCCATCGGCTCTACTTCAGCTTCGGCAATTCCGTTTTCATCGAATTTTGTATTTTTTCTGACGACGGGAATATATTGGATTTTGCGATCAACCATATCCGTGTATCCGAAGGTCGATGTAACAGTGTCGTGTCGTAGCTGGACGTATTTTGAGAACATGCCATACCAGCATGCTCCTCGCACTACGGCTGTTTTAACAGCAATTTCCTTATCTTCCATCGATCCGCCATAATTCCATTGATGCACGTTTCTACCGGCCCGTTTAAGCGTTTCGATGACGAGTTTTCTAATACCCGGATAGAGAATACTTCTACCTGAGATGATTAATTCCACTTCCTTGAAGTCAGCATCCTTAGTCAGCTCGACCACTGCATCGGTGACACTCGTGAGGACTTGCTCCTTGAGCGTATCATGAATTGATTCGTTATGGAAGTATTCATGGTCTTCATCGGTCATTTTATCAGGAATCTGGATACCACAATCAGATGCAAGCTGGAACAAAGCTGTCCAAAAATCGGAATCTGATTTAGCCGTATTGCCAACGCGGAGATTATGACCGGCAATCTTTTCGATATAGTCAATCTTGAGAGCTTGAGCAAAGGTAATCAACCGAGTCTTATTAAGTTTCATGAACTCCTCAGTGGTCATTTGTCTGTTCGAAATGCTTTCCCGGATAGAGGGGCATGAAACGATGAGGGAAATTAGTGAAAAGTCAATATTATCGCCACCAACAGTATATCCGACACGTGACACGGTATCAACTGTGATGCTTCTGACATAGGTATTACCACTCTTTGTTCCTGTTTTTACATTTAAACTGAATGCGCTGGCATTGATTGTCGCGCCGCCCATATCAAAGACAACAAACATTTTGTGCTGTACCTTGAGCAGATCAGCCCAGTTTAGATTGAGGTAATACATCATCACGCCTTCGGCTTCATAAATGTAGTGAACCTCCTTGAATATGTTTGTTCTCTTGATGGTATCAACCATTGCCTGAACTTTGTTCACGGTGTAGTTGTTGGGCACAGCCACGATGGCTCGTGAAGGCGCAAGTTGATTATCCATTAGTAGCTGTGAGCGAACCGAGTCGTTGACAGTGGTCGATGTCTGAATATATTTCTCGAATTCGCGGCAAAGACCTTTAATAAGCAGGTGAGCCAAATCGCGTCCGCTGATGGCAGCTGTACGCCCACCGTTACCTGACACTTCAAATTCGTTTGAGTATCCCAGAAGTTTCTTAATAGACTGAAAACTATTTTTACCCCAGAAGATGTGCGCCTCATTTCCGAAACGGAAATCACCCTGACCTTTGTCAGAATCAAAAGGAACCATATTCTCGGGTTTTTCACCGTCAAAGATTGAAGCATGATCGAGAATCTGGACTTTGGAATAGAAGATGGGGCTTAGATTCTGGTTGCCGGCCGTATCTGTGGATAGGCTGCATGCCAGATGTATGTTATTTGTATCAACCGGGAGTCCACCCCATCCGTATGCGATACATGAGCCTGAGGTACCCGGATCAAGAGCAACCCAGACGTCGCTATTCTGGATTGCCGGACGAACTATGAAGCGATAGTACTTATCCTTTTGTATGTATTGTCCTACTATTTTATGGTTCTGTTCAAAATGAATGCGAACCAAAACTTTGAGGCGCAGAACATTTTGATCTTCACGCGTATAGTCGGGCTCTTTAAGGCGGTCTTCAAGATATGAGGTGATTTCAAACTCGAAATTGCCCTTTTCATCAATCAGGAGCGGATACCATTCGCCGGCTCGCCGATAGTCTCCGTTTGACACTCGTCCGTCAGGCCTGAACGAGAAGTCTTCGTTTTGATCGACGTCTTCAATCATATACTCGGCCACCAGCTTATCCTTTTGTGCAAATGATGGATATATAGGGGTTATGTTACCTGACACCTGTATATTCTTTTCTTTTTGGTCTTGCACAAAGTACCAACAATCAAAATTGACCACATGGTTATTGCTCACATCCATGTATCGCGAATTGGAAATTGGCCAGATGTTGAGTTCAATGCTCGCTTTAGCACCTTTGGCGCGGCTGCGCCATATCCAATAAAGTATGCCGACTAAAAGCAGTAGTGCAGCCACGATAATGTATCCGAGATGAGATTCGGCAGGTGAGGGCATGAATGAAAAGGCGCTGCTGTTGAGTTCGCGGCCGGTTATGAAAACATAGGGTAAAAGCGACGAACCCTCATGATTAGCCGGATAGAATACCAGACTGAAATCTAAAATATCCTTATCGCTGATTTCTTTCGGGAAAGTGATGGTGCCGGGGTTGATTACAAATTCCTTTTTGGGGTCATTATAGTAATAATTCTCTAACTCAGAGGAGTAGAATCTTTCACCATTTTTTGTTATTACAAGCTGGAGATTGCTTATTTCAAGAATTGAATCTTTGGGGAACGAAACAGTAAGCGGTAAGATGTCAAAACTTTTACTGCCGTATGCGGTCTGCTTTAAATCGATATTAGATGTAATATTGACCGACGAGTGAGCTGCAGCCGAAAGAACCAGTTGGTCACCAATCGCGGTAACGCCTTTATCGCTGACATTTCCCGAAGATACCTCTATCCATTTGGTGACTGCATAGCCCGCTTCAAGACTTTTTACCCAGGCATTAAACGATTTTGCTTTATCATAACTTCCGTATATTCCGCCAAGAACATCAATATCATACGAAGCAATCTGACCGGTTGAGCCAGTCTGGAAAGTGCTCACATATATGATATAGTACTCTTGTGCCGGAACGCTCTTATCTATGAACGGAATAACCACGTTTGGCAGGAATGCCGAGAGTCCATAACCGCTTTCCTCTCTGATACTCTGCGAGAGGGCAGTCCGGGCCGTAAAGACTTCATCCAACTCATTGTGCCACCATTGGGTAAGCGAGCCGAACTTAGTGGCCGCAATATATGGATGGACCATATACTTGATGGTTTGATTGAAAAGCTCTATATTGTCGCTGTCTCTACTTGCCTTCAGTTTAAGTTGGTAAGCATTCCCGCTTTCAGGCCAAACTGCCACCTGCCCCTCAAGACCATATAGAAAAACTTCGATAAAGTCAATTTCAGGATTGAATTCAAACCCTGAAGGCAAATTGCCGGAGCCTTCACCATTAAAGAAATTGAGAATCTGATCTCCTATAACCTTCAGATGCTCACTTCCAGTCTTGGGCGTCTGGTCAACAACCAGAACAACGTGCTTACGATAATATGCCGGTGCCGCTGAGGCTGTTGCCCAAATACATAGCGCCACAACGGGCACGACCAAATGTAATAAGCGATTCAAATATTTTTTAGACATTGTCATTATATATTATAACGATCGGTTTTTGCGAATCATGCTGAAGATTAACCAGCGCATCATTCATGTAATTCCAAATGTATTAAAATTCTTAGTAACTACAAAACAGACTTTTATCTGAATCGAATTGGGAGCAAAGATACAAATATTTTTTGACTTTCAAAATTATTGTTAAAATTGGACTCAAAAAAAATTAACAAAAGTCTGAAAACGTGCCATGATTCTATGTAGCGCACAGCATTTCAACCAATTGTGTGTTAATTTTAAGAAACCATGATCGGTGGCAGTGATACCATCTTATAATCGTTGTATTTGGCGAAGTGTCGTACGGACTATGATGTGGCGCACGGTCACTCACCGGGTTACGCGCGCTGAAGCGCTCCACCGGGGGGGGGGCATATAACCGGGACGCCGAGATGCGCCTGCTTGTAGGTTAGCTTGGTCGCGGTGGACGCGATGAATTCGGCCTCGGGCCGAGGTTTAGAAGTTTAAAGGTTTATAGGTTTAGGGGCACGAACAGGTCAAAGGGCATATTCCGGGTGGACGCGATAAATCGACGTCCCTACTGTGTATTAGGTAGATAGCTGTAGTGACGCGAATTTTCGCGTCAGCAGCTAAATAGGGTGTCACGATTGTACATTGTGCATTTTGCATAGTGCATTGCTACATCGTGGCCGCCGCGGTGGTACCGTGCTTGGGGATAAAAAAACGCTGACTAGGAATAGCCAGCGTGATAAGGTTGGTGTCAGACGGGGTTAATTGTCGAATTCACCGTTGAAATCTTCGTCGTCCTTGCCTATTTCAGGATTCTTCGGGATGGTTGTGTCATCAAGGAAAGAACCTTCGAGTATGAGCTCCAGCTCTTCAAGGTTGGGCTTTTCGTATTCGAATTTCATAATTTATATCGTTATTTTATTTATTATCAACGTTATATGCCACTATTGCGGCGTTTTGTCTCTACTTCGCGTGCAAAATTACAACTTTTCAGCTTAATAACAAACTATTTTGTAAAAATGTTTTGATTATCGCGCCTGTCGACGAGCGGTAGAGGTTTAAGGGGAAATCAAGAGGATGCGACTACAAGCGCGTGTGGCGCATCCTCTTGATTGTTATTCAGTGGATAGGTCGCGTACGTGATTACTTAACAACCACTTTCTGACCCATCACGATGTACATGCCCTTAGAAACGTTGACCGTTGTTGTGCCTGCAACCACGTCGGCCACCTCAATCAGCATGCCGTTAAGGTTGTAGATGTCAACCTTGCCCATGTCAGCACCCGAGGTGATGATGATCTGGCCCTGGCCACCGGCTACGGTGAATGAGGGAGCGTCCATCTCTACGATCTCGATATCCGAGAAGTCTCCACCGATTTCAATACCTTTCTCATCGACGATGACAATGCCGCGGGGAGAGGCCTGCGCCTCAGCCAGATTTTTAACAATACCACTCTTGATTGCCATACGGAAAGCTGCGAAGCTTGCGTTAGGTCCTGCGGCACGGAAATTTGTTTTATCAGTTGTTTGGTCATTTACAAGACCATAGAATTTGTAACCTTGTGTTTCGCCACCGAATTGGCCTGACAGGACTTTCTTAAATGTACCGTAACACTCGCTGTTGTCATCGTCATCTTCACCCGGATCCATCACAATTTGCTTATCTGCAGTCTGCGCGATGGTTACACCTCCAAGTTTTAACGTAGACGACGATGTCGTGTGCATCAGAATTGGAGTATTAGCGGGTATATAGCCGCTGTTGTCAATTTTCGTAAATACAAAATTTTCGGGAGTCTCTTTATCATAAGTGCAAAGGGCATCTATGGCTTTAGATTGACTGTAGTTCAAGTCGAAGGGCATACATACCGAATTCCAGCCTTTAGCGAACTCACGCTCGTATGTCACCTCTTTAGCCTCGATGTTAGCAGGAGCGTAGAAGGCTACTTTATCGGTGATTTTAACATTGTCACAGGTGTAGTTGTCTTCTTCACCGTAGTACACGTTGGTAGCACCACGGCCGGCGATGTCAGTATCTGCACACTGGGCAAATATTGTGTTATCTGCAGTGGCGAGGTCCACAACAGTGTTATCGCTCTTGATCAGTTGCTTCTCGGCATTTACCTGCACATAATACTGCTTGTTATTGCTGCTTGTTGCATTTTTAGTTGTAATGCTGTACACGATTGAGTTCGGGTCAGCCTTTAAGCTTGTCAGAACTTTTGTCGTAAAGTTCACACCAAAGAAATCGCGAGCCTGATAGCCAAGTGCTCCCAAGTTGGTAATATCATCGGACTTAGTTCCCTCGCCATAATAAATGCCTTCGGAACCATTCCAACGGGCTACGTTTGTAAACGTGGCTGTATTGCTGACATTTGTAAAGGTCTTACCATTGATGGCAACTTCAGCTAATTGGCCGTTGAATGTGGTGAAAAGGACACCGCCTTTAACTGTAATAACGTGGCCATCACCGTGAAGTGTACCACTGTAAGATGTGATCGGAGTGTCTGACGTCACGTCGCCGGTCAGAGTGACATCGTTGTATTTTTTCTGCGCTTCAGCTGTAGCGGCTGCATCAGCCTCTTTCTGAGCTGCGTTCAAAGCAATCTGGGCGTTATCAACTGCTGCCTGGGCTTGATCGACTGCCGACTGGGCAGCTGTAACGGCACTCTCTGCGTTTGCAACTTTGGTGGTAGCAGTGTTAACAGCGTCTTTAGCCGCGGTCAGGGCTTCCTGCTTTGCTGCCACATCATTGTCTGCATCTGTTTTTTCTGTCTGAGCCTTAGTTAGCTGATTATAGAGCCACTTCAGATAAGTTATCGGGTTGTTGTTAGCGTCAGTGCAATCAATAACTTTGCCATCTGCGTCAGTGTATGATGTAGCGCGGTATTTATTAACGGTGGCGGTATAGCCAGCTAATTCGGTTTTGAGGGTGTTGATGCTAGTTGTTATAGTGTTAACATTGCCTTGTGCGGTCTCTAACTCAGAGTAGAGAGCGTCAGACTCCTCAGCTTCTTTAAGGTCGTCAATCTCGCCTTGAAGATCTTTATTCGCCTGGGTCAGAGTCTCTACTTGACCCTTATAGTCTTCATAAGCAGCATCATACTCGTCATACAAAGCCTGATTGGTAATGGTTTGAGTGGCTTTACCATCAGTCTGATAATCAGGATTATTATTCAAACTTGTAAAAGTATTTGAAATAAGCCTTAACAAGTTTGAATAGGTAAAGGTTGAAACACCGTCTATTTCAACTGTTTTTCCATTCGAATCGGGACCAAAATAATAGGTGATTAGCCATGTTGCATCTTCATTAGCCCCTTTTAAACTAGGTTTAAATGTGTTTTCATAAGACACCACATCATACGCAGTCCAATCTTTACCTGTTGTACTATCAAATGTAATGTTGTAAGTCCTTTTTCTTGCTGTTTTAGTAACTTGCTTAACATAAATATTGGGTCTATCTCCGCTGTATTTTAAAGGGTCGTATTCCTCCCCCTTTTCATCCATTTCGTCCAACCAGTCCACATAATTATTGTAGGCAGTTGTAAAATTCGAAAGCTCGGATTTTGCGTCAGAGAACCATTTTGCTGTTTCTTTCTCATAAGTAGTGGTAACCAAAGCATTCCTCAATCTCAGATATCTATCACGCTCTTTTTCTGCATTGGGTATATTGGTTTTGGTATTAGCATCGATTGTAGCTTGTTTGGCGGCAATAGCGTCATCATATTTGGCTTTGAGTTGAGCCTGCAGGTCGGTCACCTCCTTATTGGCTGCAGTCAACTGATCGTTAAGTGTATTGAGTCGAGTATTGGCGTCTGCTTGGTCACTAATGGCCGTACTGTTCTCATCGTTGGCTTCATTGTATGCGTTCTGAGCGTTGGTAAGGGCGGTAGCTTTTTTAGATTGAGTATCTTTAGCTTCGTTGTAGGCTGCCTGTGCTCCTTGCACAGCGGGTTGCACCCCTTCGGCTGTTCCGTTCAGAGCGATGTTTGCTTTATCTAACTCGGCCTGTGCGTCTTCCTGTGCTTTTTCTTTAGAGGATAAATTGCCTTCGGCTGTTTTCAATCGGTCGTCTGCATTCTTCCATGCAACGTAAGCAGGGTCATCAGTTGCGACTTCACCCTTGACTGGCGTGGGATTGTTGATGGCGTTGACAAACGCCGACCAGGTCATGGGCTCGGTACCGGTTGCCAACTTCACAACCGGCTGCTCGTCGGCGAAAGCCGTGGCGCTTGCTGCGATCAGCAACGCGGGGAGTGTGAATTTAGTAAAGTTAAACTTCATAATGCATTAATTGTTATTGGTTATTATTTTACTTGTATTCTATATTACTGTGTTATTATTGTTTAAGTTGTTAATAATCTATGTATTGAGGTAGATGGTGATACTCATAGAGATACTACTACTCAAAATAATGTGCAAAGATATAGTGATTATTTCAAACCACAAAATTTTTAACAAAATATTTAATATAATTAAGCCTGTATCAGCCCATAACTACCGTTTTATATACGACCGCGGGTCGAGGTTTAAGCGAGGGGCTTGGGTAGTTTTGCAATTATAATTAACTTTGTGGGGCATCACGCAATAGAAACTATGGAACAGTCGCTGTTTAATAAGAATGATTTTGCTTTAATGCCCAAGACCAACGGCAAAAGCATGCGCCCACTTTTGTGGGGCGGACAGCACTGTGTGGTAGTGGTTCGGCTCGACGGAGAGCCTGAGGTGGGCGACTTGCTTGTTTTCAGACAAACGTTAGGCGACGGCTCGGCGAAGAACGTCGTGCATCGCCTGCTGGAGGTGAGGCAGGAGGACGGCCGGCATGTCTACGTCACCCGGGGCGACAACTGCCTGGCAAGCGAACGGGTGAGCCGCGATGAGATAGTCGGGCGCGTGGCCGAGGTGCACCGCATGTCGGGCTTCAGGCCGTGGCACGCCATCCCGTCGCGTCAGTTCGCCGTCACCGACAGGGCCTACCGCCTGTACTCGCGCCTATGGGCCGCCACATGGCCCGCGCGGCGTCTTTATTACCTGATGCGCGCCCACGCGCGTGGGCTGCGCGTCCGCCTCCATAAACTGCTAAAACCCGACCGCAGGTCGAATTAACCCCTTAAACCCCTAAACCTCTAAACCAATGAGGCTTTGCCTCATTATAAACCTCGGCCGCAGGCCGAATATGAATTGTTTAATCTACATCATCTGACTTGAGGGCAATCTCCTGATTAAATGTATTAATTTCTTCTGAGATGAGTTGTTTAAGTTCTTTTTGAGGAACTATCAATTTGTATTCTGCAACTCCAATGGGTTTAGTAAATCCATCCAATGCAAGTTCTACCTCCACGTTGTCTTTCTCGGCACATAGGATGATACCTATAGATGGGTTTTCATCATTGCCTTTCTCCAGCTTATCGAGAAGTGACAGATAGATATTCATCTTACCGACATATTCAGGCTTAAACTCTGAAATCTTCAGGTCAATAGCAACTAAAGATCGTAGACCACGGTGAAAGAATAGCATATCCACCTTATAGTCCTTGCCATTATAGTTTAAATTGTACTGATTGCCTATGTAAGTGAACCCTTGCCCGAGTTCAAGGAGGAATTGTTTAATTTTCGCTACTAATCTCCGCTCTAACTCGAGCTCAAGAACTGGTTCGGTCACATCTAAAAAGCCCATGCAGTATGAGTCCTTGAATACTTCATTAGCATAAGAAGCTTGAACATCAGAGAGTGTCAACGCAAAATTGTTAGATGTATTTGTAGCCGATAACTGAGTGTGCATATTCATATTGACAGCATTAACCATCAAGTCTCGATTCCATTGCTTCTCGACGGTCTGTTCTGCATAATATTGCATTGCTTCATCATCATCTCCAATTTTAGAGATCAGTTTATTTATGTTCCACCACGGCAAAACTGCGACAGCCTGTCGCAGTTTTGGCTCAGAATCCTTAAAACGCACATAAAAGCGTTTCATATCCCACAGATTACGCTCTGACATACCCATTTTGGGATAGGCAGCCTTCAAGTCTGCTGCCAAGCGTTTAACTACTTTATCGCCATGTTTACTGTCAAGTTTCTTATCATACAAGAGTTTGCCTATCTCCCAATGCATTTCATTAGATGAACCAACAATGGCAAGCGCCGTTTTACGTCGGGCAGTCTCAATAACAGTAACTGCATGTCGCAAGATTTCATTATATTCTGACTCGTTCTGAATAGTGATAATAGTTTCCATACCACAAAATTAATAAATTATCTATGAATATCAAGTATCTAAGCAATAGAATAATTTTTAACTCGTTATCTACTTAAGAAAGTATTATTTTTCCCTCATCCTCGACCGCAGGTCGAATTAACCCCTTAAACCCCTAAACCTCTAAACCCCTAAACCTCTAAACCCCTAAACCCCTAAACCAATGAGGCTTTGCCTCATTATAAACCTCGACCCCCAGGGTCGAATATATTAGATGAAAAAACAGTACATAATAGCACAAAACGCCATCAGCGTGTCAGCCCCCGACGGCCTTGTGGCATGGGGTGTCGTAGAGCACCGATACAGCCCGTTCGAGGCCTCGTCGACCGAGAACCCGGTGCTGGAGATCGACATACGGGTCGACGCGCTCCCCGAGAGTGACGGCACGATGATATATGAGCCGATACACAACGACATAGGCCTCGTCACGTCACGTGCCTCGCGCCTGGCCGACGGCAGCCTGGTGATAGAGTTTGGGCACATATCTGAGTCCAAGCCGCGCCTGTGGATGAAGATGCCGTCACGGCTGAACCGTGCCGACATATTGATGGCACCTGACGGCGATGACAATGACGGCTACTTCCTGAGCCACGCGCTGATGATAGCCTACATGCTCGGCACGTGCCATAGCGGGACGCTGCTGATGCACTCGGCCACCGTAATCCACGACGGCAAGGCCTTCCTGTTCCAGGGCAAGAGCGGCACGGGCAAGAGCACCCACGCGGCCCTGTGGACGCGCCACATCGCCGGGGCCGAACTGCTCAACGACGACCACCCTGTGGTGCGTTTCACGCCCGACGGAGTGGCGACAGCCTACGGATCGCCGTGGAGCGGCAAGACCGACTGTTACCGCAACCTGTCGGCCCCTGTCGGCGCGTTCGTGCGCATAGTACGCGACCGTGAGAACGCTTTGCGCCGGCTCGCCCCGCTGCAGGCCTACGCCTCACTCACGGCCTCGGTGTTCTATCTGCCGTTCCTCAGCGATGAACTCAAGGAAACGCGCCACAAGACAATCGAGCGCCTGGCAGGCACAGTGCCCTGCTGTGAAATGCACTGCCGCCCCGACCGCGACGCCGCCATCACCTGCCACCGCTCCCTCGCCCTCAACCGCTAAACCTCTAAACCAATGAGGCAACGCCTCATTATAAACCTCGGCCACCGGCCGAATATAAAAACATGAAAATAAAAAAAGACTTCACACTACGCACCGTAATGGGCCAGAACATCGTGCTGGCCGAAGGTAACAACGCCGACAGCTACGGCAAGATAATCACGCTCAACCAGTCGGCCGCCATGCTGTGGAAAGAGCTCAAAGACAAGACATTCGAGACTGAGGACGCCGCCGACCTGCTGGTCGAGAAATACGGCATCGACCGCACGCAGGCCCTCGCCGACGCCACCTACATCCTCGACCTCATGACCTCCAAATCCCTCCTCGATCGGTAGACTACAGCTTCAACAGTTCGGAAGTACGGGTTATCCAGCTGTCCATTGCTTCGATTAGAGAATCAAGCGCTGTAAGTGTGCGATGCTTGGCTTTAATCTGAGTCTTTTCCATGTGGGGGATATCCTTCAGACTATCGCGCATACCGACGTGAGCCTTACGAGCTTCAATAAGTTGATCCAATAAATCCAGATAAGCCTGTCGATTATCTTTTTTAGTTTCTTCATCAAGACTGGCGGTTTCCTGAATTAATTTTGCTGAGTCGATTAGCGCGTTATACTTATCGTTGGCCAAGGGTATACACTCCTCAAGTACAGCTGAGAATTGGTCATAATCCCGGGCAAGAGCCTTCATAATGCCTTTGGTCTGCTGCGTATTCAAGGTTCCTTTAACAGCCGATGTAAGTTGCTGTGTACGCTTGCCGACTCGTGGGGCAAGCGTGTTAAGACCTTCAGTAATGCGGGCCATGAGATTGATAAATTCAGCATTTTGCTCATCAAACTGCTCTCGATAATCCAATAATCCGAGTTCTTCTTCAGTTTCCGCCGGGCTCACTATATTTAAATTAACGCTACCTTGTTCGGGAACAAGCTGTTTGAGCCGTGTTAAAAACTCAGCCTTTTGACGGTTCCACACAGCCGTCTTAGTTCGGTATGGATATTTGTCAAGGAACTCGTCGCGGAGCTCGTCGAGCATATCCGGGTCGGACAATCGAGCACATAGGCTCATGTGATAAAGCCATCCCACCGAGTCAAATGGCAAATTGTCGTGTATCAAAAGCGGCTTGACATTCCTGTCAAGTGCCCAGGCGGCGCCCATCTCATTTAGACACACCTCGCTATGGCGATAGTTTTCAGAAATAAACAAAAACACAAAGTCGCTGTCACCGATATTAGACTTAATAAATTGGGGAATATTACCACCTATTGGCACACCTGTTTCAACAGCCGACGTGTACGCGATATCCTCATCGGCAATACCGAGACCGACATTAAGTAAAACCGATTTAAAAAGATCTACAATCGGTTTATCTTTAGACGAATGACTTAAAAATACCTTAGCCATAAATTTCACTAATTTTGAGAAACGACTGTCCATCCAATCAGACAGCACATAAAGATACAAAAATAAATTGAATCGGCAACCAATTGACATCAAATATAATCGACACCCTGATACATAAAAGTTCAACGGCCATATTTTGTAGTCTTTAATAATAATGGACTAAATTATTTTTACTATGTTTGTATATTAGTATTCATAATTTATTTATTCACCAATCCACATTAAGCATGTCAGACAATCTTGTAGACCTTAGATCAATTGCCCGATTGCTCGACTTTAACTTCTTCATTCCGAGCTATCAACGTGGTTACCGATGGACTACTCAACAAGTTAAAGATCTTTTGGAAGATGTAAAAGACTTTTGTAAAGACAAAAACTCTTCAAACTTCTATTGCTTACAGCCAATTGTAGTTAAACAGATGTCGCTTGAGGAAAAAAGATTTCACGACCTTGAAGAAAATTTGGTGTGGTATGAAGTTATAGATGGACAACAAAGATTAACTACTATTTTGCTGATTCTAACAGCTTATAAAGACACTCTGGATTCCAATGACTTGCCTACTGAATTTTACCGTTTAAAATTTGAACGAGAACATTTGGAACAGCAAAAGAGCCTGGACGGGATTGAAGCAATCGATGGGATAGATGAATCCACCATTGATCGATACCATATAAGTCAGGCAATGACTTATATAAAATGTTGGAGGAAGCAAAAGTTAGTAAATGCGGCAGATTTTTGCAATGCATTTTTGAAAACCGAGCCCGATGAACAGGGGAAAGATAATGCTAAAAATATTAGGGTCATATGGTATGAGTCGATAGACGAAGACCCAATTACCGTTTTCACTCGATTGAATATCGGGAAAATCTCTCTAACGAACGCCGAACTGATAAAAGCGGTTATGCTTAATTGTAAAAATTTCCAAAGATCACAAAACGAGGAAATAGTCAGACTGCGCCAACAAGAAATCGCAAGTGAGTGGGATACCATTGAAACAACTCTCCAGGATGAGTCTTTTTGGATGTTTCTACATGATGGTAAATATAACCGTCCTACCAGGATTGATTTCATATTTGATTTATTGCAGAAACAAAACGTATTATCGTTATCAGAGGATGCTTTGAGTCAAGTAGGATCTGATGAATTCCAAACTTTCAGATATTTCTATGCATTTTTTAATGACAAGAAGTTAGCTAATGTTGAAAATTGCTGGGAAAAAATCAAATATTATTTCCAGGCATTTGTAGAATGGTATAATGATCCTGAATTTTATCATTATATAGGCTATCTTCTTAATTATTCAACGCCAGATATCGTTGAATTAATTAAACAGTGGAATATAGCGACAAGTAAAAAAGCATTTAAAAGATATTTGAAAGATCAGATTAAATCTAAATTAAGTAATTGCCCGGCTTTAGACTTTCAATATAATATTGATGGCAGCAATAAAGGAAAATGTAAAGCGATATTACTATTTCACAATATCCAAACTGCAATCAATGCTAATAAGAATAGCAAAAGTAGAACGATTGGTATGGCTTATCGTTTCCCGTTTGATTCTTACAAAAACGAAAGTTGGGACGTCGAACATATCTGCTCCAACACAACTAACCCGGAAGACGATGAGTCTACCCGCAAAGAGTGGTTAATGAATGTGTATCTTAGTGTACCGGAAGATATACAGCAGGAAATACGTGATTATTTTGAAGATCAAAACAAGACTGAAGACAAAACCAGAATACTGTTTGACAAAGTAAAATCTTATATTCCTGAAATAGAAAGATGGACTCAAGAAGATAAAAACAAAATTTGGAATTATGTCTTGTTGGACTCAAGTACAAATAGGAGCTATGGTAATGCCATATTTTCAGCTAAGCGCCGAATTATTATCGGTAAAGATTCGGGAGTGGAGATTAGTATACCAAAACTAAACAATGACAAAATCGAGCTTCCTGACTCAAGAAAAGGCCTTTCTCGTTTTGTTCCTCCTGTTACTAAAAAAGTTTTTCTAAAATACTATTCATCTGCGGCCAGTAATAGTAACTACTGGGATCTTAACATCGATGCTAAAGCATACCGTCATGATATCGAATCTTGTATTAATCAATTAGACAATGATGACAATGGAGAACAATAAAATTTCATTTTGGAGCTATCTTAACCAAAATAAGGTGATGATTCCTATTATTCAACGAGATTATGCACAAGGTCGGCCTGAAAAAGGTGCATTACGTAAGAATTTTTTGGAATCATTAAAGCAAGCCTTAGATGGCACTTTACCAAATGATCAAAATGAGTTGAAGCTGGATTTTGTATATGGTTCTGTCGAAAAAGGAGTAATGTTGCCACTTGATGGACAGCAACGCCTTACTACTCTATGGCTGTTGCACTGGTATATTGCTCTTAAATCGGGGAAATTATCAGAAGCCAAGTCAACATTGATAAAATTTACTTATGAAACTCGAAGGTCTTCGCGTGAGTTTTGCCAGCAATTAGCACGGGCTGAAAATTTTGCATCATTTAAAGATGGAGATAAACTATACGACTTTATTATAACGCGTACGTGGTTTGCTTCATCGTGGCTTAATGATCCGACGATAACCTCAATGCTTAGAATGATATCAGGCACCGTAATTGATCTGGAGAAAGTTAATAAGAAAGCGCTTCAGGAAGCAACGGAAGCTAATAATCAAATTGATGGGCTTGAAAAATTATTTAAAAATACATCCAAGGAAGAATTTGAGAGGTATTGGCAATCTCTTACATCTTCAACTCCTCCAATATATTTTTATCAATTGCCATTACAGGAATATGGTCTATCGGATGATCTTTACGTCAAGATGAACGCCCGAGGAAAACAACTGACCGCATTTGAGAATTTCAAGGCAGATCTCATAGGCTATATACGTCAAAGAGCTAAAGAACAGGCCGATAATTCTGCACCCAAGAAGCCTGATGCAGATAAAGATTGGATCTCATTGCTGGATCCTCGAGCGGGAATTCCAATCAAATTGGATGCCGATTGGGCAAACATATTTTGGAAGCATCGATCGGAAAAGAATCTTTTCGATGAAATTTTCTTTGCATTCTTAAACCGAGTTTTTTGGGAAGAATTTGTCATGTCTCGCCGACCAGATACTACTATCGAGAATGATGACACTGAATCCACCTCAAAAGCTATTGCGGCGAATAATTCGTATAATTACCTTATAACGGATAACATTCAAGACTATCATGATCTCGCCCCATATAGATTTTATAAAGATGAAATACCCTATTCACTATTTGTAAATCTATCGGTAATCCTTGATAAGTTAATGACTATAGGACAGTTGGTTAATTTACCCAGAGATATAGGTGAGACTTTTCATTTTATACCTCAATATATAAAAAATCAGAATAATGATGAAATCACTATAACCCGTCTTACTCAACCACATCGCGTTATCTTCCATGCTATCTATAAGTATCTTTTGGAAGGCAATATGGATACGGAGTCGCTTGGTAGATGGCTTAGAGTAGTATGTAATATTACATCAGGAAAGAGCTCGGGTAAAGAATGGCATCGCTACATAATTAGAACTGATGGCCAGATGCTGGCGGCGATTGATATAGTTTCCAAGCTGAACAGTCATAAAGTATATGAGTCACTTAAAGAAACATCGATAGTGACAACTGATAAAGAATTACCCAATAGATTAAATGAAGAAATCGTCAAGGCTAAACAGATTCTTGATGAGCACAATGCACTTCGCCCTTATCCGACAAGTGAGTATATTTCATGGGAAGAGGCAATCTCAACAGCCGAAAACTATTCTTTTTTCAATGGGTCAATATGTTTCCTTTATCAGAACAGTGAAGGAAACGTTGAATGGAATGATTTCAACTCTAAATTCCTTAAAATCAAAGAGTATTTCTTACCCAAGACAAGAAAGGATGATTCAAAGGTGCTAAATGAAAACTACGCTTTCGATGCCAGACTACTACGCTCCCTCATCAGCAGATTTTCCGGGGATCAGTTCTGGAATTCAATATGGTGGGCTGCACACTATATTTTTGACAATACCGAAAAGAGTTGGCGCCATTATCTATATTCAACAGCACTCTATAAACCGATACATGAGTTCCTTACTGAAGATGCTGATATAAAATCTCGTTCAGACGTGTCAGATAGAGCCTTACACATGTTGTATCTTCTTTCTAATACGGGCCTTCTGGAATACTCTCTGGAAAAATTTGGAAATTCGTATATTCGTACATATCATGGACACGATGCCATCTACCCTAGCAGCACAGGTGTATTCTTAGACACACCTCATCGTGATGATTTCTTAAACCGTAATGATGTGAACCTTGTAGACGGAGAAAAGGTACCGAATTCGCCCCTTATCTATGGAACTAATATAAACTTTATATTCGCAGGCCATACTTATCAATGGAATAAGGATGGAGCGATATATCTTATGAAACCCGATTTCAGTGATTACATGACTATAGAGACTGAGGGCAATGTATCAAAGATATCTACTAACTCCTTTAATAAGGATTCCTTTGTTCCTAAATCAAATGAACAAATGGCTCAAGATATTACTGCTCTATTTGATATATACCAAAACCTGAAAGCAGAACTTGAAGTCAATGACGACAATTAACGATTATCAAAGGATGCAAGTGTTATTTGATGGGAGAGGGGCAGTATTGGCGGCGGCCGCAGCGGGTGCAGTGGGCGCCGCGCCATACGCTGTCAAATTGCTCGCAGGCGGCGTCTATCAGGGATGGTTCGTTGGTGAGTATGCCGGCCTCGAAGTTGCGGCGGTTGCTGCTCTTCATGCCTATGCCGGCTCCTGTCAGGTTGGCCGAGCCTATGTAGGCGGTCTCGAAATCGAATATGAGCATCTTGAAATGGACTCGCGGGCATAACATCCGCTCCAGTCCGGTCGTTAGAATCGGGTATCGGTCAAAATCCTCACGGAAAGCCGGGCCCGGTTCTTTTGCATGGATGAGACGTATCTCTACGCCTCGTTTGAGAAGTTTGGCAAGTACGGCAAGGAACGGTTCTGATGAATTGCCGGCTTTGACGTGAAGGTCTTTAATGTCGGCGGTACCGATCCAGAGCGACTTCCTCACGGAAGCCACTCGTGCTATGACCTTATCATAGTGGTCTTTGCCTGATATAAATTCTACAGCCATACACTGCAAAGTTACTTGTTTTTCGTGAGATAGAGGTAATAATTGTAGTAGGGTGACAGTGCTATATCATCTTTTGCTTTTGCCATTTTTGAATCCTCACCGATGAGCCTAGAAAGAAAATCCCAAAAAGATTTACGATGATGTTTGTATTTGTAATGCGCCATTTCATGCAGTATTACACCATCCATCCATTCCTGCTTGAATATCACGAGAAAGGGTTGTAAGGCAATGTGATTGTGGAACGTGCAATAGCCAAGTACATTCTTCCTTAGGCGTTTCACAGTCACACCTGTTCCGTGCAGATTTTTCATATTCTCCCAATACTTAACTCTTGCGGGCAGTACTTCATTTGCTACTCTAAGAATGATGTCGCGCATAAGTTCCCGTAACCACTTCTGTATCTTCCTGGTCTCAAAGTCAGTAGCATCGTGATATATCATATCCAGAACTCCATTGTGATAAAGTGTCATCAACGCGGTATCAGTCTTATCTTGATATACGAAACGGTCGGGCATCATAATAGCCGCTTCACATTCCAACGTGAACCGGTCTACGCAGTGCCATTCCACCGACAGATGTTTTGTCGTAAGTCTGAATCGTGGATTTATCTTAAAAGTCGGTTCTTTCATACAGTCCACATTTTGTCAAGCACTTTGGTCTCATACGCCTTCGTACCATAATGACCGATACGAAGCCCGTAGAAACGGGTGCCAAGCGTTTTTTCTTTATTAATCTTTTCCATAGTTTCTTTTACGGGCTCAGGAAACTCGAAGTCTGAAATTATTAGAATGTCAGCCATTTCATATGTACCCTTCTGGAGTAAACGAATAGCCTCACCGAGCATCTGTTCACCATCCGTTCCTCCGGAGAAACTGTTTTCAAGAAAGCTGTCTACGCGATTCCAATTACGGGGTTTGGCTAAATCAATGGATTTAGAGCGTACTGAAAAAGTAATCAGATAGCATGACCGCTTTTGCTTTTTTGCCATTCTAAGGAGCTGCTTTAAGAGTGAAAAGGCGATTCGTTGAGGTTGACCAGACATTGAACCACTTGTATCGATACTGACTATAATAGGACCTTTCGTAAGACGTGGATCTTTACGATGTTCTTCAACCTTTTTCGGTTTATCTTTACCCGGACTGGAGAATTGTTGCAGTTCCTTAGTCGCATATCGCTTGAAAAAAAAATCTTCGGGCAGGGACAATTCAACGGGAAGCACCCGTTCGAGATTATCTCCTGTTTCAACGCGATCAATCTCCTCTGCGGAACTATTCTTTGCAACAGTTACGGGAAGAAATTTGTAAATTATTGAATCGCGCTCGTCCTTGGAAGGGTCAGAGTCACGTCCAATCATGTCCACAATCTCTTTAAGTTTAGGATAGCGATGTAGATAGTTGTCGATCTTCTTCTTGTCCTCATAGTCACTTGTTCCGGCATCTCTCGAATAATTTTCAAAATTCTTTTTAGAACGTTCCAAAGCTTGGCGTTCTCGACGGTTAAGTTTTTCTTTACATGCCGCTTCCCAGTCTCCTGTAAGGGCATCAAAGACAGATTGTTTGTCTGTTGTCTGAAATTGATTGATATATCCTTGCAGATTGACTTCATATTTTGAGTATCCTTTTTGTATTGTCCCACAAACCGTCTGCCACAAACTGCGTTTATCTTCGATACCGGCACCCTGGAATTTTGCAATCAATGCAAGTTCCTTCATCGCCTCCAATTGCATGGCACGAAATTGCTCCAGAAGCGCGGCGAAGTAGGAAATCAGCCCATCTTTCAGCACCTCTACCCATGTGGTATCGGTACCGTCAATCTGCGGATTGTTGTCGATTACTTCCTTCATATATCCTGCAAGACAGTCCTCTTCGGGCATTGTAGGTGGCATCTCACCACTTTCCATATAGATGTCAAAAGCCTCGCTATACTCTTCAAGTTTAGCGTCAACGTCAGTATAGTCAATCATTTCAGCATCATAACAATATTAGTGAGTTTAACTTCTGTTGTCTTTATTTGCTCATTTACCTCCTTGATCATTTTTCTGACAAGTGCCATATCATTGGAAGATAGAAAGATATTATTATCCTCCTGTAATAGAGTAGCAATGGTGCGTTCCCACTCACAAACGCAGTTCTTAAAAAGTTCCTGAACCGATGATACTCGCTGATATATCGGTAGTATTGGCTCTGAAGAAGTCAACAACTCAGTCGCCGAATTTTTACGCTGAAATGCGTATGGAGTCCCATCAATAATTGCTCCGCTCGAACACTTCTGAATCTTAACTTTTGTCAGATTTGTAGCATTCTGCGACGTTGCATCAAAAGGACGGCCGGGCACAAGTGTATGAATGATAAACTTTTTCCTCTTGCCGTCATAGTATCTCACTCCGTCCCGTGGTTGATTGGATAATGCTGCGTAATCCCATTTGGCAAAATATGTTTCTCCCTCGGGGTAATTCTCAACGAGATAGTAGAAATAATCATACTCCTTGAAATCATTTCTTTCAGAGTTTGGAGTTGAAGTGGATTCCGGTTGCGACCCTGGGTTGGATGTCATTATCTGCCGTATAGACTTATCTATTTTTGAAAGTCCTTTAAGAACCTTATCGGAAATACTTGAGGTTAATGCATTCAACACATTCGGAATACAGTCCACATCATTCCAGAAACTATGTATCAGCAAAAGATAATCAGTAAGGTCAATCTCTGCGCGTCCATTCAGATAAGCCGAAGTCTGCATCAGTCGATAAGCTTTACGCCACCGACGGTCTGACAAATAATATCGGAGCTGATTGCCGTCCTCTTTTTCCAACGCATCGAGACTTTTGCGAAGAGCCTTGATAGCCGAAACAACCGAGTCTTGAATATCAATGTTTTTAGAATCTTGCTGCCATTGATAATATAATTCATTTGTGATATATAGATAATCAGGAAGTTCCGGCATTTCTACTTTTACCTCCTTAATCATTTTGAAAAACGATGTATCACTTTCAATACAGTTTGAGACCATGCGCACAAGGAATCGATCCCAAAGGGCTTCAAGCCCTTCATCTTTCGCAGGGAGTTCGTTGGACGCAGCTATAAGCACCTTCATTGGTGTTTGCATTATCTGTCCACCATTATGAAATATATGCTCGTTGATTACTGTGAGTAATGTATTTTGAATGGAAGGTCCGGCTTTCCATATCTCATCAAGAAACACCACATCAGCCTCGGGTAGATAGCCTGAGGTCAATCGCTCATATCGGTCATCATTCTTTAGTCTGGAGATAGAGATCGGCCCGAAAATTTCATCAGGTGTAGAGAATCGCGACATAAGATAATCAAAGGACTTTCCATCCTTGAAAACCATCTTCAAACGACTTGCCACCATACTCTTAGCAGTTCCCGGAGGACCGAGAAGAAACATATTCTCACCGGCAATGGCACACAGCAGAGCCATCGAGATTATTTGTTCCTTTTCATATACACCATGCGACATCCATTCAATCAAGCATTGAATGCGTTTCTTCGGAGTATCATACTTTGACGTAAATATACTTTTCTTTGCCATAATTGATTTAGAGCTACCTTTACGATTGCAAAAGTAGCCCTGTACTGTATCAAATTTTAATACAGGCGTTGTTAATTTTCATCTTCAAATAGATGGTCAAACAGTTCCTCTCCGGCTTTAATGACATCCTTGATTGCGGGGGCCATATAGCGATGCTGAAGTGCGCAGCCAATCACCACTCCAATCAAAGCCTTGATTGTTGCTGAGTGAGGCGGCCCTACGAAACAGGCTATCCCGCCGAGTATTCCCGGAAGTATGGCAAAGCGCAACATTTTGATTTGTGCCAATATCACTTTATCGAACATTTGCGTCTGTATTTATCAATATATTTACCTTACTGTATTACAACGGGGTTACTCGGTGGGTTAGAGGAGCTTGAGGGCGATGGCGGCGCAGGCTTCGGCATCGCATAGGGCGTGGTGGTGATTTTCCATGTTGTAGCCACAGGCGGCTGCCGAGATGTGAAGCTGATGGCTCGGGAGGTCAAGACAGCGGCGTGAGGCGGCCAGTGTGCAATGAAATTCATAGCCGGGATACGCCATTCCGTATTCCTCGAATACGGCTTTGAGGCAGCTCTCGTCAAAGGGCCTGTTATGAGCCACTAACGGGAGTCCCTCTATCTTGTCGGCCACCTGTGCCCACACATCGGGGAAAGGGGGCTGCCCGTCGGTGTCACGGCGTGTAAGGCCATGAACCTCGGTAGTCCAATATGTATAGTAATTGGGGGTTGGCCTGATAAGACTGTAGAATTTATCGACAATCTTACCGCCGCGGACAATCACAATGCCCACGCTGCACACCGAGGAGCGTCGCCCGTTGGCTGTCTCAAAATCTATTGCTGCAAAATCGGTCATCGTCAGTCGTTTTTATAAAGTTCAGACATATCTGATATCCACCCCTTCATTGTCCTGCGCAAGGTGACGGGGCTAATCACCTCAACCATTGCCCCGACATGGAGCAGTTTCATCACAAAGTCGTAGGTCGGTGCAACGTACAGTTCAAAGTCGGCGTAGTCGCCGCAATCCTCGATAAGCCGCTGGCTGTGATGCAGGGGTAAGGATTTGAGGTAATGCTTGTGATCCTCGTTGGCGCGTATTACTATTCGCTCGGGGCGGACTTGGTTATCGACCACGATGCCGAATGTCGTTGAGAAGTACCCGGCCGCGTCAAAATCTTTGGGCAACTTAAATGTGTCGCCGGTCACCTCGACGCTCTCCACACGGTCAAGGCCATAGATTCTCATATCGTCGTAGCCGACATTATGTGCCAGCACATACCAGCGGTTTTCAAACAGTTTCACGCAATAGGGCTCTATCGGGAAGGTATAGCCGTGAGACCTTTTGAACGGTCGGTAGGTGATGTTTACCACCCGGTTTTCTTTCATCGCCTCGAGCAACGTGGTCAGATGGTCGCGTCCCGACGGTATTTCATCAACCAGAATACGACCTTTCAACGACAGGTTCTCCCCGATGATGTTACCGACCGCAAACGAGTCGAGCATCCATTTTTTCAGCTTGTCATCGTCAATATCCTCGGGATTGGCAATATAATACAGGTAGCCGCCGGTTTTCTGACATTCAATATCAATACTGAATTGTTGAGAGATGGCATCACGCCAGCGGTTGAACGTAGCGCGGGGAAGCGGACGGCAGTCGCTGAGGTTTTTATTGCGTTCCCATTTATCTGAAAGATCTTTGTGAGTAATCTTTCCGGCCCGACGTATTGTGTCTATCAGCCAAGTGTATTTTTGCAGTTGGTTCATAGTGGTATAACTTTTACGTGTGCAAAGATAGTCATAACATGTATCATTTCGTGATACAGGATAGATATTTTTTTTAAATCTTTATTAAATCCACACGCCGTACAGTTCATCTTGTGAGTAAATCTGATTATCAACTGTGTCTTCTCTAAGTTTAGACTTCTCTTCCTCGCTCAGCGGCGGGAGGTCTACCATGTACATATTATCAGATGATGGCTCCTGCCCGGCCCGGTGCCTCAGCCACAGGTTGCCCATCAGTAGCGCCAGGCCGTGGGGCGATTGAATGGTTGTCATGATGCTTTGAAATTAAAGATTGGACGTATGATAGTGTCAATATTGACGGTGTCGCCTATGTTGGCTATGATTTCTTGGGCGGGTTTGTAGACCATCGGCGACTCGTCGCGGGTAAATTCGTTGACCGACTCTGAGTAGATGCCCTGCATTGATGCCACGAAGTCGTCAATCGTGATTTGCTCGTATGCCTGACTGCGGCTCAACACGCGGCCGGCACCGTGGGGCGCCGAGCAGTTCCAGTCGCGGTTGCCCTTGCCGGTGCAAATCAATGAGCCGTCGCGCATGTTAAGCGGAATAATGCAACGTTCGCCCCGGGCAGCCGATATAGCCCCTTTGCGTATGATATTGTCATCGCTGATGTAATTGTGGACTGACTCAAATTCCTCTTTTACATCCACACCAGGGAAGAAGCGTAGAAGCAGGAGCGAAATGAGCTTGCGGTTGAGCACAGCCCACCGCTGGCACAAACGCATATCGTGAAGATATTGCTCACGTGCTTCACCCTCGACATAGCACAAGGCTGCCGGGAGCGACGGCTCGGCTTCGCAATATTCCCTGCGCATCTTCTTGATAACGGCCTGCAATTCGGCACGCCGTCCGGCCGCTTTATATTCTTCGATTGTACGTTTGATTGTCTCCTCAAACTCATCGGCTCCGGCGGTGAGATGTTTCACAGCCCGGGCCTGGTAGATGTCGGCCACCTGTTTGCCCAGATTGCGCGAGCCGGTATGTATTACCAGGTAGAGATTGCCGGCATCATCCTTGTCAAGCTCTATGAAGTGATTGCCGCCGCCAAGCGAACCGACGGCCTTATTGATGCGTCCCGAGTCTTTCAGTTCGCGGTAACAATAGAGCCCGGTCACCAGTTGTTTCGCTTCACGGTATATATCCATTTCGTCACCTGCAAGCTGACGGAAACCCAAGTGATCTTCGCGCACATTTTTCCCCGAGGGGACGTTAGCGCAGATATGCTCGTGAAACGCGTGATAGTCAATATCGGTGAGTTTGCCGAGATTGAGTACCCGCATACCGCAACCTATGTCAACCCCTACGATATTGGGTATCACCTTATCACCGAGGTCGCCGGTGAAACCGATGACACACCCGGCCCCGGCATGTACGTCGGGCATGATGCGTATCTTTTTGTCTGAGAACAGATCGATCGACAGCAGTTCTTTAATCTGACTCAAGGCATTCTCTTCAATGTTGTCCGTGAAAATCTTCACGTCATGTCCTTCTAATCTCTTCATATTCTATTGTTTTGATTAATCGGTTGCAAAGGTACACGGCCATTGCGCAACCATTTTGCGCACAAAATTAAATATGACGTGGCTCAATACGCGAGACAGGTCAAAAAGTTTTTTAAACAAATCAGTTTCTTCGATTTAGAGTGAACCGAAAAATTTTTATGGTGTATCTAAATTTGAGACATTATGTTATTAAATTTGCAGCATGATAATGGATAACCAATATAGAAAAGAGATAGCCTGGTGGTTTGCCGAGCTTGGTGCCGAAAGCGAGGTCGACAAATATCTTGCGTTATTCCCGGAGCTGAACAGCCGGTTGTCAAAGTTTGCTATCGGTATTCTGGAATGGAACCTTGCAGGGCTTATAAACATTGACAATCGTGACGATGTAAATCGCGTACGACTTATTCTGAAGGTTCTTGACCGCACATCAGCATTTGACTTCTTCGACAACACTTTCAATGATGCCGACCCCGAGACAGTCGGCCGAATAACAGGGCTATCACAACAAGACAACTGAAAAAAACCGACAGTGAAAATTCTACATCTATCTGATACACACAACTGCCATCATCGGCTTCGGGAGCTGCCAGAGGCCGATGTGGCGGTACATTCGGGCGACTTCTGCATGGTGGGCAGTGAACGTGAGGCGCTTGATTTCATGAATTGGTTTTGTGAATTACCGTATAAGCATAAGATTTTTATCTGCGGCAATCACGACGACTGCCTGTATGGAGCAAACATCGACGGGCTTGATAGCAATGTCCACTATCTATGTAACTCGGGTGTTGAGATTGACGGCATTAATTTCTATGGCGTGCCTATGTTTATGGGCGATTGTGTCACCGACCGCCAGTCGCGCAACTACGCCGCTATTCCCAATGATACCGACGTGCTGATTACCCACTCACCGGCCTACGGCATCCTCGACTTTGACGACGGCATAAATTACGGCTCGGAAGAAATCCTTAACCGCATCAATTATCTGCCCCACCTCAAAGCCCACCTGTTCGGACACATTCACGCCCGGCATGGAGTCACCCGGCAAAACGGCATCATCTTCTCCAACGGGGCAGTCATGAGCAGCGATTACACCGATCTATCCTCGCCCGGTGTGATTATTTTATAGTCATCATCCATCATAGTGGGAGGCGGCGATACGCACACTCTCGGCTACACGGGCGCGGAACTCGGGCGGTGCAATAACCTCGGCATGCCCTCCATAGCCGAGTATCAACCGTTCCAACTCATTGTTGATTACCACTTTCAGTGAAATCTGTATGCTGCCGTCACGAAACCGCTGCTCAACTTTCTGAGTTCGGTGGAATGGTTTTGATTCGACATAAGGGGCCTGCTGACGGTCAATCTTGATCACGACACGGCGAGCCTTATCGCCAATCAATTTTGTCACGCCAATTGTATCGTCAAAAAAGTGTTCAGGGTCAAAGTCAACACACTGCCTGAATGGTACCTCTTTGTGCAACGTCACCGAGTGTATGCGGTCAAGGGCGAATATATTGACCTGCGGGGCTCGGTTGGCTGCCTTCTCGCCGATAAGGAACCAACGGTTACGATACTCTTTAAGCAAATATGGATATACAACAACAGCTTCTGACTGCCGGGCTTTGAACGATTGATATTCAACCACAATCGTCTGCTGTTTCCTTACTGCATCATATATTGCGCCGATAAATTCAGTGCCCTTGTAACCGGGCACATGCTCCATATCCATAGCCGGACGGGCCGTCGATGAGGTGTGACGCGTAATCTGCTCGTTGAGTTTGCTGATAATATCTATTGACGATGCCAACTGGGGAAAGCCCTGAAGCTGCCTCAGTATGTCAAGGGCCGAGTTGAGCGCGTCGAGCCCCTCGTCATTAAGCGGCAGATGGGTGATACTGTAGTCGGGGGCGTCATACTCATAATACTTATTGTCGCGCACAACTATCGGGGCGTTATAGCCCAGACGGTCGCTGCGCATCAGTGCAAGATCGTTCTGAAACGTTCGGCGGCTCACCGGTGTGCTCCGTCCTTCAAACTCGGCCAGGGCGTCGGTACAGGCATCGATCAGGTCGTTGATAGTCCAGCGGCGATAGCGATTCTGCAGACACCTGTCGATAGTCGAAATGCGTATAAGAGTGGCTCTGTTAAGGGGCATAACGTAATTTTTTATGCAAAAATAGCAATTTAATCACGGTGCGCAAATTAATTGCGCACCCCAAAATCAATTTTGCAGCACAAATTCAGACAATATGATAATTCAAGGAAAAATTACATCGGCCACTGTCTTTACCGATAATATCGAAGACACGGCTCTTAACTGGCTCACCGACCTGTGTAACCATCCGGCAATGGAGGGCGTGCCCGTGGTGCAGATGCCCGACGTCCACGCCGGCCGGTCATGTAATGTAGGGACGGCCTACCCTATCGGAATGTATATCAATCCCGACCACGTAGGCGTTGACATAGGCTGCACCATATCAATGCACCGGCTGTCAACGACGGTCAGGCCCGACGACTTTGCCTTGCTTGACCACCGCATACGCGAAGCGATACCCGCCGGCAACGAAATATGCACCAGAAACTCACTGAATGAAAAGGAGTTGTTCCGATACATCAATTCACAATATCAGCGCGCACGCTCATGTGCACCCGACCTTATCAACGAGGCGCAGCGCATCGACGCCAGATTCATCAGCGACTTCTGCCGGCGCATAAAACTGCAGGAGGGCATCTTCTACAAGAGCCTCGGCTCGCTCGGCGGCGGCAACCACTTCATCGAGTATGGCGAGGATGACAGGTCGGGAGAAGGGTGGCTGACCATACATTGCGGCTCACGCAACCTCGGAGTGAAAGTCGCCGGATACTGGCACAATATAGCTCAGAATCTCAAGAGAGCCCGATACATAGGTTATCTGTGGGGCGATGCCATGCGGGGGTACCTCTCTGACATGGTCATAGCACAATCCTATGCGCTGTATAACCACCATATTATACGCGACCGCATATTAGCTATCTTTAAGAAGCTGTACAAGACACGATGCACCGAGTCAATTTTCACCACTCACAACTATATCGACGTGTCTGACGAAGTCCCGATGCTGCGCAAAGGTGCCATCGATGCCTCACGTGGCCGCAGGGTGGTAATCCCGTTCAACATGCGCGATGGAATCGCTATCGGCATAGGCCGAGGGAACGGACAATGGCTTAACAGCGCCCCGCATGGAGCAGGCCGGGTCATGTCACGCACTCAGGCTAAAAAGATTATCTCAATGGCCCAGTTTGAGCAATCAATGTCGGGGGTATTCTCGACATCGGTCTGTGAAGGGACGCTTGACGAGTCACCGATGGCCTATAAACCAACCGCCGAGATAATGGAACTGATCAAACCCACTGTCGAAGTCATCGCGACAGTCAAACCCAAACTGAACATAAAAGACATCGGAAAATGAAAAAATATATTCAGATAACAGCCGGCAGGGGGCCTGTTGAATGTGCCCGCGTGGTCACGCTTGTCACACAAAAATTGCTGAAGGAATTACCCCAACTCACTGTCGCAGATTACGAGCAGCATAACGACCGGCCGGACTGCCACATGTCGATGACATTGGTTGCTAATAATATACCCGACAGTTTCATCGGCGTCTGGCAAGGAACCGTTCAATGGATTGCGACAAAAAATCCCTATCGGCCTAATCATAAACGCAAAAACTGGTTTGTCGGGATTCAATTTTTCAATGAGACTGAGCTCCCGGTCATCAACGAGTCACACATTCATTATGAAACTTGCCGCTCGGGTGGCAAGGGAGGTCAGAACGTCAATAAAGTCGAGACGACCGTGCGTGCCACACATACGCCCACCGGGCTCTCGGTTAAGTGCTCAATCGAACGTTCTCAGGCTCAAAATAAATCTCTTGCCCGCGAGATACTGTTATTAAAACTCCGTCAGCAAAACGACCGGGCCATTGCACAATCGCAGTCACAGCAATGGAGCAATCACGACAGGCTTGAACGGGGAAATCCGGTCAGAAAATTCACAGGGCCACTATAAATTTTGCAGGTGTATCGCCTTTTGATACACCTGTGCCATAATTTTGCCGTGTAAATCAAAAATTATGTAAGCCATGAGAGTATCAGATCTTCAGAAAGCCAATACAGCCGACAAATCAAAACAAAAAGATAACGCGAAGAATACCAGGCCCCGAAACATTCTGGAGTCGTTCGAGTATATCGTTGAACTCGCCGAAGACTCTAATCTCGACAGTGATTTTCTCGACAAGGCATCAGTACACATCAAGTATGCCTCGCGTAAGCTGAAGCTCACTGCAATGCAGGTCATATTGCTGGCTATGTTCGTTGACCGTAGTGAGGACTGCCGCATCTTGATTTCAGAGATTGCAAAGTATGCCGGATGCCGCACCACCAAGATACTACGGCTTTCAGACGACATTGACGTTCTTGAATCGGCACACTACCTGCGTGCTTCACGCAGCCGCAAATCGTTAAGCTACCGAGTACCTGCCGCCGTGCTGAAATCACTGCGCCAGAATCAGCCGTACGTTTACGAAGCCGAGCCTGTGCCCGACACCCAGACCTTTTTCGATAGATTTGACCGATTGATGAACGAAAAAGACGACGATGAACTAACCCACGAGTCACTGTTGGAGCAGACAATGGAGATGCTTGATGAGATCAAGGATACCGCCTTTGCCACTGAGTTGCGGCGTTGCGGTTTCGGCGACGAAGATACCTTGTTGTTTGTCTTTATGGCTCATTTATTTGTCGAGGATAACGATGACAACATCCGATTTCACGACATCGACAACCTGTTTGATAACGACGATAGTCCAAGCTGGGTAAAGCGCGAACTTCGCAACCGGGATTCACGACTCTTTGGAGAGGAGCTTATCGAAAACGTCAATGAAGACGGTATAGCCCGTTCTGATGCGTTCAAACTCACCGATAAAGCCAAGAATGAACTGCTGCGCGAACTCAATCTGAATCGTATAGGCAAATCAGACAAAGGACTGATAAAAGCTGATACGCTCGCCGAGAAGAACCTGATTTACAACACCTCAGAGCGCGACCAGATTAGTGAGCTCTCATCAATCCTCTCAGAAAACCGCTTCAACGAAGTCCAGGCCCGACTACGTTCGGCCGGTATGCGTCCCGGTTTCTGCTGCATATTCTATGGCTCACCCGGCACAGGCAAGACCGAGACTGTCTACCAGATCGCGCGTCTGACCGAGCGCGATATCATGCGCGTAGATGTCGATAAGATAAAAAGCTGCTGGGTAGGCGAAAGCGAAAAGAACATCAAGGCCCTTTTTGACCGCTACCGCAATATCTGCAAGAACTCACGACTTGCACCGATACTACTATTCAATGAAGCCGATGCCGTGTTGGGTGTCAGAATGGAGGGAGCATCACGCGCCGTCGACAAAATGGAGAACTCCATTCAGAATATAATCCTACAGGAAATGGAGACTCTCGAAGGCATTATGATTGCCACGACCAATCTCACCACCAATCTCGACAAAGCCTTCGAGCGACGCTTCCTCTACAAGATACGCTTCGACAAACCCGACCTTGAATCACGCACTAAAATATGGCAGACAATGCTTTCGGGTCTTTCAGACCGGGATGCACAGACAATTGCCCGACAGTTTGAGCTTTCGGGAGGCGAGATAGAGAATATCGCACGCAAACATTCAGTCAATGCAATTCTCTCGGGCAACGACTCCATTGATGTTCAGGCCCTGATAGACCTGTGCCGCCACGAGAAAATATCACCCGACACTCGCCCCAAAATCGGTTTCTAATCATTCCCTTCAACCTACTGTTTTATAGTGTGATTGAAAGGGGTTTGCCGTTGGGCGATTTGCGCTTCACGACGGTTTTGCCGTCTTTGGTAACGGTAACGACAATATGCTTACCGGCACGCTCGATGTCTATGTCGAATGAGTGGGCTCCGAAGGCCTTAACGTTGCGCAGTGCCATGTAGTTCCACTCATCGGGCAGCTGTGGTGTCAGTTGGAACGAGTGTAATCCGGTGGGACGTATTCCAAAAAGGCCCTCGGTAATGATGCGGCAATACAGCGCGCTCTCGGTCGACAGGTGACGCTGATTGCCCTCGGGCCACGCCTCGATGGGATATGGCACATGCTCACCAAGCAGGCGTGTGCCTGAATAATGTGTGAGGAAGTCGAGCGCTTTGGAGCGTTCGCCGGCGGCAAAGATGCCGCGAAGTGCATACAGCGTGGAGCGATCCCAGAATGTTTCGGAGCTGCTTTGCGACAACAGGCCGTCGTCGGTGAGCAGTCGGGGTGAAAGCAATGCGGCGATTGTTCCATCGGCACGGTCAAATATGCCGGTGACGAGCGGCATACAAATCCATGAGCGCAACAGCTCGTTGCCGTCATAGTAGCGGTAGGTGTCGAACCCCTCGACGTTGGCGCCGAAATAGCTGTCGATGGCGGCGCGCAGTGATGAGGCCTCCCTGCGATATTTGGCCGCGAGGTTCTTTTTGCCAAGCTCGTCGGCCAGGTAGGCACCCGACAGCAACGCATCATAGTGCAGTGTCGAGGTGCATAGGTTGGCATCGCCCGAGGGGAAGCGGTTCTCAAGTTCGTCGCTGTCCGAGGCCACAACCCCGTCGGGGGTAGTCTTGAGGCGGGAGTATTCGAGACACCACTCTATCAGCGGGAACAGTTCCTCGGCTACCTGACGGTCGCCCGAGGCGAGGGCATAGCGTGCGGCGCCATAGGCAATCATGGCACAGTCTCCACGATCGCCGGCCCCGTTCCACCAGTCGTCGCCCTCGGCAATGATTGAGCTCGGGATGGGTTTGTACGCGTCGTTCATAAAACGGGCGAAGTGGCCGAAGGCATTGACCGCCGACTCATTTCCCTTGTCATAACCCAGGAACGGGAAAAACGGATTGATGTACTCGGCCTGGTCGTTAGCCCATATAGCGGCATAATAGGCCTCACCGCCGGGCGACTGCATCAGGCCACCCTTGGTTCGGAAGATGCTCTCGGCCGCCCTGATTTTGGCGAATGCAAACATGGTGTTGATTACCGGGTCGGGGCTGACAAACTGCAACGAGTTCCACATCTCGTGCACAAATGCCTCACGCTCGGACAATTCAGACGAGACATCGGGGCACACTTCACGCTCAGACAATTTATAACCTTGTATCGAGGCTCCGAATGTAACACTCAGGCCCGGCGCGAGCGAGGCGGTGATGTCGTTGGCATTTGAGGTGGCCGCCACGAGCGTATAGGAGCCCTCGGTGCCTTGATCGGCAGGCGTGGTGTAGACCAGTCGCTGAGACGGTATAACGACCTCAAGATTCGTATCGCCGACGTTGGTGAGGGTGTATTCCTCGCACAGCATCGGCAACGTGGCCGACGGAAATATCACGCGCGTAACCTCAACGTCGTGACCCTGATTTTGTTCTTTTCTCATGGCGCGGTTGTGGCCGACGGTGTAACGGCTCATTACAGTCAGTTTGCCGTCGAGACTCATGCTCTCGACAACCTCATTATTAAGAGTAAGCCGGTTGACCATTATCGGCGCGATGAAATCGTGGGCAAAACGTCGGGTGAGGCTTGCATGGGTATTGTTGGGAATAGTGCGAAGCATGGGCCACACCACCGAACGTTCGAGCGAGAAACTGCCGTCAGGATTAACGCCGTAACGCAGCACCGCCGAGACCTTCTCGCCACTCATCTCGATGTGGTCATAGTGAGGTATGCGCCGGTCGATAAACCAATTTATAGACCCATCGTCAGCAATCTGCCATCGTGCCTGACCGACCTCGGCCGACACAGCACTTGCCACACCCACCGAAAGCAGCATCGCCATACATACTGACAAAACCTGTGATAATATCCTCATTAGCAAAATTACTTAGAACAATATTTTAACAAATATCGTCAGTCTAAATGTAATCTACAAGAATTTTACCAAAATTTATCCCGCAAACACATAGTATATTTTTATCTGTAGAGTCCAACAGCAAATGCAAAATTAAGTAAGAATATCGAAAAACCGTTTA
>CAMWLW010000013.1 GCA_947175245.1 uncultured Bacteroidales bacterium
GTTGCGGGGCGTGAGCTTGAACTGACACTCGACAATGCTATCGTGATGGCCCGTACAGGCAGCGTAGGCGCTGCGGTAGCTCTCGACCAGCTTCGCACGGCCTATTGGGAGTGGCGCACGTACCGTGCCGACCGGTTGCCTGAGATATCGCTGTCGGCAACAATCCCGTCATACGCTGATCGTTACTCGTCATACATGAACGAGAACGGCGACTATAGTTTTGTGCGCTCTCACTCGCTTGATGCCGAGGCTCAACTGTCGGTAGTCCAGAATATCGCTTTAACCGGTGGTACACTGCGACTGACATCATCGCTCGATTTCCTTCATCAATATGGCACTGAAGGGGCAAACCGTTATATGACTATACCTGTCGCATTGTCACTGACTCAGCCGGTGTTCGGTGTCAATACACTGAGATGGCGCGGACGCATAGAGCCGGTGAAGTATGCCGAGGCTAAGGCGGCGTTTCTGAGCGCGACTGAAGATGTGGCACTCAACACAGTCAATCTATTTTTCAATCTTATTCTGAGTCGTGAAAATCTGTCTACGGCGGCTCAGAATCTTGAGAATGCACGCAAACTCTACACGGTTGCACAGGAAAAACGCAAGATGGGACAAATCAGTAACAATGACTTGCTCCAGATGGAGCTCAATGTGCTTGATGCCGACGCCGAGTTCACACAGTGTGAAAGTACACTGAAGAGTAATATGTTCTCGCTGCGTTCACATCTCAATCTTGCCGATGACGTTGAGATTGTTCCAGTGGTGCCGTCGGCCGTACCGATAGCACATATAAGCTATGACCATGCCCTGTCACAGGCTCTGACTAATAATAAATTTGCCCACAACATACGCAGGCGTCAGCTCGAGGCCGAGTATGAGGTGGCTAAGGCAAAGGGTGACATGCGGCAGATTAACCTGTTCGCTCAGCTCGGCTACACGGGCACTGATGCTTCGCTTGGGCACGCATATACACGACTCGGCAGCAATCAGCTTGTAGAGATCGGTATGTCGGTTCCGCTTGTCGACTGGGGCAAGCGTAAAGGGCGCGTAAAAGTGGCCGAAAGCAACCGACGGGTCACTGAGAGCCGTCTGCGTCAGGAGACTATGGATTTTAATCAGGAGCTGTATATACTGGTCGAACGGTTCTGCAATCAGCGCCAGCAACTCGAACTGGCCACACGCGCCAATGAGATTGCACGCCGTCGATATGATACTAACGTTGAGACCTATCTGATTGGAATGATATCGACCCTCGACCTGAATGACTCACAGGCACGCAAGGATGAATGTATGCGCAACTATATCAACGAGCTGTACAGGTTCTGGAGTTATTGGTATCAGATACGCTCGATAACACTCTATGATTATCAGACTAATATGCCGATTGACAATGATGTGAGGCGTTATATTGAATAATCCGAATTATTTTTGCTAAATTTGAGGCGATGGTATTGATAATTGATGATGATCCGGCAGTAAGACTCTCAATAAGTCTGCTCGTAACACGCACTGGTCTTGAGCCTATAGAAGCATCGGCTGAGCGGGATGCGCTCGAACGAGTGCGCGATACGCGTGTACGATTGGTAATTCTCGATATGAATCTGACGCTCTCATCAACCGGCGAGCAGGGTATTGAGATGCTGCGCAAAATTAAGATACTGCGTCCCGAGCTTCCTGTCATACTGCTGACCGGATGGGGCACAATTCCGCTGGCCGTTGAGGGCATGAAGTATGGAGCCGCCGATTTCATCACCAAGCCATGGAGCAACGACGACCTCCGCTCGAAGATAAGACGACTGATTGCTGACGCTGACCGTACTGCCGAGGAAAGCCGCCAGGTCGACAGCCTCGAGTCAATCGAACGACAGGCCATTATCCATGCCATCGATGTGAGTGACGGCAACCTCAGTATCGCCGCGCAGAAACTCGGTATAACACGTCAGGCTTTGTATCGACGCATAGAAAAATACGGACTATGATCTACCGCATATATCTCAGTATATCAGGCTTATCAGTTATTGCGCTCGTTATCGCCGCAATATGGTGGCAATCCCCTGCCCTACTCGTTTCACTGGGTGTTATAGCGCTTGTATCGTTAATATTGGGTGTACACGCTATAGCAACCCCGCTCAATGCCGTGCAGAATGGCATATATCTGCTACGGAGTCAGGATTTCGGCAGCCGACTGCGCGCCACCGGCCAGACCGATGCCGACAAGGTAATCGACCTGTTCAACCGGCTGATGGATACAATGAAAGAAGAGCGCCTGAGATTGATGGAGCAGAATTTGTTTCTGACTAAATTGACCGAAGTGTCACCTATGGGAATTGCGGTTTGTGATTTTGATGACAACGTGGTCGAGACTAATCCCGCATATCGCCGGATGATTACTCCCGAATTAGACACGCAACTCGCATCGCTCGCTCCTGATGATTGTCGTGTAATACGACTCGCAACATCACAGATTTACCGTTGCTCGCGCTTGTGGTTCATGGATTCGGGATTCAGACGAACATTCTATCTTGTTGAACTCATGACCGACGATATTATTGAGTCGGAACGTAATATCTTCAACATCATCGTGCGTACTATCGGCCATGAGGTCGGGAATACTCTCGGCCCTGTCACATCTACACTCGACTCGCTCGCCGAGATTCATGAAGATGATCGCGTTGTAGCCGACGCCATTCATGGTGCGATAAAGCGATGCGACAATCTACTGGAATTTGTCAGGGGATATGCCGGCGTGGTCAAGTTGCCTGCTCCCCATCGTGAATCGGTCAATTTTGCCGAGGAGTTACGCCGCATGTTGCCGTCACTTCAAGCGTTGGCTGGTAATAACATCTCGTTGGAACTTAATATTGGGGAAAAAGAGCGTCAGTTAAGTCTTGACATGATGCTGATAGAACGAGCTATAATAAATATTGTAAAAAATGCAGTTGAAAGTATAGGCGACAGCCCCAATGGTAGTATTGTTATCAACCTTGATGGTACTACCCTGTGCATTACCGACAACGGTCGTGGAATAAGCGAGGAAAATTCCGATAAACTCTTCACCCCATTCTTTTCGACTAAACACCCTGACCGCGGCCTCGGACTGATGCTCATTGCCGACATCCTACGCAAGCACAATGCCCGGTTCTCACTCACAACCGACCCGACCACCCATCTGACAACATTCCTCATCAACTTATAAAGGCACCATAAAAGAAAGGCAGGGACTTCAGTTGATTGAAATCCCTGCCATATTTATGAGTTTAGACTAAGTCTTAATCTTCGATAGCAGCCTGCGCCGCAGCTACGCGGGCGATGGGCACGCGGAAGGGTGAGCAGCTGACGTAGTTCATACCGAGCTTAGCGCAGAACTTAACTGATGAAGGCTCGCCACCGTGCTCGCCGCAGATACCTACTTTGAGTTCGGGTTTGGTTGCACGGCCTTTCTCTACGCCCATCTTAACGAGCTGGCCAACGCCTTCCTGATCAAGTACTTCGAAGGGATCGGTCTTGATGATGCCGTGCTCCTTGTAGAACTTGAGGAACTTGGGTGCGTCGTCGCGTGAGAAACCGAATGTCATCTGAGTCAAGTCGTTGGTACCGAACGAGAAGAAGTCGGCAACGGTTGCGATCTCGTTGGCGGTGAGAGCAGCACGGGGAACCTCGATCATAGTACCTACCTTGTAGGGAACGCTTGCGCCTTTCTCCTCAAATACCTTGGCAGCGGTGATGTTGATAACATCAGCCTGGTTCTGGATTTCTTTGAGTGAACCTACGAGAGGAATCATGATCTCGGGGTGAACATCGATGCCACGAGCCTTAACAGCGAGGGCAGCCTCGATGATAGCGCGGGTCTGCATCTCGGTGATCTCGGGATATGTGATGCCGAGACGGCAGCCACGGTGACCGAGCATGGGGTTGAACTCCTCGAGGCTGTCAACTTTAGCCTTAACCTCGGCGAGTGTGATACCCATTTCGTCGGCAAGCTCTTTCTGAGTTGCGGTCTGGTGGGGTACGAACTCGTGCAACGGGGGATCGAGCAGACGGATGGTTACACCATAGCCGTCCATAGCCTCAAAGATACCCTCGAAGTCACCACGCTGCATGGGCAGGAGTTTCTTGAGAGCCTCGCGGCGGCCTGCCTCGTCAGAAGCGAGAATCATTTCGCGTACGGCCTTGATGCGGTCGCCCTCGAAGAACATGTGCTCTGTGCGGCAAAGACCGATGCCCTGTGCACCGAAATGACGTGCCTGTTTGGCATCGCGGGGAGTGTCGGCGTTAGTACGAACGAGTGTCTTGGTAAATTTGGCAGCGAGGTTCATGATAGCGCCGAAGTCGCCGTCGAGCTCGGGCTCTGCGGTGGGAACCTGACCGTCATAAACTTCACCGGTCGAACCGTTGAGCGAAATCCAGTCACCCTCGTGATAGAGCTTGCCACCCATTTCGACGGTCTTTTTCTCGTAGTCTACACGGATTTCACCTGCACCTGATACGCAGCACTTACCCATGCCACGTGCAACAACGGCAGCGTGTGAGGTCATACCGCCACGCATGGTCAGGATACCCTGTGCGACAGCCATACCGCGAAGATCCTCGGGTGAGGTCTCGATACGAACGAGAACGACTTTCTTTTTCTTCTCGGCCCATGCCTCAGCCTCGTCGGCGAAGAACACGATCTGACCGGCAGCTGCACCGGGTGATGCGGGAAGACCCTTAGCAACTACTTTAGCACGCTTGAGAGCGCTCTTGTCGAACACGGGGTGCAGAAGCTCGTCGAGTTTCTGGGGCTCCATGCGCAGGAGGGTTGTCTTTTCGTCGATCTCGCCGGCGCGGAGAAGATCCATAGCGATCTTGACCATAGCGGCGCCTGTGCGTTTACCGTTACGGGTCTGGAGCATCCAGAGCTTACCATCCTGGATGGTGAACTCCATGTCCTGCATATCTTTGTAGTAGTCCTCAAGACGATGTGCAATAGCGATGAGCTCGGCAGCGCAGGTGGGCATAGACTCCTCAAGTGAGGGGTATTTGCTTGCGCGCTCCTCCTCGCTGATGCCCTGGAGGGCAGCCCAGCGACGTGAGCCCTCGACGGTGATCTGCTGGGGTGTGCGGATGCCGGCAACGACGTCCTCACCCTGAGCGTTGATAAGATACTCACCGTTGAAAATGTTCTCACCGGTAGCGGCATCACGGCTGAATGCTACGCCGGTAGCCGAGTTGTTACCCATGTTACCGTAAACCATTGCCTGTACGTTAACAGCGGTACCCCACTCTTCGGGGATCTGGTTCATGCGGCGGTAGATGATAGCACGCTCGTTCATCCAGCTGTCAAACACAGCGCAGATGCCACCCCACAGCTGCTCCCAGGCGCTGTCGGGGAAGTCGTTGCCGGTGTAATCCTTAACGGCGGCTTTGAACTCCTTAACGAGAGTCTTGAGGTCGTCAACGTCGAGCTCGGTGTCGAGTTTTACACCTTTAGCCTCTTTGACCTTCTCCATGATAGCCTCGAAGGGGTCTATGTCGGTCTTGTTCTTGGGCTTCATACCGAGAACAACGTCGCCGTACATCTGAACGAAACGACGGTAGCTGTCCCAAGCGAAGCGGGGGTTGCCGCTCTTCTCGGCGAGAGACTCTACGGTAGCGTCATTCATACCGAGGTTGAGTACGGTATCCATCATGCCGGGCATTGAAGCACGGGCGCCTGAACGTACTGATACGAGGAGGGGGTTAGAAGGATCGTTGAATTTCTTGCCGGTAAGTGACTCAACGTGAGCGATTGCTTTCTCAACGTCGTTCTTGATAAGTTTGACAACTTCGTCTTTGCCATACTGGGTGTACTCGTTGCAGACACCGGTTGTGATAGTGAAACCGGGAGGCACGGGCATGCCCAGCAGGTTCATTTCGGCGAGGTTAGCGCCTTTACCTCCGAGATCGTTTCTCATCGAGGCATTACCTTCGGCTTTACCGTCACCGAATGTATAAACTCTTTTCATGCTTAAAATGATTTTATATTATGTTTGGAGTAATATTTTCTGCAATTGCAAAGATAGGCAATAATTGTTAATAATAAAACACAGCGCTTAGATTTTTTTGAGTAGTGTGTTTATGTGAGCACATTATTATATATGTGTTGTGCAAGTTGCGCATTATTGCTAATTTTGCGAAAAATTTCAATATGGCACGCAAGAGAAAAGAATTACCCATACTCGAGAATGTCGAGATTACAGCTGTGGCAGCCGAGGGAAACAGCATCGCACGCGTCAATGACATGGTTGTGTTCATACCCTATGGAGCACCCGGCGATATTGTCAATGTGAAACTTGACCGCAAGAAACACAGCTATGCCGAGGGGCACATCGTATCGTATATAACCAAGTCGGCTGACCGTGTTGAGCCTGTATGTTCACACTTCGGTGTATGCGGCGGATGCCGCTGGCAGCACCTTTCCTATAACATTCAGACCCAGTGGAAGCACCGCCAGGTAAGTGATGCACTGACACGTATTGCTAAAGTGGAGTTGCCTGAAATTGCACCGACACTGCCGTCAGAACAGATATACGGCTACCGCAACAAGATGGAGTACACTTTTTCCAACAAAAAATGGCTGACATTTGAGCAGCTAAACAGCGGCGTCGAGTTTCCGCAGCGTGACGCGCTTGGGTTTCACATACCGGGTGCATTTGACAAGGTGCTTGACATAGATTGCTGTCACCTCCAGGATAACCTCGGTAACGAGATACGTAATTTTGTAAGGCAGTTCGCTATTGACAATAATTTGAGCTTCTACGACTTGCGCAACAACACCGGCCTGCTGCGCACGATGATGATCCGTATCGCATCGACCGGCGAAACCATGATAGTGATGTCGTTTGGCGAGGATGACCCTAAGTCAATCGAACTGGTGATGGGGGCACTTAAAAACCGCTTCCCTGACACGACATCATTAATGTATGTAGTGAACACAAAGGCCAACGACACTATCGGTGACCTCGATATCAAACTGTATGCGGGTCGCGATTACATTGAAGAAGATATGGAGGGGCTGAAGTTCAGAATCGGGCCGAAGTCGTTCTATCAGACAAATTCGCGTCAGGCTTACAGACTGTATAGTGTCGCACGAGACATGGCACAACTGTCGGGCGACGAGCTCGTCTATGACCTGTACACAGGAACAGGCACAATAGCCAATTTTGTGGCACGCAATGCCCGTCAGGTAATAGGCATAGAGTATGTCGAAGATGCAATCAAGGATGCACGTATCAACTCGGCTGTGAATGGTATCGACAACACCCTGTTCTATGCCGGCGATATGAAAGATGTGCTTACCGACGATTTTGTAGCGCAGCATGGACGTCCCGACGTGATGATTGTCGACCCGCCACGTGCAGGCATGCATGAGAACGTTGTCAATGTGATTCTCAATGCCGAGCCTAAGGTTATAGTCTATGTCAGCTGCAATCCTGCCACTCAGGCCCGCGATCTGGCCTTGCTCGATGCAAAATATAAAGTCGACGCAGTGCAGCCGGTCGATATGTTCCCACACACCCATCATGTAGAAAATGTAGTGAGACTCGTCAGAAAATAATGAGTTACCAAACAAAAAAACGAGTCTCATTCCCGATTAACACGGTTTGAGACTCGTTTTTTATAAGGAACCACACCAAAGGATGCGATGAAACTCCGAATAGACAGGATTTGAGTGCTCGCTATCCTTTGTAATCCGCCTGGCATTGAAGCATCCGATAAATCGGATTGGGGCCCGCCATCAGACAGCTAAGCTTGTCTCGGCATTTCAATAAGATTTGAAGAGTTTCCCAATCTACTTTGATGTGGTAAAATCGTTGTCAATAATATCATTAGGTGGTTTACACTCTTGTAATCCCTTTATTGTATAACACAAAGTTAAGCAAAGAAGTTGAAATTTGCAATACAATTTGTTGTAATCATCGGCATAACTTATGCCTATAGATACAGCTAAAACACTGAAATACCGAGCTTAATATCCAAATTATAATATTTTCAACAAAAAATATTTCAGCGATTGTGCAACTAATCGGCCATTTATGCGTCAAACAGTTAAACGATTCATCACAATGATATGATAAAGCTACACGATATTAACAAGACCTACCCTGGAGTCGTACCGCTACACGTGCTCAAAGATATCAACCTCGAGATAAAACGTGGCGAGCTGGTTTCGATTATGGGAGCTTCGGGCTCAGGCAAATCTACCCTGCTCAACATATTGGGAATACTTGACAACTATGATACAGGCGATTACTATCTAAACGGAACCCTCATCAAGAATCTAAGTGAAAATCGTGCGGCCGAATTACGCAACAAGTTAATAGGCTTCGTGTTCCAGTCATTTAACCTCATAAGTTACAAAAACGCTGTAGAGAACGTCGCGCTACCGTTGTTTTATCAGGGTGTTTCACGTAAGAAACGTAACCGACTGGCTATGGAGCAACTTGAACGTATGGGATTGGCCGACAGGGCACACCACCTGCCCGGTGAATTATCGGGCGGACAAAAGCAGCGTGTCGCCATAGCCCGGGCGCTGATAACCAATCCGGCTATCATTCTCGCCGACGAACCCACCGGTGCACTTGACAGTCAGACATCACGCGAGATGATGAACATATTCAGAGAACTGAACGCCGATAAGGGCATGACAATTGTTATTGTCACACATGACCCGGCTGTAGGAGAGCAGACCAACCGCATTATCAGAATTGTCGACGGACGCATAGTTAGCTGAACCATGCTTGACCTTATAAGAGAAATAATTCAGGTATTGAGTAACAATAAGATGCGCACGGCCCTGACCGGACTGTCAGTGGCCTGGGGCATTTTTATGCTTATAATACTGCTGGGCATGTCGCGTGGAGTGTATAACTCGTTCAACAGCGGTTTCATGGCTCAGGCATCAAACAGCATGCAGTTGTGGGGCGGCCTCACAGAGAAACCATATCACGGTTATAAGCAAGGACGTGCGATACAGCTCGAAAACGACGATGTCCCGGTTGTGACAGATATCGATAATCCGCATATCAAAAGTGCGATGCCTGTAATATACACGTCGGGAGTTACTATATCAACTCCGCGCGACTATATGACAGTTGGTAATATGGAAGGAGTCTACCCTGATTATCTGAAAGCTCAGGGACGCGAGATTGTTGTAGGACGGTTTATCAATGAGCTTGACCTGAATGAGAATCGCAAGGTAATAGTAATGAATAAACGCAATGTCGGTCAATTGTTTAAATCGGCCGAAGATGCAGTCGGAGAATATGTCACGATTAATGGGCTATCATTCCAGGTAATAGGTGTTTATTCCTCGGAATGGGGACAGGAGGTGTATCTGCCCTACACTACCGCACGTATGCTTAACGGATTCAGCGACAACATCAGCTCCATGGTAGTCGAGGTGCAGAATATGTCGACTATTGAACAAGGTGAAGCTGCCGAACAATCGGTAAGAGAAGCACTGGGGCAGAAACACGATTTTGCAAACGATGACCAATCGGCATTGTGGATATGGAACCGCTTCACACAGCACATGCAGATGTCGACCGGCCTCGGCATCCTGAACTATGCGATTTGGGTAATCGGTATATTCACGATGCTCTCGGGTATCATAGGCGTGAGTAACATCATGTTTGTATCGGTCAAGGAACGCACTCACGAGATTGGCATACGCCGCGCCATCGGAGCTCGTCCGCGATCTATATTGGGTCAGATAATCATGGAAAGCGTATTTATTACAGGATTCTTCGGATATATCGGAGTCGTGCTCGGTATCGGCGTTACCGAGCTGCTGAATAACATTTTTGCTGACAGCGATTTCCTCAAAGACCCTACCGTAACTGTTGCGATAGCATTACAGGTTACTGTTGTGCTTGTTATAGCCGGTAGCCTGGCCGGACTTTTCCCGGCATTGAAAGCACTTAAAGTCAAACCGGTCGAAGCCCTACGCACTGAATGATATGAAAACAGCCATATTTGATATTGAAAACTGGCGCGAAATTGGTATGACGCTTGCCAAGAACAAGACGCGCACATTCCTGACTGCATTCGGCATATTTTGGGGTACGGCCATGCTTGCAATGCTATGGGGCGGTGCCCACGGTCTTGAAGATTTAATACGCCGTAATTTTGACGGATTTGCAACAAATACCGCTATCATGCAGCCAGGCCGTAGAACGATTTCATGTAAAGGCTTTAATAAAGGCAGCTCGTGGAACATGACATATACTGATATCGATAATATTCGTAATACCATTGTGGGTATTAAAACTATTGTGCCTAGGATGAACAAACACGGATTGACTGTGTCGCACGGTACAAAATCAACATCAGCCACAATTAATGGTGAATCATCAGAATATTGCCAAATATTGGAACCTACCATATATGAAGGTCGTTTTATAAATGAATCTGATGACCGCGAGGAACGTAAAGTTTGTGTTATCGGTAAACGTGTCGCCAATGATCTTTTCGGTGTCGGCTCACCAATCGGCGAATATGTATCGTTAGGCGGTATATATTATAAGGTTGTTGGTGTAGCAGGACAAACAAGTGATATTAATATTGGTGGTAAAATTGATGAGTCGGTTATTATACCGGCTAAGACAATGATGCGCACGTTTAATCTTGGTGATAAAGTTGACGGCGCGTTAATGCTTGTTGATGACAATGTTAAACCGTCATATCTTCTACCGCAAATTGAGAGGATCTTGTTCAGAAATCATGCTGTCGATATTGACGACCATAATGCGCTGTTTTTCTTTGATATATCCGAACAATTTGCTATGGTTGACAATCTATTTATAGGCATTTCACTGTTAGCGCTGTTTGTTGGATGCGGGTCGTTGCTCGCAGGCATTATCGAAGTAGGCAATATCATGTGGGTCATTGTCAAGGAACGCACACAGGAGATAGGTGTGAGACGTGCGATTGGTGCGAAGCCTATAGATATCACGACCCAAATACTGTCGGAAGGCGTCGTACTGACTTTTATAGCCGGTTTTGCAGGAATAACTTTTGCGGTAGCCGCCTTACATGTGGCGCAGATTCTTACAACCAATGAGGTGTCGACACCGGCCTTCCAGCTCAGTTTCAGACAGGCGGTAATGATTGTATCGACATTCGTAATCTTCGGAACTATGGCCGGATTGATACCTGCACGTAAAGCCATGAAGATAAAGCCAGTAGAAGCTATGAGAGAAAACAACTGATATGATAAATAATTGAAAATTTGATATACAATGAAGCGTATCTTTAAAATTGTACTATGGGTTATTATAATAGCAGTGTTCCTTGGAACATTTGTATACCTGTTTAATAACTCTCGTTCTAAAGAAGTGAATTATCAGGAAGTGTCACCGACCATCAGTAACATCATGCGTACAAGCGTGCTGACTGGTAAGATCGAGCCCCGAGATGAGATCGAGATTAAACCTCAGATTTCGGGAATCATTGCCGAGATTAACGTTGAACCGGGTGATGAAGTGAGAGAAGGTGATGTGATTGCACGCATCAAGGTTATTCCCGACGAGCAGTCGCTGTCTACCGCTCAGAACCGTGTAGCTGTCGCTGAGCTCGATCTCGAGGAAAAACGCCTCGCCTATGAGCGCACAAAAGTTCTATATGAAAAGAAGTTTGAAAGCCGCGAAAAATATGAACAAGACCTCACGGCTTATCAACGGTCGACACAGGAGCTCGATGCAGCCCGCGACCAGCTGTCGATCATTAAAGACGGTGTGTCAAACACCAATGCACAGCAAAGTAACACATTAGTCAGGGCTACGATCACCGGCCTGGTGCTTGAAGTTCCGGTTAAAGTCGGTAGTTCGGTAATTCAGGCTAACACCATGAACGACGGTACAACTATTGCCAAGATAGCCGATATGAATGATCTGCTATTTAAAGGCAAAGTCGATGAAACCGAGGTGGGCCGTCTGAGTGAAGGCATGAGCATGAATATCGTTATCGGTGCTATACCCGACAATGTCCTCGAGGCAAATATTGAGAAAATATCACCTATTGCCACTGAAGAAAACGGCGCCAACACGTTTGAGCTGAAAGCGGCCATAGAACATAATGATAATCTGAAATTACGCGCAGGCTACAGCGCCAATGCAACAGTAACACTGAGCAAGGCCGACAGTGTTCTCGTTATTCCTGAGAGCGTTATCGAATTTTCGGGTGACAGTTCGTTTGTATATGTCGTTGTTCCGGGTGATAAAGTCACTTATGACCGTCAACCCGTAACTCTCGGACTGAGCGACGGCGTTAATGTCGAAGTCAAATCAGACAATCTGACTACCGATAGCCGACTGAGAGGTAATCAAATCAAATAATCTGACTATGAATATATATAGCAAGATACTGGTTGCAGGCCTGTTATCAGTCTCGGTTGATGTTGTAGCCGAGACTTGGGATCTGCAACAGTGCATTGACTATGCACTGGAACATAACATTGAGGTTAAACTCAGAGAACAGGATGTAGAGTCAGGTAGATTACAGGTTGACGACGCACGTCACGTCTTTTTACCCCAGATCAGTGCCAGTGCCTCGCAGTCGTTCAACTTCGGCCGCGGCCTGACATCTGAAAACACCTATGCTAACCGCAACACGTCGAGCTTTCAGGCCGGTGCTCAATTCTCATTGCCGATATTCAGCGGTCTGCGCAATAGACGCACTCTCGAGCAATCGAAATTAAATCTGCGCCAGATTACATACCAGCTCGAGCAAGTGCGTGACAATATCACGCTGAATGTCATTGCACAATACCTGCAAGTTCTATATACCAAAGAGGTCAGTGCAAGTGCTCAAAACCAGGTTCAGTTGTCAACCGTGGAACTTGAACGGCGACAGTCACTCGCCCAGGCCGGAAAGATTGCCGAGATAGAAGTGCTCGAGGCTGAGTCACAGCTTGCTCAGGATAAACTAACTCTCGTAAACGCCCAAAATGATTACCGACTCGCAGTGCTGGAACTGACTCAATTGTTACAGCTCGATAGCGCTGATAACTTTGAAGTTGCTGAACTCGCTGACTCACAGCCTATGATACCGAGCGCTATGTCAGTCTATGAGAGCGCTACGGGTATCAATAGCGGTGTGAAAGCCGCCGATGCACAAATAGAAGTCGCCGATGCAGCCATAAAGGTTGCACAGAGCGGATACGTGCCTACATTGTCTATGAATGGTGGTACAGGCAGCAGCTATTATAAACTTAACGGTATAGACAACATGGCTTTCGGCAAGCAGTTCAGAGAGAATTTCAGCACATATATAGGTTTTTCGCTCAATATCCCGATATTCGACGCACTGAACACCCGCACTGCAGTTAAGCGTGCGCGGGTACAGTCACTATCTGCACGTCTGCAGGCCGACCAGGTAAGGAGCGACCTTTATAAAGCAATTCAACAGGCTCATGTACAAGCCACCGGAGCACAGGATAAATATCAGACTGCTGTTATATCGTGCATGGCGGCCGAGGTATCGTTTAACGCAATGAGTGAGAAATATAATCTCGGGCGAGCAACATCGACCGAATATGAGCAGGCCAAGACAAATTACTTTACCACCCAAATTCAGAAGATACAGGCTCAATACGAGTATATGCTACGATACCGGATTCTTGATTTCTATCGCAATCATTAATCAACAATACATTTTAATTGGGAAGGCAGCCGGCATCGTCAGCTGCCTTTCGCTTTAATCAAGCAGTAGTTCTTCAAAAATTTATGTAAAGAATAAATTGTCAACATTTTGTAATATTCTTAGAATTTTCTATCTTTGTAAAAATTCTTGGTATATAATTCATTTAAGTGAGTGAATTGTATTATATTTCTTTCCGCAACTAATTGAATCTTTGCAACATAGTGTATGCTAAAAAACATAATTATAAGGCATGGTAAAATTTAAGAGTGCACTTGAAAAGGTCATAAGTGAAGACCTTGCCGACATTTGGGCAATATTGGAGGAAGACCAAAAGCGAAGAATAATTGATGCTTTTGAACTGCACGAATTTAAAAAGAATCAACTTATATATGCTGAAAACGAGACACCCGAGTATTTGTGGATACTTTTAAAAGGTAAAGTGAAAATCTACAAAGACGGTATGGGTGGTCGCGCTCAGATTTTGCGTCTTATTCGCCCGGTTCAATATTTCGGTTACCGCGCTTATTTTGCCAATGAGCCTTATGTTTCAAGTGCCGCTGCATTTGAGCCGTCTACACTCGGATCACTGCCAATGCACTTTGTCAAGGAGCTGATGAATGAAAACAGCAAGCTGATGTGGTTTTTCATTCATGAGTTATCACGTAACCTCGGCGGTTCTGATACAAAAATTGTGAGTCTCACACAAAAACATATTCGCGGACGTCTTGCCGATGCGTTACTCGTGCTTATCGAGAACTACGGTTATGAAGATGATGACTCGACTCTGCGCATATACATGGCACGTGAGGATTTAGCCAGCCTGTCAAACATGACGACAAGCAATGCCATACGTACACTATCACTTTTTGTAGCAGAGAAAATCATTACCGTCGACGGTCGCCGAATCAGAATTCTAAACGAGCCGATGCTGCGTAAGATTTCAAAGTTCGGTTAACGACGAATTACTTTACCTGAATCGGTACGATTAAATGACTTTACGAACAAGACCTTGCGAGGCAACTCGTGAGGTCTTAATATTTCTGACAGGCCGGCAATGAGTTCGGCTGTGTCAAACTCTTCGCCCTCGATATACAATGCCACAACCTGCCCCCACTTATCGTCAGCAACAGGGGCAATGTAAAAGCAACGATCGAGACAATTACTTATCTTCTGCTCGACAAGCTCGGGATGAACTTTAAGACCACCTGTAATGATGACATTGTCATGACGCCCAAGCCACTCAAACGAGCTGTCATCAATCAAATTAACGACATCGTTGGTTGTCAACGAGCCGAATGACTGTACCGACGAGTTTACCACAAGGCATGAGCGGTTGTCGACAGTGAATGTATAGCCCGGTAGTGCGTGATATGTCACGTCATTACCCGATATATTTTTTAATGCCACGTGACTGCATGTCTCGGTCATCCCGTAGGTTGAGTATGCGTTAAGGCCTGTCGACATGATGTGTGAAATCTGCTGCTGTGATAAAGGAGCACCACCGATAATAACATTTCGAAATTTATTGATAACGCTATTCTTTATGAGACCTTGCAATTGGGACGGAACGATAGCAATGAGGTCGATGTCGTCATATCTGATAGCAGCAGGTTTGTTAGATGGACGCTCCATGTATAGTGTGGCGCCTGATTCCAAAGCGCGCACAATCATCATCTTGCCGGCAATGTAATCGGCCGACAGCGGGCAAACGAGTATTGACGAGCTGTTTATATCGAAAAAACGGCAAGTTGACAGCGCCGAAGCTTTCATATCGGCTTTAAGCAGCTTTATAGCTTTGGGTGCTGACGTTGAGCCCGACGTATGTGCTGTTATATAATCGGACGAGTCGTTCCACTGTTCAAGGAACGATTCAGTAGCCTTGTCATCGTAATAAATCATGTGAATGTAAGCTGACCGATGTTCCATTCACGGCTGTTATCGTAAGCTAAGGCGGCATCACGAACCACAAGCGGTGACGGTATATTATTAGTATATAGCCCCCCGGTACCGAGCCCCTGAGGCACGTTCACATTCTTAGATACCGCCCACTGTGCAATGGCGTTCAGACCGATATTGGACTCGAGTGCCGATGTAGCCCACCACTTTATCTCGCGGTCGGCGGCATCTTTAATCCAGCCGTCACAAGTCGAGAATGAGCCGTGGAGTGAAGGTTTCAGTATGATGTACTGCGGCATCGTTGCGTCAAGCAGGTAGCAGCGCTGATCATAGTTCATTGTACCGATAAGTTCCTCGTCGAGGGCGATAGGAATTGGCGAGCATCGTGTTATTTCGCGCATCTGCTTCCACTGCCCCTGACGTATGGGCTGCTCGATCGAGTGTATGTCATAGCGTGCAAGGCGCTCGAGGCGATGCAGAGCGTCACTCGGACTCATACTGCCGTTAGCGTCTAATCTTATCTGAAGATTAGACGCACTATAGCAATCACGTATATACCTGATCAAGTCGAGTTCGCGCTCAAAATCAATACCGCCTATCTTGATTTTGATGCACTTGAAGCCGTCACCGACTTTTTGGTCAAGCCGCGACTTCATTGTATCAAAATCGCCCATCCACACGAGGCCGTTAATCGGAATCGCCGTCTCGCCGCTCAACCAGACATCAGAATCGAAGATACGGAATTGTCCGCCCGTAGCGAGGTCACGAATAGCTGTCTCCAGGCCAAAACGTAAAGAGGACTCTTTCACATCGTCAATATCGATTGAATTGATATTGCGGCAGATATTTTTTAGCCTGTCTTCATAATCAGGCGTATCATCTGCGCCAAGTCCCCGGAAGACAGCACACTCCCCCACTCCATAGACATCAGGGCTGTCGGTATCAAAGACTTTAATAAAATATGTCTCTTTGACAGTCATCGATTGCCGCGATGTTATGGCGACAAAGTTGAAGTGCAGGTCGTAACGGCAGTATTGAGCTTTAAGCATCAGCCGGGAAATTTCTGGAACTGGTCAAAGTCTGGGTCTCGTTTCTCGAGAAATGCATTTTTACCCTCTTGAGCCTCGGCCATGAGATAGTACATCAGTGTAGCGTCGCCGGCAAACTCCATCAGACCGCGCTGTCCGTCAAGCTCGGCATTCAAACCTCGCTTAATCATGCGCACGGCCATCGGGCTACGCTTGCAAATTGTCTCACACCACTCAACGGTCTCATCCTCGAGACGGTCAAACGGAACGACTGCATTAATCATACCCATGTCAAGTGCCTCCTGAGCAGTGTACTGACGGCACAGGAACCAAATCTCACGTGCCTTTTTCTGACCTACACATCGTGCAAGATAGCTTGAACCGAAACCGGCGTCAAAGCTGCCTACCTTGGGGCCCGTCTGACCGAAACGAGCATTTTCACTCGCAATAGTCAGGTCACAAACTACCTGTAGCACATTGCCGCCACCTATAGAATAGCCGTTAACCATAGCAATAACAGGCTTTGGCAGTGAGCGGATAGCCTTGTGCAGGTCGAGCACGTTAAGACGCGGCATGCCGCCCTCGTCGATATATCCACCGATGCCCTTTACGCGCTGGTCACCACCCGAGCAGAATGCCTTGTCTCCGGCTCCGGTCAGTATCACGACTCGGATGTCGGGGGCTTCGCGGCAGTAGTTGACGGCGTCAAGCATCTCACGGTTTGTAAGGGGGCGGAACGCATTATAAACCTCGGGACGGTTAATAGTAATTTTTGCAATCTGGTTATATTGCTCAAAGAGAATATCGGTATAATTCTTTATGGTTTTCCAGCTACGTTTTTCCATAAAATATATATTTTATTGTCTGTTTCTTGATAAGAATTGATTCATTACGCGAGCGCTCTGCAGGGCATCGGTCTCGATAATAAGCAGCCCGGGAGCCTCGGTATCTTTTAACATTTCATGTAAAGCTACTGCCAGCGACGACTCGTCATCAGCCTGCCACACTTTAAATCCATAATCACGTGCCAAGCCCGACAATCGATACTCGCCCGTCACGGCCATGCACTTATCAACCGAACTGCATGAGCGTGTTCCCTTGATAAATTTAAATATTCCACCACCACCATTGTTGAGCACTACCATCTTGAAACGTGATGTAATACAATTGAGCGTCAATGCATTCAGGTCGTACAGGGCACTCATGTCACCTGATAATAATAACGTTGCATGGGGATATACAATCGAAGCACCCACAGCTGTCGAAGTCGCGCCCTCAATACCGCTCACACCGCGGTTGCAATCAACTCGATGGAACGAGAATGGCAGCAACTGGGCATACCTGACCGACATGCCGTTTGACAAAAACAAGTTAGTATTACGCTGAATCTTGGATAATACATGCACGGCAGCTTTCAAATCGCTCCACAGTGAACCATCAACAAAGCGCTTGGCCGATTCTATAGCCGATTGTGCCGCGTTTAGCCACTGCTCGGTATAGTCAGACTTGCAGCCAGAACGCCTTGCCGAGGCGACTATTCCGGCATAAAATTCTTCAGGGTCACATTCGATGCGTGTCACTGACGAGCCGAACGTATTGACAGTCCTGTCGGTAACGCCTATATGCCAATGTTCGCAATGCCAATCAGTAATCACTTGTTTGAGATAAGATGAGAGCATCGGCCCCCCATGGGTAATTACTATATCAGGCCTAAGCGATTGTAAGGTTTGCCTATCTAATCCTGACAACACGGTATCAATACATGTAATAATCCCTGTGCCGTGAAGATTAGCCATTGAATCGGTCATCGCAATTACATTGCCGAACGAACATAGGCGGGAAACTACACGATTGAGACGTTGTGATGGTTGACCGCATCCTGCGACTATCATGACACGCTTAGGTGAGACTATCTGTCGTGACAAATCGCGGAACACCGCTGTCGGAATTGATTGCCGCGCGCTTATATATTTAACAATTCCGACATCGCGGGGCTGCACAGCAATATCATCGGCAACCGACGGGTCGGCAATTTCAATATTTAGATGAACAGGTGATTGATTGACTTTGGCGGCAATGACGGCATCGTTGACTACTGTATCGAAGTATGAGTCGAAATCGCGTGTATCAACATTGAAGCTATACTTCAAAAACGAACCGTAGACACCTTGTTGATTAATCGTTTGTGGCTCATTGCGACCAATTGACTCGTGAGGGCGGTCGGCTGTTATTGCCAGCAGCGGGATATGGCGGGCGGCGGCCTCGGCTAATGCCGGTGCGTAGTTCAGGACTGCCGTACCCGACGTACATACAAGAGCTACACAGTCACCCGATGTCTGAGCGATACCGAGCGCAACAAATGCCGCCGATCGTTCATCTATGACAACCGTCGCCTCAAGGTCAACACAGTGGTCAATTGCTTCGAGTAAGGGTGCATTGCGTGAGCCTGGCGAGACAACGACATGTCTGATGCCGTGTCCCGCCAGTATTTTAGTTAATGCTACGCAACAACCCGACTCGCGTGTCATGCCTGTTTGAAATTGCTGCGGACTATAGTCTGAGCACGGTCAGGGCCGACCGAGAGAATTGTTATCGGGGTCTCAAGCTCCGATTCCAGGAACTCGATGTATGCTTTGAACTCGGCAGGCAGTTGTTCCTCGCTGTCAAACTTGGTCATATCGGTCTTCCAACCGGGCATAGCCACATAGACGGGCTTAATGTTATCAGTGTTTACGTCAAACGGGAAACGGTCGGTAACTTTACCGTCAATCTCGTAGGCTACACATGCCTTGATTTCGTCAAAACCGTCGAGCACGTCGCTCTTCATCATGATGAGCTGAGTGACACCATTGATCATGATGGCATATTTAAGAGCAACAAGGTCAATCCAGCCACAACGACGCTCACGGCCCGTTACGGCGCCATATTCATGACCGAGATCGCGTATGGTCTTGCCGGTCTCGTCAAACAGCTCGGTTGGGAACGGGCCGCTGCCTACGCGAGTGCAGTAAGCCTTAAAGATGCCGAAAACCTCGCCGATTTTGTTGGGCGCCACACCGAGGCCCGAGCAGGCGCCCGAGCATATAGTGTTGCTCGAGGTAACGAAAGGATATGAGCCGAAGTCAACATCGAGCAGTGTGCCCTGCGCACCCTCACACAGCACTTTCTTGTCGTTCTTGAGCGCGTTATTTACCTCATACTCGCTGTCAATAATGTCAAATCCCTTCATGTACTCGATACCTTCGAGCCATTTAGCCTCAAGCTCCGAGAACTCGGGATTTTCGCCCATACTCTTGAGGATAGAAACGTGGCGGTCACGTGCGGCAGCATACTTGCTGTCAAAATCATGGAGCGTGTCACCGAGACGCAGACCGTTGCGTGAGGTCTTGTCGGTATATGTCGGGCCTATACCCTTGCCTGTTGTACCAATCTTGTTTGAGCCCTTTGCTTTCTCATTAGCGGCGTCGAGCAGACGGTGTGTAGGCAGTATCAGGTGTACTTTTTTAGAGAGTTTGAGAATCTGCTTCAAAGGAATACCGTTAGCCTCAAGTGCCTTAGCCTCTTCCATGAACAGCACCGGGTCAAGTACCACGCCGTTGCCTATGATGTTTATCTGCCCCTTCTGGAAGATACCAGAGGGGATAGAACGTAAAACATACTTTTTGCCGTCAAACTCTAATGTGTGACCTGCGTTTGGACCACCTTGGAATCGTGCCACGATATCATAGGCAGGAGTGAGCACATCGACAACCTTGCCTTTGCCCTCGTCACCCCATTGCAATCCAAGAAGAACGTCTACCTTAGTCATGATTTAAAAATTGTTAGTATGGTTGGTAAAAATTTATTTGAACAAATTAAGCTGATCGCGCCGTGATCGTTTGGCACATTTGGAGCAGATACCATAGACCGACAACGTAATGTAATCGGGAGTAAAAGTACCAAACTTCATTTCTGATACCTCACGGACGATTTTATTACTTCTCATATTAGAGACCTTGCCACATGTCGTGCATATCAGATGCAATCTATTTGAATTGCGGGCGGCTGACTGCACCTCATAGAAATACTGCCCCGAATCAAACTGATGTCGCACGACAAGCATCGCTTTCACGAGCAGCGATATTGTGTTATAAACTGTGGCCCGGCTTATATGCTCACCTTTTGATTCAAGCAGAACTGTTAAGCTATCAATATCAAACCTCTCACCAAGCAATCCGACAGTCTGCGCTATTACCCTACGCTCATAGGTCTCTCTCAGCTTATTTTGCCTGAGATAGCTCATGAATGTAGTATAAAGCAAATCGGCGGTCTTATTGTCGGCCATTATAACAAGCTATTTATTAATAAATTAACAGTGGCCAATGAAATCAACATTCATTAGCCACTACAAAGATAACCTTATTTGGCCGCCTGACCAAATTTTATGAGCTAAACAAGCTAATTTGTTTTCGCTTCAGCAGTTTGTTTCTTCTCCGATTGCTTGTTTGAGCGTGGACTGACAAGGGAGTGTTTGGACATCTGGTTGATGACGGCAGTGCGGTTGTTCATTATCAATGAGGTGATGTAGACGGTGAATATCGGGAACATCATCATGCCAAGAGCGGCGAGCACCACGGCGAGAATACGACCTACAGTCGTAACAGCCTCTATGCTACACCCGACGGTGGTGACGTCCATTGCCGCCCACCACAAGGCGTCGCTATAATCTTTGACGAGCGGATTGACTTGATTCTCGAACATGAAGAATACAAGACTGGCAAAGTATATTGTTGCAAGCAGCGTAACGAGATAAGTGACAAACAGTCCCGTCGCCTTGTTATAGGCAAACCAGCCGACGATGACGGCCATCGCATATCCACCTCTCAGTAACGGGATGAACTGCAGCAGATACATGACATTGACCGAGAATGTCCACCCGAAGTGATGAATAATCTGAAGATAAGGTATTGATACCAGTAGAAAGGCCAAATGGGTCCACACGTAGTGCCATTTGCGTTCAGACATCAGCAGTTCTATGAAAAAATCGGCCAGAAATACGATACAAATCCATAGCTGGGTTTTCATGAACCGAGGCTGACCATAGAACAGTTCGCCCCTGAAGCTGTCAAGCGATATGCTGACAATCAGAAATATCGATAGTCCGAGCATCAACAGATGCAAAAAGAAATAGGTAATGTCGACCGATGTCTTACGACCGTTTTTCAATTTTTCAGATAGTATTCCCATAGTGATGAATGTTGTAAATTACTTTCTTTGTAAGTTACAACAATATCACTGTGCAATCGGTTTAAGAACTTTACGCGAAATTATATAATAGGCTATAATCATGACAATACCTGTCATAATCCATGTGACAGGATATATCACGAGAAGCTCGGCAAAGCTATTCCATAGTTTCATCGAGCACCACGCAATACGAAGCACGCATGTGCCAAGAATAGTAATAATCATCGGTAGCACAGAATATCCGAGCGCACGCAACGCGCCACCCGAAATTTCGTAAGAACATGCAATGAACTGGAAGACAAGCACGCCACATATACGAGTGGCGGCATGTGCAGCCACAGTACTGTCGTCAGTGAAAATTGCAATTGCCTGATTGTGAAATACCACAATAAGCAGATTAAAGAACCCGCATGTAACCAGACTCAATATCATACAGCGGTTAAATATGCGACGGCACATGAAATATTGTCGGGCGCCATAGTTCTGGCCTATGAACGCTATCGTAGCCTGCGTAAACGCCACGATGACAAAATAACAGTAAAATTCGTAAGTCAAAGCAGCTGCCGAACCGGAAACGGTGTCGGAGCCGAAGGAATTTATACCCGACTGTATAAAGACGTTGGAGAACGCGAATACCATTCCTTGTACCCCGGCCGGGAGACCTATGCGTATAATCTTCCCCAGCTCACTTCGCCAGATTCTGATTCTGCGGTATTCTAATTTTATGTCGCCTTTCTCTTTAATGAGGATGTAGACTATACATGCAGCACTAACATAGTTTGAAATAGACGTCGCTATTGCCACACCCTCGACATTCATGCCAAACAGCAGTACAAAGACTAAATTCAAAGCAACATTCACTATACCGCCTATTACCAGACAGTAAAACGGCCGTCGTGTATCGCCGATACTGCGCAGGATTGCCGATCCAAAATTCAGAACCATCATGCCGGGAAATCCCAGCGAAATAATCATAAGATATTCAGTCGCCTTATCGATCACCGATTCGGGCGTATCGAGGAGACCTAATATCGATTTGGCAATTGCGAGACCGATGACAGTCATGCCTATGCCACTGATCAAAGCTATGGCAGCCGAAGTCGCGACAGCGCGTTGCACACCCTGACCGTTGCGTTGTCCTATAAAATTGGCTATGACGACATTGGCGCCGAGTGACAAGCCCATAAACAGGTTGACAATCAAGCCAATCACAGGCCCGTTTGCCCCAACAGCCGCCAAAGCCTGCGGGCCCACATATTTGCCAACGACAGCAATATCGACAGCATTGAACGATTGCTGAACAATGCCGCATGCAAGTACAGGGAGTACAAAAACTATAAGTTTACGGGTAAGGCCCTTGGGGTCAAGCATGTCAATGCCCGATTGCCCCACAACGGTGCTCATTGCTTGCCTCCTCCCATTGCACGCTGGAGCCCGAGCAGCCGCTGATACATTGGTTCCTGATTATCAAACTCGTTTGTGTAATGTTTTATAGTCTCAAGGTCGTCTTTGGATAATCTGAAGTTTTTGGTATTGAGTATGCGGCGTTTCTCAAACATACGTTCAAGCTCAAACGCGGCACGTTTACGCGCATTGACCTCAATAGTGACAACAGCATCGTTATTCTCACGCACAGGGTTTATTGACGGGACAATACGATACCCTCCGACCTCATGACTGATGACATGGATATATCCGCGAGCCATCTTGCGGTCATACTCAACTTTTGCTTTGGATATTTGGTCAAGCGCCCGCTCGACAAGCGCAATAAACTCGTCAGAATCGGCATCAGGAACGCCTCCGGGAATATGTTCCTGCTCAACAAACATGTTCATGAGGGCAAAAAACAAGTTCAATGTCACTCTTGTATCACCGTTGGCCGAATGGACGGCATCGGCATCGATATTGACGCCTAGACGCTCGGCACACGCGCTCAGCCCGGGCCCCGAATAGAAAGGGATATCTTCATGCCGGCCTATGCAATACCAATAAAGGTGACGCAGCTCTACCCTCTTTTTCTTGTCAAGGTTCACAATGCCCACATTACCGACAGCCTTGAAGTCATCAATCAGAGAGAATCCGACAATATATTTGGCTGAATTAAATATACGCTGAACCTCAGCCTTGCAATCAACAAATCGGGGAGCTTTAGCCACCATAGCTGGGGTAATGTGGTGTACCTTAGTATCCCACTTAGACAATTTGGCCGGTTTGAAACGGCTGTAAAACACCTCATCGTGAGCGGCATTCATTATTGAGAGCTCGAGCAGTTCCTCAATAAACCTGTGATTATAACGGCCCTGGGCCGATTCAGTGTCAAAACAAAGAAAATCCTGTACCATTGAAATTGTCAAATTACGGTGCAAAGTTACAAACATTGCATGAGAATTGCACAATTTGAGTAATTATAATCGGTCAATCGTATAAATTATTATAATAAACAACATGCTATGACAAAAAGAATCGTTATTTTACTATCGTTTGTTCTATTATTTATGGCAGCCGTAGCGCAGAGAGTGCCGACATTCGACATTATTATCGGAGAGCCCGGTAACCGTGCATGTATGAGACTGCCTCGTGGCTCTAAGCAGGTCAAGGCTATGTTATATTGCCATCAGAATATGACCGAGGAAGTACTTTTCCGCAGCGAACGGTTCTGCCGCCGGATGGATAGTCTCGGGGTAGCTATGGTATTCAAGCAGAGAGGTTCACAGAACTGGGATGTCACCAAAGGTTGTCAGGAGCAGTTTGACGAAATGGTAAAGTCTCTCGCCAAAGCATCTGGACATGCAGAGATAGAACATGTACCCGTGATTCCGTTCGGACACTCGGCTCAGGCAACATTCCCCTGGAACTTTGCCGCATGGAACCCCGACCGCACGCTGTGTATCATATCTTATCACGGTGACGCGCCGCGCACCAACTTATGTGGCTATGGCCGTGAGAATCTCGAATGGGGCCGCACGCGTAACATAGACTCGATACCGGGCCTGATGATAGAGGGAGAATACGAGTGGTGGGAGGCACGCGTGCGTCCGGCCCTCGCTTTCAGGATGATGTATCCCGACAGCCGCATTTCATTCTTGTGTGATGCCGGCAAGGGGCATTTCGACTTGTGTGAGGAGACACAGGATTATATCGCTAAATTTATTGAAAAATCGCTCGAAAATCCGCGTCCCGTAGGTGGCGAATATTATTCTCGATGGATTGCTGACGGCAGTGAGACCACCGACCCTCACGAGTGCTTCTGGTATCACGACAAGGAGATGGTCGATATGACAAAAGCACGTTACGCTTCTACAAGAGGAAAAGCCGAGCAGTATGTTTCAGCCCGGTTGAATGGTGATATGCTAACATACAATCCCGACAGTCATATCAAACTGAACGCACGCTGTGATAAGGGCGAGTTCTCGGTAGAGCCGGTATTCGTTGACGAGACACGTAACGCTTTAAGCGACAATCATGCCGATGTGAAGCCGCGTGTTGTTGTAATATCAGGCCCTGTAATTCAGACCGGTGAATATACTTTTACCATAGACCCGAATTACTTTGGCGAAGACCCCGATCGCCTGTGGAGCGGCATCACTCTATGCATCGAGGCCGATGGAGATGATGATTACAAATCGGCCGTACAGGAATTAAACATACGCTTTAATTGATTTAAATAATCGCCTCAAAAATACATTAATCTGCACTTGTCGCATGTTGCAGCTTTGTATATTTTAAAAATAAGGTGTAATTTTGTGACTTGGTAAAGTGAGTGCTTTAGAGCGCTTGCCTTACCAAGCTTTATTTTTGTAATCAGAATTAAAAACAGGATATGAAACGTTTACTATCGCTATTGTTAAGTTTGGTAGTCATCACTGCGGTTAGTGCACAAATTATTGAACCTATACAGTGGAATGCCAAAACCGTGATGGACAGTGAGACCACCGGCCATGTCGAGTTAAGCGCGACAATCGAGGACGGATGGCATCTCTATAATCTCACGCTCCCCGACGGCGGCCCCAACCCCACCGTCATATCATTTGAAACGACTCCGGGTATCAAACTTATTGGAGACATAACCCCGTCGATAGCACCCACAGTGAGTGTCGACATGATATTTCACCTTGAACTCGGATGGTGGGATAAGGATGTCAATTTTACCCAGAACTTTGAGGTTGTTGAACCGGGGAACAACAGCATCGAAGTCAATGTATCATTTCAGGCCTGTAACGGCAGTTCCTGCATAGCTCCTTCACGCCTGTCATTCAAACTCGCCGTCAATAGCGCGACAACGCCTGCCGAGACCGAATCCAAACTTGATGACATGGCATCGGCAATCGCAGCAAACAGCAGTAGCTCAATTTCAGACAATGATTTGTGGGCACCGGTCGATACTTCAGACCACCAACAGCCCATATCATCGTCACCCTGGTGGCTCATCTTCGTGTGGGGATTCGGCGGCGGACTGCTGGCATTGCTAACCCCCTGTGTATGGCCACTCATCCCAATGACTGTGAGCTTCTTCCTGAAAAAAGGTACGCCTAAGAGCAAATCCATACGCGATGCGCTTATTTACGGCGTGTCGATTATTGTCATTTACCTCGTTTTAGGATTACTTATAACAGGAATATTCGGAGCGAGCAAACTTAATGAGCTGTCGACGAATGCGCTGTTTAACATCATATTCTTCCTGTTACTGATTGTATTTGCTATATCATTCTTCGGAGCCTTCGACATAAAGCTACCCTCAAAGTGGAGCAACGGAATGGATAACCGAGCCGAGCGTACGACGGGCCTTGTCAGCATCTTCTTCATGGCATTTACACTGGCGTTGGTATCGTTCTCATGTACCGGCCCAATCATTGGCACACTGCTTGTCGAAGCGGCATCGATCGGCGACAAGACAGGCCCTGCAATCGGTATGGCCGGCTTTGCGATAGCTCTCGCCCTACCCTTTACTCTTTTCGCAGTCTTCCCTGCATGGCTCAAAGAGATGCCTCGTTCGGGCGGATGGCTCAACTCGGTTAAAGTCGTGCTCGGCTTCCTTGAACTGGCATTATCGCTCAAATTCCTGTCGGTTGCCGACCTAGCCTATGGCTGGGGACTGCTCGACCGCGAGGTGTTCCTGGCCTTGTGGATTGTAATCTTCTTCCTACTGGGCATGTATCTGCTCGGCAAGATCAAGTTCTCGCACGACGGTGATTTGCAGCACATATCAGTAGCCCGATTCTTCCTGTCACTCTTCTCTCTGAGCTTTGCCGTTTACCTCATACCCGGCTTATGGGGTGCTCCGCTCAAGGGTGTGAGTGCATTTGTACCCCCGTTGTACACTCAGGATTTCAACTTGTATGCAGGCGGTCAGTTTGAAGAGTTTGACGACTATGAGACCGGCATGAGATATGCCGCTGACAACAACCGACCCGTACTCATTGATTTCTCGGGTTACGGATGTGTGAACTGCCGTAAGATGGAGGGCGCCGTGTTTGATACCGACGTTGTCAGCGACCTTATAAAAGAAAATTTCGTGCTTATTAAACTCATGGTTGACGATAAGACTTCGCTGCCGACCCCAATAAAGGTCAACGAGAATGGCAAAGAGAAGGTTCTATCGACGGTTGGTGACAAATGGAGCTATCTGCAGCGGTATAAATTCGCTGCAAATACGCAGCCCTACTATGTAATACTTGACGGCGCGACCGGCAAGCTGCTTGCCCCGACACGCAGCTACAACGAGAATATAACCGAATTTGTCGAGTGGCTGAACACCGGAATGTCGAATTTTAAGAACAAAAACTGAATCATGGCAGACAATAAACATACACGGCAAGAGAAGATTGAAGCACTTGGCCGCGTACTTGATACGCTTGACCGACTGCGTGTCGAGTGCCCCTGGGACCGCAAGCAGACCAATGAGTCGCTGCGCCCCAACACCATAGAAGAAGTCTACGAACTCGCCGACGCACTCCTGGCCGACGACTCGGCCAATATAAAGAAAGAACTTGGCGATGTGCTTCTGCATGTGCTGTTCTACTCAAAAATCGGTGAGGAAAAAGAGTCATTTGACATTGCCGACGTAGCCGATGCCCTGAACGAAAAACTGATTTTCAGACACCCGCACATATTTGGTACAGTCGAGGCTAAAGATGCCCATGCCGTAGAGCAGAACTGGGAACAAATCAAACTCAAGGAAAAGGGCGGCAACAAGACTGTACTGTCGGGCGTTCCCTCCACACTGCCACCGCTCATCAAGGCCTACCGAATACAGGAAAAAGCTGCCAACGTTGGATTTGACTGGGAGGCACCATCACAGGTGTGGGATAAGGTTAAGGAAGAGATCGCTGAGTTTGAACAGGCAGTGTCGTCGATGGGTAAAGATGAGCAGGAAGCCGAGATGGGAGACTTGCTTTTCAGCTTGGTTAATGCCTCGCGCCTGTATAAGATACACCCTGACAATGCACTTGAACGCACAAACAAGAAATTCATATCACGCTTTGAGTACGTTGAACAAAAGGTCAAAGAGTCGGGCCGCAATATCAAGGATGTGACGCTCGGCGAACTCGACCAATTGTGGAACGAAGCAAAAACACTCTAAACTGACAACCCGATGAAACATATATTAATCACTATATTCACTGCTATATCTCTACAGGTATTCGCTACGACTTATAACTGTGGCCAGAGACCACAAAATCAAAGACATATCATGCAGGTGACCGTCGATAAAATAGACAATACAAACAGCGACGGCGTATCACGAGTAAGTTGTACACTTTGGGGCGTGCCTCATACATCGTCACGCATAGACTCAGTCACGGCTGTCATCAAGGGACGTACTTACAAGGCTACCGATATTGACGGTGTGGATTTTGGCCGCTACTTCCAGTGGGAGGACGAAAAAGATTTTCCTGTTGAGGTCGATATTAAACGTCACACCCAATTCGGCGCGACCGATACAATTAAGTTCCACACCGTTCACGGTGTATATACAGCGCCCTTAAACAATAGTAAGAAGTAATTGTGATAGTATGTATCACTGAGAAACCGAGCGTCGCCCGTGATATCGCAGGCATACTCGGTGCCAAGACCAAACGTGACGGGTACTTTGAGGGCGGTGACTACCGCGTGACTTGGACCTTCGGCCACCTGTGTACCTTAAAGGAACCGGCAGACTATACCGAGCGCTGGAAAAGATGGTCACTGGGGTCGCTGCCTATGATTCCTGAGAAGTTCGGAATTAAAATCATACCCGACAGCGGCATCGAGCGGCAATTCAATGTCATCAGGCAACTCGTAAGCGAGGCCGACGAGGTCATTAACTGTGGTGATGCCGGACAGGAGGGTGAGCTCATACAACGCTGGGTGATGCAGAAGGCAGGTATAAAGTGCCCTGTAAAGCGCCTGTGGATATCGTCGCTCACCGACGAGTCGATACGTGAGGGATTCAAGACGCTCAAACCTGAGGCCGATTTCAACAATCTGTATCATGCCGGACTGTCACGTGCCATCGGCGACTGGATTCTCGGCATGAACGCAACGCGCCTCTATTCGCTCAAGTATTCGTCGCCCGGTAATGTGCTGTCGGTAGGTCGTGTGCAGACCCCTACCCTCGCCATGATTGTATCACGTCACAAAGAGATCGAAGCATTCAAATCGGCCGACTTCTGGGAGCTCAAGACCCAATACCGCGACGTTACTTTCAACGCAACAACCGGCCGATATACCGATAAGGAGAGTGCCGATGCCGCGTTGGCTCAAGTCACCGGCCAACCTTTCACCGTTACTGACGTGACCGAGAAAACCGGCCGCGAATCAGCACCGAGACTGTTCGACCTGACATCTTTGCAGGTTGAATGTAATAAACGGTGGGGCTGGACAGCCGATGATACACTGAAACGCATACAGTCGCTGTATGAAAAAAAGGTGACGACATATCCGCGTGTCGATACTACGTATCTAAGCACCGACATACATGCCAAGATACCGTCGATACTGCAACGCATGACACCTTACGCGTCACTGACATCATCGCTGCTCGACAAACCCATAACCAAGACGTCACGTATATTTGACAACGCCAAGGTCACCGACCACCATGCTATAATCCCTACCGGCGAATCTCCGTCGGTTCTTGTCGGTGAGGAGAAGCAGCTCTACCATCTGATCGCACTCAGATTTATTGCGGCGTTCTATCCCGACTGCCTGTTTGATACCACGACAGTAATGGGTGAGGCTGCCGACATAGAATTCAAGACAATCGGTAAAGTGATCACTTCGCCCGGTTGGCGTCAGGTTCTGCAGCCGGTACAAAACGACAACGATAACAACAAGGACGAGGATAGCAAGATATTGCCACCATTCACTGTCGGCGAGACCGGGGAACACACGCCGTCGTTGGTAAAGAAAGCGACTCAGCCACCCAAATATTATACCGAAGCTACCTTGCTGCGGGCAATGGAATCGGCAGGTAAAGCCGTCGATGACGAGACACTGCGTGAGGCGATGAAAGAAAACGGCATCGGTCGCCCGTCGACCCGTGCAGCAATTATCGAGACGTTGTTTAAACGCCGGTACATTTACCGTCAGCGCAAGAATATCATGGCGACACAAGCCGGTATTACCTTGATTGACACAATAAATCAGGAACTGCTCAAGAGCCCGAAGCTGACAGGTATATGGGAGAACCGACTGCGACGTATCGAACGCGGCGAATATTCGGCCATCGAATTTGTCGACGACCTGAAAGCTCAGATTAACGAGATTGTGATAAACGTACTGAGCGACAACACCAACATGCACATCGACACTTCGGTTCCCGAGACCAAGACAAAGAAAACAAAGTCATCGACACCGCGCGCCCCCAGAGCCAAGAAGCCCGAAATCACCGAGTATTCAATGATTCAGTGTCCAAAGTGCAGCCAGGGTCATATTATGAAGGGTCGCAGTGCGTTCGGATGCAGCAATTACACCACATGCTCGTTCCGACTGCCGTTCGAAGAGTATCCCGAGACGCTGACACCTAAGCAATTGGCAACAAAAATCAAAAAGATTAAACAGTAATGGGTCAAGAAGAAATTTTTCCGATTGTCGATGATGAAGGTAATGTAATCGGCAAAGCTACGCGACGCGAGTGCCATTCGGGCAGCATGTTGCTTCACCCTGTTGTACACCTGCACGTGTTTGACGCCGAGGGTAACATTTATCTTCAGAAACGCTCATTGAGTAAGGATATTCAGCCGGGTAAATGGGACACAGCGGTTGGCGGACATGTAGATTATGGCGAAACAATAGACTGTGCCCTTAGCCGTGAGTCGCGCGAGGAACTTGGATTGAATGAAATTGAGCCGACCCATCTCATAACATACGACTTCACCAGCGACCGTGAACACGAACTTGTAAATGTGTTTTGTATAACCGTAGATCGCACCGCGTTCAATCCTGTTATCGACCCGATAGAAATCGACGAAGGACGGTTCTGGTCACACGACGAGGTTCAGGCAGCTATCGGAAAAGGGGTGCTTACACCAAATTTCGAGCAGGAATACATACGCATCCGACCGCTAATCAAACCGCCACGAAATGAATGAGACCGTACAGTGGATTATCGTTGGGCTGATATTGTTGTCAGCACTGGTATTTATAATATACCGAATAATGCAACGTAGAAAAAATGACTCGGATTGCAACAGCTGTTCAGACTGCCCGCTCACTGACAACTGCTCCAAGAGACCGGCGAAATGATGAATAGAAAAATGGGTAACCGCTGCTAAATAACGATTACCCATTTTATTATTATTCATATAAGTTTGGTTAGTCGAGTTTGTGGATTATAAGACCCGAGCGAAGTTTGGGTTCAAACCATGTAGTTTTAGGCGGCATGATATTGCCTGAGTCGGCTATGTCCATCAACTGCTTCATCGAGACGGGATAAAGTGCAAGGGCGACTGCCATCTCACCGCTATCGACACGACTCTTCAACTCACCCAAACCGCGTATGCCTCCGACAAAATCGATGCGTTTGTCTGAGCGCAGATCGGTGATGCCAAGGATGTCACGGAGTATCAGGTCACTCGAAATTGTAACGTCAAGCACACCTATCGGGTCGTTATCATCATATCGACCGGGCTTGGCTGTCAATGAATACCAATGGCCGGCAAGATACAGTGAGAAATTGTGCAGACCGGTTGGGCGATATTCCTCGGTGCCCATGTCTTTGACATCAAAGTCTTTTGCAATACGCTCAAGGAACTCGGCCGGAGTAAGGCCGTTCAAATCCTTTACCACACGGTTATAGTCGATAATCTTGAGGTGTGATGCCGGGAACGCGACAGCAAGGAAATAGTTATATTCTTCGTCTCCTTTGTGGTCGGGGTTGTTCTGAGCCTTCTCGTTACCGACGAGAGCCGCTGCGGCAGTGCGATGATGTCCGTCGGCTATATACAGATAAGGTATCTTTTCAAATTCGGCAGTGATTGTCTCGATAGTTTTGGGATTCTCAATCACCCAGAAATGATGACCGAAGCCGTCGGGAGCAACGAAGTCATACTCGGGCTCTCCTTTTATGGTTTCCTTAATTATATTTTCAAGGACTTCATTGTCGGGAAAGGCGAAAAACACGGGCTCAATGTTGGCATTATTGATGCGCACGTGCTTCATGCGATCCTCTTCCTTATCGCGGCGAGTGAGTTCGTGTTTCTTGATCTTGCCTGTCATATAGTCGTCAACATTGGCGGCAATCACAATACCATACTGGGTGCGGCCTTCCATTGTCTGGGCGTAGATGTAATAGTGGTCTTTGTCGTCCTGAACAAGCCAGTTGTTATCCTGAAACGCCTTGAAGTTCTCGACAGCGCGGTCATAGACCTCGGGGGCATGCTCGTCGGTGCCGGGAATGAAATCAATCTCGGGCTTGATAATGTGATAGAGCGACTTCTCGTTACCCTCGGCCTCGGCGCGTGCCTCGTCAGAGTTCAGAACGTCATAGGGTCGTGACGCTACCTGTGTAACTAAATGCTTTGGGGGACGCAGGCCCCTGAACGGTTTAATATGAGCCATGATGTATAATTATTTGTTGATTTATGACATACGGTTTTTATAATCGCTGTAATCATATTGGCGCAGATACACACATTCGCCATCAGACTTACATAATACAATAGCAGGATGCTGAATTCCGTTGAACATGGTGGTCTTGACAGTGGTGTAATGGTTCATGTCCTCGAGCGTGAGGCGCTGACCTACTTCGAGCGGCTTATCAAAGCCCCAATCGCCCATATAATCGCCGCTGAGACAGGAATTGCCGCCAAGCCGATACTTGTAAGGCGCGGTTTCAGGATCAATCGAGCCGGTAACAATCGGCTTATATGGCATCTCGAGCGTGTCGGGCATGTGACAGGCAAACGACGCATCGATTATTGCAGTCTTTACACCTTGATTGTCAACAATGTCGACTACCTCAGTAATGAGGTCACCGGTGCGCCATGTGAACGCACTGCCGGGCTCAAGAATAACATCCAACCGGGGATAACGCTCTTTGAAATTCCTGAGCAGCCTTATCAGGTGCTCAACGTCATAGCCGTCACGGGTCATAAGATGACCTCCTCCCATGTTCACCCACTTGACTTTGTCAAGGAAACATCCGAATTGACACTCAAAAGCCTCAAGCACCTTCTCGAGATCATAGGATGTTGACTCGCAAAGCTGATGAAAGTGCAGTCCCTCAATACCGTCAGGCAAATTGTCACCAAGCTGCTCGCGTGTAACGCCAAAGCGGCTGCCCGGAAGGGCAGGATTGTAGATGTCGGTCTCGATAACCGAACATTGCGGATTAACCCTCAGTCCCGGCGAGACATGATGTGTTGCCTCGGGACTTGAATTGTAGGCATCGATACGATCTTTGAAGCGCAGATACTGGCTTACCGAGTTGAATGTTATGTGGGTGCTTCCATTGATATACTCCTCGATGGTGGCATCGGTATAGGCCGGGCAATAGGAATGTACCTCTCCGCCGAGTTCATCAATAGCCAGCTTCATTTCATTGAGAGAGCTAGCTGTTGAGTCGCGGTTATACTCTTTGATAATGCCGAATGTCTTCCAAAGCGCATTGGCCTTGAACGCCATTATGATATTTACACCGGCCTCACGCTCCACACGATTTATCAGTGACAGGTTACGGCGTAACTTATCTTCGTAGACTACATAAAACGGTGTTTGAATCTCGTTGATTTTCATTATCCTACAATTGTGAATTTGGCAAATTTAAGAAGCAGCACCTTAGAATCGACATTTGAGAACTGCACTTTGATCTTATGGTCGAGCGAATCGGTATCGATCTCGGTAATAACACCCTCTCCAAAACGTGAATGTTCAATTCTCATTCCACATTTAAGCTCGGCTGCCGTATGTATAAATGGATTGCCCGACGCCGGCGCCCCACTCTCCACGGGTTTCCTATCACCTGTCGACGAGAATTTGTCACCGTAACCCTTAGTGAAAGTTATACGTTGAGGTTGACGTACAGTCGATGAATGGAAAGAATCGGCATAGCTGCTCATCGGGCGGCCCGGTGTAAACAGGTCGGTGCCTGACGTGGGACGCAGATACTTTGAGTCGATATCCTTTAAGAACGGTGACGGCTGTGTCAGGGCAGTCTGCCCGTTACGGTAACGCTGGCTCGCAAATGTCAGGACACAACGTCGTTTTGCGCGTGTAATCGCCACATAAAGCAGTCGACGCTCTTCTTCAATCTCAGACAGGCTTGACTTGCTCATGCCCGACGGGAAAAGCTCATCTTCCACCCCGACGACAATTACATTACCGAACTCAAGGCCTTTTGACGCGTGCACGGTCATCAGTGTGACACGTTCCTCGGCTGTCTCGGTCTCGTCCTGGTCGGTTGCAAGCGACACCTCGGCCAGAAAGTCAGCCAATGCAGTACCGGCCTCTTCATTTTGCTCACGGCGATCAGCGACAAACTGACTCGTACCGTTCAACAGTTCCTGTAGGTTCTGCTGCTTGGAGATACTCTCGGGTGTATTATCATGATATAGCGACGACAGCAGTTGTGTCTCCTGTATAATCTTCTTGGACAATTCCTGAGCATCCAGCCCCGCGTCGTTAGCATCAACGAAGCGTTGTATCATCTCGGCAAAACCTTGCAGCTTACGTCGGGTACCGCTGTTTATTGACACGTCATATGTCTCGGGTGCGGTCAATACGCTCCACATACTCACATTATTATCTATCGCAGCTCGCATGAGCTTATTGACGGTCGTGTCACCAATGCCTCTTGCTGGATAATTGACAATACGTCTCAGTGCCTCGTCGTCATCGGGGTTGATGGTCAGTCGGAAGTAGGCTATCGCATCCTTAATCTCTTTGCGCTGATAGAATGACAGGCCACCATATATGCGGTAAGGGATATTGCGTTTCCTGAGAGCTTCCTCAAGTAATCGTGACTGGGCATTGGTGCGGTAAAGCACGGCAAACTCGTTGTAACTGTCGTGCGACTCCATCTTTATCTGAGATATGCGACCGGCAACAATGGCACTCTCCTCAAAGTCGCTGAAACAACGTATTACCTCGATGAGTTGACCGACGTCATTCTGAGAGAATACGTTCTTGGGTATCTGCTGTTTATTCTTGGCAATGAGAGAATTGGCCGCATTGATGATATTCTGTGTCGAACGGTAGTTCTGCTCGAGTTTAAAAATCTGAAGCGTAGGGAAGCCTCGTTTCAGATTAAGTATATTACGGATGTTTGCACCGCGGAATGAATAGATGCTTTGGGCATCATCGCCTACAACACACACTTTATTCTCAGTGTTACACAGTTCTGACACAATGACGTGTTGGGCAAAGTTGGTATCCTGATACTCGTCGACGAGTATATACTTGAAATACTCGCGATAGTGTTGCTTTATGTCAGGGTTGTCGCGCAACAACAGGTTAGTGTAATACAGCAGGTCGTCAAAATCCATCGCACCAGCGGTGAAACACCGCTGCCTGTAGGCTTTGTATATGGCGTAGAGCAACGGACGGCGAGCACGCTTGTCGGCCTCCATCAGGTCTTTATCCATAGCATAGGTATCGGGCGACATCAACGCATTCTTGGCCATAGATATTGCCGACTGTACGACCGACGGCTTATAGATCTTGTCATCAAGCTGCATATCTTTAATAATACTCTTGATCAATGACTTGCTGTCGGCGGCATCGTATATTGTAAAGTCGCGCTTGAAGCCTATTCGGTCGGAGTGCTGACGTAGTATGCGTAGGAAAATGGAGTGAAAGGTACCCATCCACAGGCGCGAGGCCGTGTGTGCGCCCACAAGTTTCTCGATACGCTCTTTCATCTCACGGGCGGCCTTGTTGGTAAATGTCAGTGCCAGTATGCGGTAAGGCTCGTAGCCTTTACAAAGCAGGTGGACTATCTTGTAGGTAAGCACGCGTGTCTTACCCGAGCCTGCGCCGGCTATCACCAGTTGCGGGCCGTCACAATACTCCACGGCGGCACGTTGCTGCCCGTTAAGCATTTCAAGATAATCGGCTTGTGGCATCAGATAAATTTGTTTAGCTTTGAATCGTAGGTATAGCCTATCGACGCGAGACGGGCTTTCAGCTCAGTCTCACTGACATTAAGGTCATCACACAACAATGCGAGCGAACTGTAGTCGTCTCTAAGTTTGGTGTTAATATATCCCAACAATATTATCGGGTCTTTGGGCAGTGTATCTATCATGTTGATATACTCGTTTTATTATATTACGAAGTTACGAAAAGTTAATGGCATGACGAGTACTAATTACATAAAAGATGTTAACACACCGCCCGGATACAAAAAACTCGCCCACAACGACACGCGCATTTTGCGTACTGGTCTCGCATTCTTACTGTACATCACCTCATCCCAATGCGTCCCGGGGCAAGACCGATGATCTGAACCGTCGTCGGTATATATCTGTCATGATTACCGCCAATTTTTTTAAAACCAAAATCGATACTTTTCACTATTTTTTGCCGCTTGTGTTTGCTATTTAATTATATTTTTGTTAACTTTGAGAAAATTTAAAAGCATTATGATACTCGACTTAATACTTTTAGCTACTCAAGCCACTAAAAAGGCCGCTGAATCATCGCATGTTTTCGAAGAATTTATAGGTACGTGCTTTGGCATATTTTGCTACATTTTTTTCTTTGGATTGATATACATTTTTTTGTTTAAGCCTGAAGAACTCGGTGAATGTGATGCTCCATTTTAATCTATTCGCTACGTTTTTTCATTAATCCTATAAAGCGTTGACGCTGCTGTTCTTTGGTCAGTGTCGGCGCTTCTCGTTTATTAGTGTTCGAGTCACATGAGAATGGCAGTTACCCTTTAATTTTTATAAGTAACATATTTGTTGTACATTTGCGATTATTATAATAGATAACGAGTTTCAACTATGTCAACTATAACCAATTATTCAGTCTTAATAAACCGATGGATTGAAGAGATAGAATTCCCGCAAAAGCCAGTCGGTCTATATGAGCCTATCAAGTATATGCTTGCCGGCGGCGGTAAGCGCCTGCGCCCCACCCTGCTGTGCGCAGCGGCCGAGGCCTTCGGTCTTGCGGCCGAAAAAGTGCGCAACCAGGCACTCGGCATTGAGATGTTCCACAATTTCACTTTGCTTCATGATGATGTGATGGATAACGCCGATGTGAGACACGGCGTGCCGACTGTACACATGAAATGGAACGTGCCGACAGCAATACTGTCGGGCGACACTATGCTCACACTCGCCAACAAACTGATCGGAGACGCTGTCTCAGAAGCGAAATGGCACATTCTCGACCTGTTCAACAAGACCGCTATCGAGATATATGAAGGTCAGCAATATGACATGAACTTCGAGACAGCCGATGACGTCACCATAGATGAATATCTCGAAATGATACGACTGAAGACTGCCGTACTACTGGGCTGTGCATGTGCCATCGGCGCTATAGCTGCGGGCGCAAATGATAAGGCTGTTGACGGAATGTACCGGTACGGTGAACAAATGGGCCTCGCGTTCCAGCTGCGTGATGATTATCTTGACACGTTCGGCGACCCGGCCAAATTCGGTAAAGCGATTGGCGGAGACATACTTAACGACAAAAAGACCTGGCTGCAAATTAATGCCAACAAGATGACCGACGGCAAGCTATTGTCGGAAGCTCAGAAATTGAGCGGACAGGCAAAGATTGATTATGTTACCGACCAATACCGCCGGCTTGGAGTCGACCGCGAATGTCTCGGTCAGATAGCGTTCTATACCGACAATGCTGTCAGACAGCTTAACACTATAGATAACATGCCCGCGGAGTTCGCTGAATATTTCACTTCGCTCGCAATGTCGGCTATTGACAGGCAATATTGATATCATGTATATCGATTCGCACACACATCTATACCTCGATGAGTTCAAGGACGACCGTAATGAGGTTGTCGAACGGGCAATATGCAGTGGTGTCGGCCACTTCATGTTTCCGAATGTTGACCTCGGTACCATACAGCCCATGAAGGAACTCGCCGCACAATTCCCCGACAGGATTGACATGGCGATAGGGCTACACCCCACCGAGGTTAACGCCGATTATGAGGATGGGCTGGATGTAATTGAACAGGAAGCACAGTCAGGTATATACAAAGCCATCGGCGAGATAGGTATTGACCTGTATTGGGACAAGACTTTCAAACAGGAGCAGATGGAGGTATTCAGGCGGCAATGTGAGCTGGCATGTAGATTAAATCTACCGGTCATTATACACTGTCGTGAAGGTCTTGAGCAAATTCTCGAGATATTTGACAGCATGAAGCAGATACCACAGGGCGTTTTCCACAGTTTCGGCGGAACGGCCGATGATGTGAGAGCGATACGTGAACGCGGCGACTTCTATTTTGGCATCAATGGTATTGTCACGTTTAAAAATGCCAGTATTAAAGAGGTATTACCTGTCATAGGCGCTGACCGCATGCTGCTTGAAACCGATTCACCCTATCTTGCGCCCGTGCCTAAACGCGGAAAACGCAATGAGAGCTCGTTCATGATACATACGGCCGGTTATGTAGCCGGTGTGCTCGGCATCACGACTGAACAACTCGCTGAAATTACATCACGTAACTATCATTCATTATTCGGATAAATTATTTTTATTTTTGACAAACTATATTAATTATTATTTGTTAAGAAAGATATATAACTTAAAAATTTACAAATATGAAAAAGGTATTTATGATATTGGTAGCTGTGGCTACACTATCAGTTTTTAACTCAAGTGCATTTGATCTTAAAGGCGCGTTGCAGGGCCTGGCAAATAACAGCAGTGACTCAACCCAACAATCAAAATCAAACGGACTGGGCAGTCTAATCGGCGGTATAGCAAACCTGTTGGGCAAGACCGATGTGACTATAGCTGACCTCCAGGGTACCTGGGCTTACTCAAAACCTGCCGTAGCATTCAAAAGCGATAATCTGCTTAAAAAGGCCGGCGGCGCAGCAGCAGCCGAGGTAATCGAAGGCAAACTTGCACCTTACTATGAAAAAGCCGGTATCGCGGCCATGAAGCTCACCATAGCTGCCGACAGTACATTCACGATGAAAATTAAGGCCGTAGCCCTGAAAGGAACGCTGTCTAAAGACAAGGACGGAAACTTCGTTTTCCAGTTCAAGGCGCTGGGCAAAGTGAACATAGGACATGCAACATCGGTAATCACCAAAACAGGTAAGAATATCACGGTCACTTTTGACGCATCAAAACTTATTACCATTGTTTCAAAGATTGCTTCAGTTACAGGCAACTCAACTATCAAGTCAGTATCAGCCCTACTTGAAAGTTATGACGGGCTGAACGCCGGCTTTGAGCTGTCAAAAGAATAGCAACTAATTGCACTGATTTGGATTACAAAGAAGATATAAAGGGACGGTTGAAGGTGCTGACGCTTGCCTTCAACCGTTTTCACAATCACTCGTTGCCAGTTGTGCGCCGGGTGACTGTAGCTACTGACCTACTTACATTCGTCGCTTCGCTTGCCACGCTGGTAATCCTGATTGTCCTCGCCGGATTTGATAACGATACCGATTCAAGCAAGATATTGATAAAGTCAATAAGATATATCAATCTCTGGTTCGTGGTCAATATCCTGTTTAATTATATTTTCAATTTCAAATCAATATTCAAAGAGAAACGCCGATTCAGGCTGTTTCTCGACATCCTGCTATTACTGACACTGCTGCCGGCGATATATCCCCATCCTGCGCATCCGTGGTTCCCGTGGCTCGAAAAAATTATATACAGTAATTATTTTAGCGGAACCATTATAACGGTCTATGCTGTAGTCTATTTTTGCAGTTATATTGTCTCAATATTAGGCCGGCGGGTAAACCCATCGGTCATCATGGGTGTCAGTTTCATGTTTTTCATTATCTTAGGGTCGTTTCTGCTGATGATGCCCAAATGTACCGTATCAGGTATAAGCTACATCGACTCACTGTTCATATCAACCAGCGCGGTCTCGATAACGGGGCTGTGCCCTATTGATATTTCAACAACATTCACACCGCTCGGACTTCTTATTCTCGCTATTTTAATTCAGATTGGCGGACTTGGCATACTGACTTTTACAAGCCTGTTCGCCTTGTTCTTCACCGGCAATACATCGGTTTACAGCCAGATAATGGTGCGCGACATGGTTTTCACCCGGACAATGAGCAGTCTGCTGCCTACGCTGCTGTATATTATGGTATTCACACTGGTAATTGAAATCATCGGAGCGGTGGCAATTTTCCTGAGTGTACACGACACACTCGGCATGGGCGTGCGCGACGAGTTAATATTCTCGGCGTTCCATTCACTGACGGCATTCATGAACGCCGGTTTTTCAAATATTGAAGGCGGCCTGTCAAACCCCATGCTCATACATTCAAACCAGTCAATCTATATTATAGCGAGCATTCTCATACTTGCCGGCGGCATTGGCTTCCCTATACTGGTAAACTTCAAGACGATAATAGGGTCGTACCTGAGACGGCTGACCAATCATATAACAGGAATAATGAAATACCATTATCCAACGCACATATATGACATCAACACAAAAATTGTGTTGTGGAGCACTCTGATTATTGTCATTGTGAGCTCGGGTCTGTTCCTGCTGTTTGAATACAACAACTCGCTGAGAGGGATGACGACATACGAAAAAATTGTGCAGTCGGTGTTCAATTCGTTTGTGCCGCGCAGTTCGGGTTTCTCATCGGTTTCGCCAACGTCATTCACCAATGTAACAATTATAATGATGGTCGTGCTGATGTGGATAGGCGGTGCATCACAATCTACGGCCGGCGGAATTAAGGTCAACACGTTTGCGGCAATTCTCATCAATCTGAAATCGATAATCACAGGACATAAGGATGTCACAGTCTTCAGACGTCGAATTGCCGTCGAGTCAGTGAGACGTGCCAACGCTGTAGTGACGCTATCCATAATCTCATTTGCGGTTTACGCGATGATTATCGTGGGACTTGAGCCCGGGCTGCCGGTAAAAGACTTGCTGTATGAAACCGCATCGGCATTATTTACCGTAGGCTCGTCGCTTGGAATCACAGGCGATCTGAGCGATGCGTCAAAAATCATACTTTGTACAGCTATGTTCTTAGGCCGCGTCGGACTGCTGTCACTCCTAATGGGCTTTGCATATAAATTAAAATCTGGTCAGGTAACATATCCTACCGGCAGTATAATTATAAATTAAACAGTTATGAAGTACCTCGTTATAGGTTTAGGTATATATGGCGCCAATCTATCGGTCGACCTGACCGACATGGGCCATGAAGTAGTGGGTGTTGACGTGAAGGGCGCCAATGTCGAAAGCATCAAGGACTATATCTCGGCTGCCTATATACTTGACGCTTCAGATGAACAGGCAATCTCGGTATTGCCGCTGAAAAGCGTCGATGTAGTCATCGTAGCTATCGGTGAAAACTTCGGTGCGAGCATAAAGACTGTGGCACTATTGAAAAAAATCGGCGTCGAACATATTTATGCCCGAGCAACCGATTCGCTCCATCAGTCGATACTTGAAGGCCTGAATGTGGAGCGTATCCTGACCCCCGAACAACGTGCGGCACGCGATCTCGCAAAGGAATTTGAACTGGACAGTGACATTCAATCGCTCAATGTCTCGAGCGACAGTTACGTGATGAAGTTTGAGGCAACTTCATACTTTACAGGAATAAAATACCGAGACCTTGACCTGATGAAACGTTTTGGCCTGACATTGATAGCAGCTACACGGCCGGTTGAGACTACCAATATGCTCGGCATGAAGCATCTTGTTGAGCAGAATATTGATATAAACAGTTCCGACCGTGAGGTAACAAAGGGTGACTGTTTCACCTGCTACGGCACGATCGGAAATTTCAAAAAAATGATGAAAGAGGTGTCATAGACAGTAGTCTACACACGCACGGTCAGCTTTATGCCCGGCAAGCAGACCTGCAGCAGCTACATGTGCCGGGTGCTTGGCATAGACATCGACGTCCTCCATTTTATCTACTATTGCTGTAAGAACCACATCCCAGCTCTCGGCAGGGTTGGCGTTGATACCTACCTCGATTGAACGGAGAACCTCAATCTGCTCGGGGAGCCGGTCAAGAGCATTCTTGAAACGCGTTGCGACATCAAGTCGCTCATGAGGCGTACCTGTAAGTTTAAATGTAACGATATGTTTAACCATGACTATATACTTATTTATGATTAGTTAATATTTAGAATACATTCGCTCGCGGGCTGCAGCAACTTTTTCATCAGTGATATAGTCGTCATAATCCATCATCTTGTCAATGACTCCGTTAGGTGTCAACTCGATTACACGATTGCATACCGTCTGAATGAACTCATGGTCGTGAGAGGCCATCAGGATGTTGCCTTTAAAATTTTTAAGCGTGTTATTAAACGCCTGGATTGACTCGAGGTCGAGGTGGTTGGTTGGCGAGTCAAGAACCATGGTATTGGCATTCTTTAGCATCATGCGTGCAATCATACAACGCATTTTCTCACCACCCGACAGTACCGATGCCTGCTTGAGCACCTCCTCGCCCGAAAACAACATCTTGCCAAGAAATCCTTTAAGATATATCTCGCTCGAGTCATCACTGAACTGACAAAGCCAGTCGACAAGGTTCATGTCAGTATTAAAGAACGATGAGTTGTCAAGGGGCAGATAGGCAGTAGTGATAGTCTGGCCCCAATCAAATGACCCGGCATCGGCCTTGCGGTTATCGTTAATAATCTCAAACAATGCAGTCATTGCACGCGGATCACGGCTCAAAAAGACTACTTTGTCACCTTTTTCAATCTGGAAGTTGACATCATTAAAAAGGACTTCTCCATCGACAGTGGCGCGCAGACCACTGACCTCAAGAATCTTATTACCGGGTTCACGTGACGGCGTAAATATGATACCTGGGTAACGGCGCGATGATGGCTGAATGTCTTCGATATTGAGCTTTTCAAGCATCTTC
>CAMWLW010000014.1 GCA_947175245.1 uncultured Bacteroidales bacterium
AACGACTATCTAAACGATATGCTTCTTAATGCCAAATTTTGATGCGGTTGCCCTGTTTTTAATATACTTAAAACATGTTGATGTGTCGGTCGCGTAATGATTATTAGGTGGTTGTAAATCTTTTTGGCTGTCTGATTTGTTGTAATAGTTGGTAGAAAGTACCTAAATATCGTCTTTTCGATAATTATTCAATAACTTTGTATTCCGTTTCAACTATGGCAAATTCATCATATCCGAAATTTATAGTAGTGTTGTTTATTGCGTTGACATTCTCACAAGGTGCTGTCGCTCAGATATCTGACACGGCATCGGTAGAGGCTGTTGACTCTATTGCGTCTGACTCGGCACGATATGAGAAATGGGGCTTTATCTCGCCGATAATCAGATATTTTGACAATACCAATAAAGAACACAAGGATAAGGCTTTTGATATAAGTTTTATCGGTGGCCCACACTATTCTAACGAGAAGAAATTCGGTTTGGGACTGTTAGCTGCGGGAGTTTATTCGACTGACCGTTCTGATTCACTTACCCCTCCGAGCAACGTGTCGGTTTATGCCGATGTGTCGACGAGCGGTTTCTATTCGGTTGGTGTAAGAGGGTCATCGCGATTCAATGGCGATAAATATCGACTCAATTTCAAAGGCGAGTTTGAATCCATGCCCGATAAATTCTGGGGCATAGGCTATGAGAACGACGCGAACAACGATACCCAGACCAAATACAAACGACTGATGGCTGAGGCTGAGATTGATGCTCAGATCCGACTGTTGCCAGACTTTTACGTCGGTCCGATGGTAGAGTTTGCTTATGTCAAAGGGTCAGATTACGAGCCTGCCATGCTATTTTTGTGGCGCGGCGAGGAGATGCGTACGTTCAGTTATGCTGTCGGTTTTCAAGTCAGCTATGATACGCGCGATAATCTGACGGCTCCTCATCGCGGTACTTGCCTGTCGCTGGCTCAGCGCTATTATGGTAAATGGATGGGTAATACTTATCCGTTCTCTTCGACCGAATTGACGGCTGCATGGTACACTCCCACATGGAAAGACTGTACGCTTGCCATGCAGTATCATACATTGATTACCTATGGTGATACTCCCTGGGGTATGCTGGCCTATATGGGTGGCAGTTATACGATGCGAGGTTATTATGAAGGCCGCTATAGAGATAAAGGTGAAATGGATTTTACTGCCGAGTTGCGTCAGCGCGTATATCGCCGTATAGGTGTCGTTGTATGGGGTGGTGTAGGCTCGGTTTTTCCCCGGCTCAGCTGTATGTCGTTCAAGCAGCTCCTGCCCAGTTATGGCGTTGGTGTCAGATGGGAGTTCAAGAAAAACGTCAACGTGCGTTTCGATGTAGGCTTCGGCAAGTGTGAGAAAGGGTTTGTGTTTAATATTAATGAAGCATTCTGATAGGTTATGTTAAAATCTATACTTCGACATCCGGCATGTACATTGTTAGCAATATACTTTGTTATAATGCTGATGATTCCCAATGTGGCGCTGTGTTTTACCGAACCGGTATCGGCGATGTCACGTACAATCAATATACTGATGCCTCTTGGCTTTTATCTGTTAATCCTCTCGGCCTTTAAACGTACGGGATGGGTTGTGTGGTGTATGCTTCCGATATCAGCTTTGGCGGCATTCCAAATTGTATTGCTGTTCCTATACGGCGGGTCGATAATAGCTGTCGACATGTTTTTGAATGTTGTGACTACCAATATGTCTGAAGCAACCGAATTGCTCTCAAATTTGGGGGCGGCAATTGTTGTAGTAGTGATATTGTATCTTCCGCCGTTGGTATGGGCTACGGTTACATTGGTGCGTCGTAAAACTCTGAAGGGTCCGGCTGCATTTGCAATGCGGTTTGCGGGCAGTGTACTCGTTGTGGCGTCGGCGATAATGGCGATGGTCACAGCAAATGTAGATCCTCGGTATAGTCTTACACGAGAGGTATTTCCGATTAATGTAATGCATAATATCAAGATTGCTGTCGACCGCACCATTGCGGCCGAGCATTTTCATGAGACGTCGGCCGATTATAAGTTTAATTCACGGATTACACACGATGCTGATGCGCCTGAGGTGTATGTAATGGTTATCGGTGAGACCTCGAGGGCAATTAACTGGCAGCTTGGCGGCTATGACCGTCCTACGAATAAGTGCCTCTCGTGTCGGCGTGGTGTGGTGTTCAATACCCGGGCAATGAGTGAATCAAATACCACTCATAAAAGTGTGCCAATGCTCATGTCAAGTGTGAGAGCGTGTAATTTTGATTCGATAGGTAATGTAAAAAGTATCATCACGGCGTTTAAGGAAGCCGGGTATAAAACGACATTTGTGTCCAATCAGGCTCCCAATCATTCATATACTCAGTTCTTTGGAGAGGAAGCTGACCGTTGTGTTTACCTGTCGGATACTCTTGGCTGTCATCCGTGTGACCACGAGATGCTTGATGAGGTAAAGCATTGTTTGGATGATACGGTAACGTGTAAGCAGTTCATCGTGCTGCATAGCTATGGCTCACATTTTAAATATCAGGAACGTTACCCGGCGGGTACCGGTAGTTTTAAACCTGATGAATGTAAAGAGGTTAACAGCAAGTCGCGCGACATTCTTCTCAATGCCTATGACAATACGATTGAATATACCGATAAGTGGCTCGACAATCTTATGGATATGCTCGAACGGTCGGGGCGCATGGCTGCCGTTGTCTATTCGTCAGATCATGGTGAGGATATTCTGGACGATAGCCGCGGACGCTTTCTGCATGCCTCTCCTACGCCGACATATTACCAATTGCATGTCGCTATGCTGTCGTGGGTATCGGATGCTTACCGTGACCATTATCCCGAAAAGTATGAACAGCTCAAAGCTCACAGTGAATCAGCTGTCAGTTCGACAGCGTCGTTGTTTGATACGATGCTCGATCTTGCAGGTATAGATACTGTTCATAGTGATTTGAAACTTTCGTTGGCCTCTGAATCGTATGAGCGTCCTGAGGTTTTGTACCTCAATGATATGAATAAAGGGGTTGATTATGCACACTGTGGTTTGAAAAAAGCTGACCTTGCAATTATTAATCAAAAATCACTTTTGTGATATTGGTTGGTGTGTTGATTGTTTTGAAGTTATCCAAAATGGATTGTAAATCAATTGAAATACAGCGGTATATGAATTTGTGTGTGCTGCAAAGTTTTCCAAAATGAAAATTTTATAAATATTTTTGCTGAAAAGTTTTGTGGATTTGGTAATCGTTTCTAACTTTGCTGAGTCAAAAATAATGCAATTTAGATAAGATAAACCAAATCATCAATGATACAGACTGTAGTTAAGCGTGATGGCCGCATCGTCGGTTATAACGAGGAGAAAATCAAAGCCGCCATCCGCAAGGCGATGTTGCAGACCAAGCTCGGTGAGGATGAAGCCCTCATAATGAAGATTGTTGATCGTATAGGTGTGACAGGTAAAGAGCAGATGTCGGTCGAAGAGATTCAGGATAGGGTAGAGGTTGAATTGATGAAGAGTACCCGCAAGGAGGTTGCCAAACGCTATATTGCATATCGCGACAAGCGTTCGATAGCTCGACGTGCCAAGACCCGCGATATATTCCTTGAAATCATTGAGGCAAAAAATAACGATATCACGCGTGAAAACGCCAATATGAATACCGACTCACCGGCAGGCATGATGATGAAGTTTGCCAGCGAGACAACAAAACCGTTCGTCGATGATTATCTGCTCAGTGATGAAGCCCGTGAAGCAGTACGTAACGGTTATCTCCACATTCATGACAAGGATTATTACCCCACAAAGTCACTGACTTGTGTGCAGCATCCGCTTGACCGTATTCTCAAGGCCGGATTTATTGCCGGTCATGGCGAGTCTCGCCCTGCAAAACGTATCGAGACGGCATCGATAATTGGTTGTATCTCGCTCGAAACTGCTCAGAACGAGATGCATGGAGGCCAAGCCATTCCTGCTTTTGATTTTTATCTGGCTCCGTATGTACGTTCATCGTTTATCGAAGAGCTGAAACAACTCGAGTCATTGTCGGGCGAGGATCTGAGCGATTTGTATGACATGCCCATTGATGACTATGTTAAACGTCCGCTCGACGGACTTACGGGACGCGATCGTCTCGTAGCCCATGCGATTAATCAGACGGCAAGCCGTGTTCATCAGGCAATGGAGGCATTCATTCACAATATGAATACTATCCATTCGCGTGGAGGTAATCAGGTGGTGTTCAGCTCTATAAACTATGGTACTGATACTTCGGCCGAGGGGCGTTGTATAATACGCGAGCTTCTGAACTCAACCTATGAGGGTGTGGGCAATGGTGCTACCGCTATTTTCCCTATTCAGATATGGAAAAAGAAGCGTGGTGTCAACTACCTGCCCGAGGATCGCAACTATGACCTCTATGAACTGGCATGTAAAGTTACTGCACGTCGTTTCTTCCCCAATTTTGTGAATCTTGATGCGACATTCAATTTTCACGAGAAGTGGGATATCAACGATCCCGAGAGATATAAATATGAAGTGGCGACTATGGGATGCCGCACGCGTGTATTCGAAAACCGTTATGGCGAAAAGACATCAATAGGTCGTGGTAATATCAGCTTCTCGACAATCAATATCGTGCGTCTGGCGATTGAGTGCATGAATATTGTTGATCCTGAGGAGAGGGTTGACCGATTCTTCAAACGTCTTGATGAGATGCTTGAGATTACGGCACGTCAGCTTTGTGATCGTTTCGATTTTCAGAAGACGGCACTTGCAAAGCAATTCCCGCTCGTGATGTCTCGTTTGTGGAATGGTGCTGAGAGCCTTAAACCTAACGATACTATTGAGCCTGTAATCAATCAGGGTACTCTTGGTATTGGGTTTATCGGCCTCGCCGAGTGTCTGATTGCACTGACAGGCAAACATCACGGTGAGAGCAAGGAGGCTCAGGAGCTCGGTCTGCGCATCGTTTCTCACATGCGTTCTCGTGCCAATGAATTCAGCGAGCGTTATAAACACAACTTCTCTATTCTTGCAACCCCGGCCGAGGGCCTTTCGGGTAAATTTACAGTCAAGGATCGCAAGAGTTTTGGTATTCTTGAAGGTATTACCGATAAGATATATTATACCAATTCAAACCACGTACCTGTTTACTATCACTGCTCTCCGCGTCACAAGGCTCAGGTTGAGGCTCCTTATCATGAACTTACAGGTGGCGGTCATATATTCTATGTCGAGATTGACGGTGATGCCACTCACAATCCTAAAGCCATCATGGATATTGTCGATTTGATCGACAAGTATAATATCGGATATGGCTCAATTAACCATAACCGTAACCGCTGCATGGATTGCGGTTATGAAGATGCCCAGGATAATCTCACCGAATGTCCTCACTGTCACGGTACTGACATAGACAAGCTGCAGCGCATTACAGGTTATCTTGTTGGTACAACCGATCGTTGGAATAAGGCTAAGCTGGCCGAACTGAGTGATCGTGTGGTACACAAATAATAAGTCTGTATGAGTCAGAACACATTGCGGGTGCTCAGGATTGTCGACGGTACCAGTGTCGATGGTCCGGGGCTTCGCACGTCAATATATTTTGCTGGATGCAGGCATGCGTGTGAAGGTTGTCACAACACGCAGTCATGGAATTTCGATGCCGGTGAGGATATGACGGTTGATGAAATTCTTGACTATGTTGAACGCGAAGGATTTAATGTATCATTGTCGGGCGGTGACCCGTTGTATCAGATTGATGCCTTAATGCCTTTGCTGCATGAACTCAAAGTGCGTGGATATAACGTATGGTGTTACACGGGGTTTACCTATGAGCAAGTTTATGACGATGAGTCGTTAAGACGTGTGCTTGACTATGTTGATGTGCTCGTTGACGGTCCGTTTATATTGTCTGAACGTGATATATCATTGTTGTTCAGAGGGTCGCGTAATCAACGGCTTATAGATACGGCTGCATCTGATCCGTCACATATCGTTCAGTGGCACTGATCGTTGATGCATGCCAGCAGGCTGGATGCTTTTTTCTCGGTTTCATCCCATTCTGAGTCGGGGTCTGACATCGCAGTTATTCCGCCGCCGGCATAGACGCAGTAGCGGTTCGTGTCAAAGTGTACACATCTTAGATTGACGTATGCTTGAAAGCTCTTATCGTCGTTGATAGCTACATAGCCGCCATAGCATAGCCGTTCATGTGTTTCAAGGCGTGAGATCATATCCATAGCCTGGGGCCGCGGATAACCTGACAATGCCGGGGTCGGATTCAAGCGGTCGATTACTTTATATCTATCTTCGGGATTCATGTAAAATTCAAACATGTCACATTTGTGTACGAGTTTGCCGAATTCTACATTTGGGACTGAACATATCCAGACGCGGTAACCCATATCTTTCAATGTTTCAGATATAAAGCGTGATACCTGCATGTGTTCATCGGTGTTTTTGGCATCCCATGGAATGGATGTGCCGCCATTGCGTGTCCCGGCTAATGCAACGGTATAACTCTTACCGTGTTTTTTTTCGATAGATAACAGTACCTCGGGCGATGCTCCTAACCATGCGCCTGTCTCGGGCGTATAGTATAAATATCTGAATGTATTGCTGTGTTGTGCAAAGTAAACTGACGCTACTTTGAGCCAGAACAAGCAGTAATCTTCTGCCTGAATATCGCCACAAATAGTACGCGATAATACAATCTTGCGGCTACCTGGCTGTGATTTCAACAATGAGATAATAGCCTCGGCTTGTTGGTAATACTCGTCACGCGATGTTGAATTATAATGTATATCAGTAAGATTATCATCGTCAACGCCAGTTGCATCAGTCATCAGTTTCAATTGTGCCGCGTAATCAAGTGTGTCATGCAATACGATGCGCTTTGACGATGGCTCTCCCCATTTACAAATATCGAATGTACGATTGCTTACAGGTTTATGACCCGGTACTGATACTATAATATCCGGTACATGTAGGTGACTGTCATCGGCTGTATTTGAATATTGATTGTCTGACTTAATATATATGGCAAACGGAATACGTTTTTTGAATGCAGATAATGCAATCTTGAATAATGGAGTATATAGATTATAAAAGTCGGGATAAACGTTTGCTGACATCTTTTATGACGAAAATTTATAATACAATAATCCTTGCCGGTGGATCAGACAGGTTTGCCTATGAGCTCAAACGGTTGAGCTTCAGTAATCACTATATTGTGAAAATTACCGATTGAAAGTTTAAGGTCTTTAGATATCAGGACTTCCGGGTCTACTTCAGGAGAATCCCATTGGGTGCGACCCACATAATAGTCCTCTTCCTCGCGGTCAACCATGACCTTGAGTGTCATGCCTACTTTTGACTGTTGAATATCATTTGATATCGTTTCCTGGAGAGCCATGAGTTCGTCGAGACGTTCCTGTTTTACCTCCTCAGGAATAGCGTCAGTGTAATTGTTGGCTGCAAAAGTGTCATCTTCCTCACAGTAGGCAAATGCACCCATGCGTTCAAATCTCATTTCAGACACGAATTTCATCAGGTCTTCAAATTCCTGCTCACCTTCGCCCGGAAAGCCTGTCATCAAAGTCGTGCGCAGATGGAGTGTAGGCACACGGCGGCGCATCTCGGCAATAAGCTGTCGTGTCTCCTCGCCGTTGATATGCCGCTTCATATTTGCCAGAACCTTGTCGTTTGAGTGTTGCAATGCAATGTCCATGTACTTGCATACATTGTCACGTTCGGCCATGACGTCCATAATCTCAATCGGGAACTGAGCAGGATAGGCGTAGTGCAGACGTAGCCATTCAACGCCATTGATACCGGCTATCTTGTCAATGAGCTCAGGTAGTTGCATGCGTCCTGTCAGGTCGAGTCCGTAGCTTGACAAATCCTGTGCGATAACGTTGAACTCTTTGACGCCACGGTCAACGAGCATTTTCACCTCGTCAGTAATACTGTCAATTGTGCGAGACTTGAATCGGCCGGTGATGAGAGGTATTGCGCAGAATGCGCAGAATCGGTTGCACCCCTCGGCAATCTTGAGATATGTATAATGGGGTGGGGTTGTTATGGTTCGGTCGATTGACAGCAGGTCATTGCCACGATATCCCGACAAATCGGCTACCAGATCGGTGAAGTTGAATTTGCCATACCAACCGTCAACTTCAGGCAACTCGGTTTCAAGGTCGTTTTTGTAGCGTTGAGAGAGGCATCCCATTACATATACCTTATCAATGAGTTTCTTCTCTTTCCCTTGCAGATACTCGAGAATAGTGTTTATTGACTCCTCCTTGGCATCACCTATGAAACCGCACGTATTGATTACGACAATATCTCCACGCTTTACAGGTTGCTGATGAACAGCTTTGAATCCACGTTTGGTGAGCATGGAGAGTGTCCGCTCGGTATCAACAAGGTTCTTTGAACACCCGAGCGTTATTATATTTACACGCTTATGAGCCATTACTCGTTAGTAAATAGCGATCTTACAAATTCTTCCTTGTTGAACACCTGGAGGTCGGTGATTTTTTCACCAAGACCTATGTATTTGACAGGAATTTTGAACTGGTCACTGATACCTATAACCACGCCGCCTTTAGCCGTGCCGTCAAGTTTTGTTACAGCGAGCTGACTGACTTTGGTCGCAGCCACAAACTGCTTGGCCTGTTCGAATGCGTTTTGTCCTGTCGAGCCATCAAGAACAAGAAGTACTTCATGTGGTGCGTCGGGCACAACTTTCTTCATGACGTCACGTATCTTTGTAAGCTCATCCATAAGGCCTTTCTTGTTGTGCAGACGTCCTGCGGTATCAATGATTACAACATCTACATCATTGGCCTTGGCCGACTGGAGTGTATCGAATGCAACTGCAGCAGGATCAGATCCAAGTTTTTGCTTTATAACAGGAACATCTGCACGATGCCCCCATTCTTCAAGCTGTTCTATAGCTGCAGCTCTGAACGTATCGGCGGCACCGAGCATTACTTTGTTACCGGCGGCTTTGAACTGGTGGGCAAGTTTTCCTATTGTGGTGGTTTTTCCAACACCATTGACACCAACAACCATGATAACATGAGGGTGGTGGGATGCCGGAATCTCAAAATCACCGAGGTTATCGTCGTTGTCATTTTCTGCAAGCATGTCACAAATCTCTTCACAAAGAAGATTGTTGAGTTCCTCGGTGCCAACATATTTGTCGCGTGCTACACGATCCTGAATACGGTCAATGATGCGTAATGTTGTATCAACACCTACATCTGAAGTGATAAATGCTTCTTCGAGATTATCAAGAACGTCATCATCGACTTTCGATTTACCGGCAACTGCATGTGCAAGCTTAGCGAAGAATCCTTTTTTGGTACGCTCAAGCCCATTATCGAGGGTCTCTTTCTTTTCTTTAGAGAACAGTTTGTTAAAAAATCCCATAGAAAATTACACTATTTTAATTGAATACAAAGGTACTAAATTTTCTCGAGATTTGTATATATCTCATATGTGAATGTCGCTTTGCTCTTTCTGAAATTTATTTAGCGGCGGGGGACAATGACACGTTCACCGAGATTACGCGCAAGTTGCATGCGCAAGCGTGTATAGTTGTCGATGTTTTTCATGATTGCAGCTAAGTTCTCAATGTAGTCGGGCGCAGTAGTATCGAGACGAGCCAATGCTTCATTTTCAAGTTTGAGCATGATGGCAAGATGGGCGTCTTTGACGCTTGCTACGGCTTTGGGCACTAAGTCTATAAGTTTATCACGCTCGGTCTCGATGTGTGTGTATTTGGTATGAACTTTACTGAGTTGGTGACGTTCGCTGACAAGGTCGACTGTGAGCTGTCTGATTTCCGCGTTGGGTGACGAAGCCATGCGTATATTTAGATAGTCGTTGGCAAAACGGTCTATCTCATCAGCCGTGAAGTTATCACACTTCTCTTTAAGGGCAATCTCCTGTTTTTTTATATCGGCCATGTCTATTGCTGTGGACTGAATTTCAGACATTCCGTTATTCCACATTTCATCACGACGAGACTGAGTGGTTTCGATATGCTTTTGCCTATCATTTGGCCAAGATTCCCGATAAAGCTGCATGGCTGTATCGAACGCTTCCTTATGGATTGAATTTGTCCACACAATTCCATCGGCCGACAATTCCTCGGCAATATATTCGAGCACCGTCATGGGCGTAGAATTGCCGTCAGCGTCAACAGCCTCACACAATGTGACGGTACCATATTTCAGGGCATATTTCAACAGTTCCCGCTCGCACGACTCCAGTAGTCTGCGGCTTTTGGCTGTAGATTCGATCGTCGATTGCGGTCTGTTGTTTGTGCCGGCTGTTTGTGCCGGTGTCATTTGTTGCGCAGGGGTTGTCTGGCTTATCTGCTCGTTATATTTGTAATTCTCGCGCTGGCGTGCGGTTGCTTTGTCTACCTCGAGTCGCAGTACGGTCTCGTCGATATTGAGAATTCTGCTACATTCGCCGATGTAGACAGTGCGGGTTATGCTATCAGGAATAACTGAGATAGATTTTACAATATCGGTTATTACCTCCGACCGTTTTATCGGGTCGTTTTCAACACCTTCAAGCAGTATGCGTGTTTTGAAACGAATGAAGTCGGTCTCGTTGTCGGCTATATATTGTTCAACCTCAGCGGTGGTGTGACTTTGAGCAAATGAATCGGGATCTTCACCGTCGGGCAGTAGTAATACTTTGATTTTCATGCCCTCGGCGAGCAACATGTCGATACCCCTCAGTGATGCTTTGATGCCGGCGGCATCACTGTCATAGATTACCGTCACGTTTTCGGTAAAGCGATGTATCAGTCTTATCTGGCCGTCGGTGAGTGCTGTACCCGATGACGCCACTACGTTTTCGATACCGCTCTGCGACATCGAGATAACGTCCATATATCCCTCAACGAGTATGCACTTATTTTTCTTTACGATAGACTGTTTGGCCTGATATAGACCATATAGCTCATGACTCTTGCTGTAAATCGCTGATTCGGGCGAATTTACATACTTGGCTACAGTCTTGTCCGAGCGAAGCGTTCGTCCGCCAAATGCTACGACTTTACCTGATATACTGAAGATTGGGTATATGACACGTCCTTTGAAACGGTCATATACCTGATCTCTATCGTTTTTGATACATAGACCGGTCTCAATCAGATACTTCTCGTTATACCCGTGTTGTACCGCAGCATTCAGCAATGCGTCCCTACGGTCAAGTGCATAACCGAGATGAAATCTTTTAATGGCAGCATCGCTTATTCCTCGTTCTCTGAAGTAGGGTAGGCCGATGGTTTGACCGTCAGTTTCCTGTGTCAGATTGTGCTCGAATTGTTCGAGTGCAAACTGGTTGATTGCGAGCATACTCTCGCGGTTGTTTTTTGCTTCACGCTCGGCATCAGTCAGTTCTCGTTCCTTGATTTCAATGTTATATTTCTTGGCAAGATAACGTAGCGCCTCGACATACGACATCTGTTCGAGTTCCATGAGAAAGCCTACTGAGCTGCCGCCTTTGCCACAGCTGAAGCATTTGCATAAACCCTTGGAAGGCGAGACTGAAAAAGAGGGTGTGCGGTCATTGTGGAACGGGCACAAACCAATATAGTTGACTCCGCGACGTTTTAGCTTCACGAAGTCACTTACTACGTCAACAATATCGGCTGCATCAAGTATCCGATTGACGGTGTCCTGATCAATGAGTCCGGCCATCGTTGGTCTATAGCGTTAGCGCATTGACTACCGGCATATCGGTGATGGCAAAATCCAGTACTTCACCTATCGTTTTGACATAGTGAAATGTCAGTCCGTCAAGATATTTTTGAGTTATATCCTCAATGTCTTTGCGGTTTTCATCAGACAGTAGTATGTCGGTTATGCCGGCACGTTTGGCTGCCAGGATTTTCTCCTTGATGCCACCGACCGGAAGCACTCTGCCACGCAAAGTAATCTCACCTGTCATGGCAAGGCGCTCACGCACACGACGTTGAGTGAATGCCGATACGATTGATGTCACCATTGTAATGCCGGCCGAAGGGCCGTCTTTGGGGATGGCGCCCTCAGGGACATGTATGTGGATATCATATTTCTCGAACAAAGATTTGTCGATACCAATCTGGTCGGCATGAGATTTGACGTATTGTAGAGCTATCATGGCCGACTCTTTCATCACATTGCCAAGATTACCTGTGAGGGTTAATTTTTCACCTTTACCGGGTGTAAGCGATGTCTCAATATAAAGAATCTCGCCTCCTACGGCTGTCCATGCAAGCCCGGTCACGACGCCAGCATACTCATTGCCTTCGTATCGGTCCTTGCTATAGCGTGGTATGCCGAGATATTGTTCGATCTCGACGGGAGTTACAACGTTTTGATAAGGCTCGTTGCTCATACGTTTGAGTATGACTTTACGCACGATAGAAGCGAGTTGCTTTTCAAGTTGGCGCACACCGCTCTCAGATGTGTACTTCTCGATTATGGTCGCTATAGCCTCTTTTGTAAATTCTAAGTCGTCAGCAGTTAATTTGTTATCTGACAGCAAACGAGGTATAAGATGTTGAAGTGCAATTTCAATCTTTTCTTCAAGTAAGTAGCCCGATATGTCAATAATTTCCATGCGGTCGAGCAACGGCTGTGAAAGCGTCGAAAGCGTATTGGCAGTAGCTATAAATAGAACTTTTGACAAATCATAGTCGATGTCGATGTAGTTGTCATGAAAGTGACAATTTTGTTCGGGATCGAGAACCTCGAGAAGTGCCGATGACGGGTCGCCTTTGTAGTCGGCACCAATCTTGTCGATCTCGTCAAGCAGTAGTACCGGGTTGGATGTACCGGCCTTCTTGATCGCTTCCATGATGCGTCCGGGCATTGCTCCTATGTAAGTGCGGCGGTGACCTCTTATTTCTGCTTCATCATGAAGTCCGCCCAATGAAACGCGCTGATACTTGCGGCCCATTGCGCGAGCAATAGATTGGCCCAATGATGTTTTACCGACACCCGGCGCACCGACAAAACATAAGATCGGGGCTTTGCCATCTCGATTGTTCATGATCACGGCGAGTTGCTCGAGTATACGGTCCTTTACCTTTTCGAGTCCGTAATGATCATTATTGAGAATTTCGCGTGCCTCGTTGAAGTTGTCGTTTTCGACATCATATTTAAGCCACGGTAATGCAAGCAATGTTTCAATATAAGAGTATTGTACGGCATAGTCGGGCGACTGTTGGCTCAGTCGGCCCAGCTTGTCAACCTCTTTGGTGAATTGCTGATAAGCACTGTCGGGGAAGGGTACTTTACGTGCCCGCTCAAGCAATTTTGACGATTCATCCTGGTCTCCGTACAACTCCTGTCGTATAGCATCCATCTGGTGCTGGAGGAATGACGCACGTTGTTGTTCGGTAATGTTTGCCTGAGTCCGCTCCTGAATCTTTTTTGTCATTTCGGCCATCTGCCTCGCTGCTGAAAGCTCACTGAGAAGAGCAAACGCTCTTTCTTTCAGTCGATGCTTTGAAAGCAGGCCAATCTTAGCCTCGGCTGAAAATGGCAGATGGGTACATATAAGATTGATTAGCATTTCGGGAGTTTGTGTCTGACGTATATTAAACAATATATCATCAGGGACTCCGGGTGTATTCTCAAGAATTTCGAGCGTGTTGGCCTTAATCATTTCAACGAGCGCTTCAAACTCTTGATCGCCGTTACGGGGTATGGCATCAGAAATTCTCTTTACCGAGGCTGATAGTTTAGCTTCGGGCATAGTGTTTCCATCCCCGTGACCGAGAATCTTGAATTTGTATCGGGCACGCACTATAGCTGTATGAGAATCATCGGGAAGATCAAGTACCTTGATAACGTCGGCCACAACTCCATATTTGAAAAAGTTGCCGGGAATCTCGGGGTACTCAATGTCAGGTTGTGACTGGCACAATATGCCGATAGGTATTTTACGTTCCTCTGCGAGTCGTGCCGTGAGCAGTGAGTTCTCGCGACCTAATGAAATAGGAATGGATATGTCGGGGAATAGAACAAGATTGCGGGTCGGCAATATCGGGAGATCGTCCAGGTTGGCCGGAATATCTTCATCGAGATTGTCGAGCTTAATTTGTCCTAAGGAAACAAACGAACGGTTTTTTATGCTATCAATGGGCATGAATGTGTCAGTGGATAATTTTTAAGCGTGTTGTCAGAGTCGTTATTTCTCAGCCTCAGCCTCGGCAGATGTTTCGGCTTCTTCTTCAGCCTCAACAAAAGAGTCAATACCGGCAGCGAGCAACTGATTGTACCAGCTCAATAACTTTTTGATATCGTTGGTGTAGACGCGCTCGTTATCAAATTCGGGCAGAACTTCTGCAAAATATGCACGTATATCGGCATCACTGCCAAGTGCTTTTACATCAACGGGTTTGCCTTCGGCTTTAGCTTTTACGGCCTCGAGCACGTTGCCTAAAGGCACGTCGCCTTCAACTGTGTATATCGAAATGTCTGCCAGCGATATGACTTTGTCGTGAGCGTAGGCCGGAGTGCGGCGGCCTGTCTGAAGGCTTTCAACGATAAGCATATTCTTGCCGGGATTGATGAGCTTGAAAAGTCCGGGACGACCCGAGATTGAAAGTATTCCTTTAAGCATGGTTGTAATTGTCTTTTGTACTTATTGTCTTTTTATTCGGATTATCTGAGCTGTGACAAATAAGATAGCGTCAAAGCCGACTACAAAATTACTGAAAATATACATCACTGCCAATCAATATTATTGTTTTTTTGTACCTTTGTATCCAAATGCTGACATTTATAAAGAATATATTTCAACTCATGATTTCTCCCGATAATGGTTGGGATGATATCAGGAACGGGGGAGGTGTCTCTCTCGCGTTCAAGGGTATGTCGTGGACTATTGTCATATCTGCATTATCGTGTATAGTGCAGGTGTTTTATTCAGGTAATGGTGCCGATGTTGCCGATCAGCTGCAGTATGCCATTGTTGTTATTGCCGCCTATTGGGCTACTTATTATATTGCCGACTTTGTGCTGTCTGTTTGGATTCCCCGCATCAATGAAGGGGGTTATGATTCAGAACGGCTTAAACTTCTTAACTGCTACGTTGTTTCTCTATTAAGTCTGCAGCAATTATTGACAGGAGTGCTTCCGCTCACATTTTCCATACTTGATTTATGGCCGTTGTATGTCATGGTTATAGTATGGCGTGCCGTGAAGATGATGGAGATAGACTCTTCGAGAACCGAACGCTACCTGATAATAACGGCATTAAGTTATATTCTACCGTCCAAGTTGTTGATGTGGGCATTTAACACATACGTATTATTATGAAATTCAAGGAGATTAATATAAAGAACAAGCGCGCCACATACGACTATGCTATAGGCGACACTTATACTGCCGGAATTGTGCTGACAGGAACTGAGATTAAGTCAATAAGGCTGGGAAAGGCCAGTTTGGTTGACACCTTTTGTTATGTCGATAATGGTGAGGTTTGGGTCAAGAATATGTACATTGCCGAGTATTTCTATGGTACGTACAATAATCATGCCGAACGACGTGACCGTAAACTGTTATTGAATAAAAAAGAAATTGCTCAACTTGAGAAAGATGGTAAGCTCACCGGTTTCTCGATAATACCTTTAAGGCTGTTTATCAATGACCGCGGTTTGGCTAAACTTGTCATAGGTGTTGCCAAGGGTAAAAAGGAGTATGACAAACGCCAGTCGATTAAGGAACGTGACGATAAGCGCGATATGGCTCGCTTTTTTCAAAAGAAGTGATTGAATTTTCGTGTTAAATCTGACTTAGAAATAACATATACGGTTTATTGTCGGCGGCTGTAATGCCGAGTATGCGCTTCTCACCACTTTTGTTGATACCAAGGCGATTGCGTAATTCTTCAGCTCCTATTGTGAAATTGCGTACTGCGACCTCACAGTTTAATTTCATCTTTTTTATACGTTTAATGTTGCTTGACGAGTATGGTAATATCTCGTCAATAAGATATGTTTTACCCGGAAAGTCGTCGGGACAATGCCCGATAGTATAAACATGGGTGTTTGGATGAATCATTTTTGCTCCATAACGTTGGCATATCAACTTGAATGGGGCTGCTTTCATCATTGCGGCCGAGGGCTCGAGTAGATAATCGCTTGTACGTGGCATTGCAATTGTGGCTTCTGATTCTGCTTCTTCCTGTTGTGTAAAGCTGAACGTAACACCGTCGCTCCATATGGTTATCAGTGGGATGGACGCTGATTTCTGTGAGTTAACTAAAGCCAAGAGCTCCCGACACTCACCTCGTTCACCTACTATATACAACTCGTTAGTAGCCGGCAGGTCGCGTAATGTTTGCGTGACGTCGAGCATAGGCGACATCTTGATCATTATGGCATCCGACTTGCTCATCATCAGTGGCAACAGTTGGGTGACATCGGGAGTACAGTCATGGAGATTGTAGACGCGACCGCCTGAATTATCGCGTCGGGCCGGGTCTATAAAGATAAGATTGAAATGATCAGTGCTATTTTTCAGATAATCAATACTGTCGCCATTTATGACTTCGATGTTTTCCCGGTCTTTGAAGTTATATTGTGCTACGGTAGCTATCTTTTGATTGAGTTCTATTGCCGTGAGTCGTGTCGATGGGTCTGAAGCTAAAAATGAGGCATCGACGCCGAGACCGCAAGTCATTTCAAGTATTCTGAACTGCGTGCCCGGGGGAATGTTTGCAATCTGTCGATGAAGCATAGCGATACGCGGAGTAGTCGACTGTTCAATCGACAACTCAATCGGGAAAAGAGTGGGGAGCAGGTGTGACTCGACGATGGTGCCGAATTTGTTTTTTGCCCGGCGTTCATTTTCAATCTGGGCGATAGCATCGTCAATCCAAGGCTCGTCAGTTCTATGATTCAGTCTTAGTTTGTGTGTGTCGATTTTGCGATGGTCGGCCACCCATTTCCAGAAATCATCGTTATACTCAGTCATGCTGTCCATCCTTTTGTAATGTAAATCCCGGCCATGTCGTTAATTCAACATGGTCGGGATCTATTTTAGTCTATATAAGGTTAGCCTTTGATTGCTGCAACGCCGGGGAGAACCTTACCCTCGATGGCCTCAAGGAGAGCACCACCACCGGTCGATACATACGAAACCTGGTCGGCGAGACCGAACTTGTTAACGCAAGCTACTGAATCACCGCCGCCTACGAGTGAGAATGCACCGTTGTTGGTTGCCTCTACGATGGCATCGGCGATAGCGCGTGAACCTGCTGTGAAGTTGTCAAACTCGAACACGCCTGCAGGGCCGTTCCAAAGGATAGTCTTGGCATCCTTGATGGCGTCGGCAAATTTCTTCTGCGACTCGGGGCCGGCATCCATGCCTTCCCAGCCTTCGGGGATAGCCATAACCGAGCATACCTGAGTGTTGGCGTTGTTGTCGAAAGCGTCGGCTGCGATGCAGTCGGTAGCGAGGACGAGGTTAACACCCTTTTCCTGTGCTTTCTTGATGATGTCAAGGGCAAGATCAAGTTTGTCGTTCTCGCAGATTGACTGACCGATTTCGCCGCCCTGTGCTTTAGCGAAGGTGTATGTCATGCCACCGCATAGTATGAGGTTGTCTACCTTATCCATGAGGTTCTCGATGATACCGATTTTGGTCGATACCTTTGAACCACCCATGATGGCGGTGAAAGGACGCTTGATGTCGCTGAGGATGTTATCAACAGCCTTAACTTCTTTCTCCATGAGGTAACCGAGCATCTTGTTGTCGGCATCGAAGTTGTCGGCGATGACAGCTGTTGAAGCGTGTTTGCGGTGAGCTGTACCGAATGCGTCGTTTACATAAACGTCGGCATAGCTTGCGAGGGTCTTGGCAAACTCTTTCTGACGGGCTTTCATCTCTTTCTTGGCCTCGTCATATTTGGGATCTTCCTTCTCGATGCCTACGGGTTTGCCTTCCTCTTCGGGGTAGAAACGGAGGTTTTCGAGCAGAAGCACTTCGCCGGGTTTGAGGTTGGCTGCGGCCTCGGCTGCATTAGCGCAGTCAGGAGCGAACTTGACGTCAGCGCCAAGAGCTTTAGCTACGGCGTCCTTAATCTGAGCAAGTGAGAATTTGGGATTAACTTTGCCCTTAGGTTTGCCCATGTGAGACATGATGATGAGCGAACCGCCGTCGGCAAGGATTTTTTTGAGGGTGGGGAGAGCACCGCGTATGCGGGTGTCGTCGGTGATATTACCGTTCTCGTCCAGAGGTACATTGAAATCAACGCGCACGATGGCTTTTTTGCCTGCGAAGTTGTAATTGTCGATTGTCATATTATTAATAATTTAGTCAGTGTTTAACTTTGGCGCAAATTTAACAAAATTCCGTTTAAAATAAAGAAATATTTCCGTAAAAAATATCACCGATTGAAAATGTATTTTTTAAATACCGGCATACGTTTTGAGTAAGGCGCTCATTTCGTTGGCTAATTTAGCCGCTTCGGTACCTGCGACGTCGGCGAAGTCCTCGCCTTGTGATGCGTAAATAATGCCACGTGAGGAGTTTACAAGTAGTCCGCAGTCTTCAGTCATGCCATATTTGGCTACTTCTTCAAGACTGCCGCCCTGAGCGCCTACACCCGGCACAAGCAGGAAGTTGTCGGGAGCTATCTCACGTATATCCTCAAAAAGCTTTCCTTGAGTAGCTCCGACTACAAACATCATCTGATCGGTCGTAGCCCAAGTCTGAGCTGTCAGAATGACATTTTCAAACAGGCGGTTGCCGTCCTGATCTTTTATAAGCTGAAAATCGTGGCTGCCTTTGTTTGAAGTCAGTGCGAGCAGTATCACCCACTTACCGTCGTAACCGAGGAAAGGTGTCACGCTGTCCTCGCCCATATATGGGGCAACCGTAATGGCATCCACATCAAGATGTTCGAAGAAGCTGCGTGCATACATCTTGGATGTATTGCCTATGTCGCCGCGCTTGGCATCGGCAATGATGAACTGGTCGGGATAGTTTTCTTTAATATATTTTATGGTCTTTTCCAATGCAATCCACCCTTCAACGCCAAGACTCTCGTAGAATGCAAGATTGGGCTTGTAAGCCACGCAGTAAGGCGCTGTTGCATCGATTATTGCTTTGTTGAATTTAAAGATGGCGTTTTCCTCTGAAGCAAGGTGCGCGGGTATTTTCTTGATGTCGGTGTCAAGACCCACGCACAGGAATGTGCGCTTGCGTTTGATATTTTCGACAAGTTGGGCGTAGTTCATGATTATATGGGGCTAAAGTTCTGATTCTTTAAGTTTCTCAGCATTTTCGGCGATAATCAGGTGGTCGATACAGTCTTGAATCTCGCCGTCCATGAATGCCGACAGATTGTATATCGTGTAGTTGATGCGGTGATCGGTTATACGTCCCTGTGGGTAGTTGTAGGTTCGGATTTTGGCAGAGCGGTCACCGGTTGAAACCATTGTTTTACGGCGCGATGCAATATCATCAAGATATTTCTGGTGTTCTTTGTCGTAGATGAATGTGCGCAGGCGGCTGAGGGCGCGTTCCTTATTTTTAGGCTGGTCGCGTGTCTCGGTACATTCTATGAGAATTTCCTCGGTAACGCCGGTGTTGGGGTTGCGCCACATGTAGCGCAGTCGCACGCCCGATTCGACCTTGTTGACGTTCTGGCCTCCGGCGCCACCCGAACGGAAAGTGTCCCATTTGATTTCACCTTCATTAATTTCGACGTCAAATTCTTCGGCCTCGGGTAGTACAGCCACTGTGGCAGCCGATGTATGTACACGGCCCTGTGTTTCGGTTGCAGGTACACGCTGCACGCGGTGCACACCGCTCTCATACTTTAATGTGCCGTACACATTGTCGCCCGACACGGCAAATACAATTTCCTTGAAGCCTCCGGCTGTGCCTTCGTTGAAGCTGGTAATCGCTACAGTCCAGCCTTTTGATTCGCAATATTTCGAGTACATCTTGAATAGGTCACCGGCAAATAGGGCAGCCTCATCGCCGCCTGTACCGCCTCTTATCTCGACAATTGCGTTCTTGGCATCTTCGGGGTCGGCTGGTATAAGAAGCAGTTTTATCTCCTCTTCAAGAGCCGGGAGTGCTTCGGTTGATTCATCAAGTTGTTCGCGGGCCATCGCACGCATATCGGCGTCGTTTTCGTTTTCGAGGATTTCCTTGGCTTCATCGATATTAGCAAGCAGACCGCGATAATGGCGGGTCGCATTAGTCAGGCGCTCCAGGTCTTTGTATTCCTTGGTGAGCCTGACATATCGTTTCATGTCATTGATAACCTCGGGATCGGTAATCAAAGTGCTCACCTCGGCAAAACGGGCCTCGATGCCATCAAGTCGTGTCAATAGCGAGTTTTGTGACATTGATCGGTTGATTTAAGAGTTCTTTAAAATTCGCTCGAGAAGTGGAATTTTATCTTTGGGAAATCATTCTGGGCCATTTGCAACACATAACCCGAATCGGCCAGGAACACGTCGCGTCCCTCGCGGTCAACGGCCATGAACTGGTGCTTGCGTTTCTTGAAAGCGGCAAGGGCTTCGGCATCATCGCTTTCAATCCAGCATGCTTTGTATAAGGATATTGGTTCCCAGCGGCACTGTGCACCATACTCGTGGAGCAGTCGGTATTGTATGACTTCGAACTGAAGCTGTCCTACCGTACCGATAATTTTGCGGCCGTTAAACTGATTGACAAATAACTGAGCCACACCCTCGTCCATAAGTTGCTGAATACCTTTTTCGAGCTGTTTGGACTTCATTGGGTCGGTATTCTCAATGTATTTGAACATCTCGGGTGAGAAGCTCGGTAATCCCTTGAAGTGCAGCTCCTCGCCTTGGGTGAGTGTGTCGCCGATTTTGAAGTTGCCTGTATCGGGAATGCCGACTATGTCGCCCGGATAGGCTTCGTCGACAATATTCTTCTTTTGGGCCATGAAGGCGGTCGGTGCGGCAAATCGCATGAATTTACCTGAGCGTATATGCTTATAGTTGGCATTGCGCTGGAACTCACCGCTGCAGACCTTGACGAATGCTATACAACTGCGGTGGTTAGGATCCATATTGGCGTGAATCTTGAACACAAAGCCACTGAACTGTTCTTCATGAGGATCAATAGTACGCTCGACGGCATTGACAGGACGGGGTTCGGGGGCAATCTTGACAAAGCAGTCAAGGAGTTCTTTGACGCCGAATGTGTTCAGAGCCGAGCCGAAGAAAACTGGGGCAAGTTTGCCTTTCAGGTACTCGTCGACATCAAAGTCGGGATACACTCCATCGATTAGTTCGAGATCGTCACGAAGTTTCTGAGCGTCGGTTTCGCCTACATTTTCGTCAATGCGCGGGTCGTTGATGTCGTCAATCTCAACGCGTTCGCTCACGCGTTGCTTGTTAGGCGTGAACAGGTCAAGTGAGTGTTCGTATATATTGTAAACGCCTTTGAACTTGGCGCCGATATTGATAGGCCATGATAGGGGACGCACTGCAATTTTCAGCTCGGTTTCCAGCTCGTCGAGAATTTCGAACGGGTCGCGTCCCTCGCGGTCAAGTTTGTTTACAAATATGATGACAGGAGTGTTGCGCATACGGCACACTTCCATGAGTTTGCGGGTTTGCTGCTCCACGCCTTTGGCGACATCGACCACTATTATAACGCTGTCTACTGCCGTTAGTGTGCGGTATGTATCTTCGGCAAAGTCCTGGTGGCCGGGTGTATCAAGAATATTGATTTTGTAATCGCCATAATTGAAGCCCATTACCGAGGTTGCAACCGATATGCCGCGCTGCTTCTCGATTTCCATCCAGTCACTGGTCGCAGTCTTTTTTATCTTATTGGATTTGACAGCACCGGCTATGTGAATGGCACCGCCAAAGAGCAAGAGCTTCTCGGTCAATGTCGTCTTACCGGCATCGGGGTGACTGATGATAGCAAATGTGCGTCTGCGTGAAATTTCGTCGTTTAAATTAGCCACGTTTAAAGCATTATATAGTTGATGATAGTTGCCCAAGTGTGAAAAGGCAGTGCAAAGGTACGAATTTTGTGTCAGAATAGCAACCGTGCGACGTAACAGTCAAGTGCATGGACGCCGAGCAATATCGGTGCTCCACACAACACAGTAAGAATATATGCAAGCCACTTCTTATTGATGCGTTTGTATATGGTTCGTTCTATCGGAGTAATGATAGCAACAAATATTAAAATTTCAAAAAGATTAAGCATACACAAGCTGTTAATTAGATTTTGATGCAAAGGTAAGCAAATAACTCGGGAAATTTTATTTACCTTTGTGTATATAATAGATTCATCAAGTCAAGTAATGAAAGTTTTAAAATTCGGAGGTACATCGGTCGGAACGGTATCGAGTCTCACCAACGTCAAGTCTATTGTCGAGGGGCGTGAAGAACGTCTCATCGTTGTGGTATCGGCATTGGGCGGTGTGACCGATATGCTGATAAATACAGCGAATATTGCACTCGGAGGACATGAAGGTTGTGGCGATAATATCAAAGTTATTTCGTCTCGTCACCATGATATTATTGAGTCGATGGTTACGCCTGAAAAGCAAATCGAGGTAAGAGAGCATATCGACGGTCTCATTGCTGAACTTGATGATATATATAAGGGCATAAGTCTGATAAAGGAGCTTTCAAAACGAACGCTTGACATTGTCGTCAGTTACGGTGAACGTATGTCGAGCTATCTGATATCGAATATTATTGATGGCGCATTGTTGGTCGATTCGCGTGAGTTTATACGGACGGTGAGACAACATCACAAGGATGTCCTTGACGACGTGGTGACAAAAGATTTGATTTTCAAAAAAATTGCGTCAATAGATGCGCCTGTTATAATTGTACCGGGATTTATTTCGGCTGATAACGAGGGTAATATAACTAACCTTGGCCGTGGTGGCAGTGACTACACAGCTGCCATTCTTGCTGCTAATCTTGGTGCCGATGTCCTTGAGATATGGACTGATGTTGATGGGTTCATGACTGCCGATCCACGTGTAATTCCCAATGCTTACGTTATCGACCGAATGTCGTTTAATGATGCTATGGAGTTGTGTAATTTCGGCGCAAAGGTTATATATCCGCCTACTATCTATCCCGTATATCACAAGAATATACCGATACTGATTAAGAATACGTTCCGCCCCGAGATGCCGGGTACCCTTGTATCGAATGAGGTAAGTCCCGAACGTGGTGGAAAACCTATCAAGGGTATATCGTCAATCAACGATACCAGCCTTATAACTGTTACAGGTCTCGGCATGGTAGGTATTGTCGGTGTTAATGCCCGCATTTTTAATGCGTTGGCTCGTGACGGAGTCAGTGTGTTCATGGTTTCGCAGGCATCGAGTGAGAATAATACCTCGATTGCGGTTAAAACGTGTGACGCGTTCCAGGCAGTTGAGACGCTTACCCGAGAGTTCGCCGATGAATTGCGCCGAGGTGATATTTCCGATATTATGCGGGAAGATGATCTCGCTACGGTGGCCATCGTGGGCGAAAACATGAAAACCGAGAGCGGCATTGCTGGACGCCTGTTTAATACCATAGGCCGCAATGGTGTGAATGTAAAAGCTATTACTCAGGGCGCATCGGAATCGAATATCTCGTTCGTAATTGACCGTAAGGATTTATACAAAACCATCAGTGTCATACATGACTCTTTCTTTCTGTCGGCTTCTCAGGTGCTTAACATCTTTATGATAGGTGTGGGTAATGTAGGCAAAAATCTGATAAAACAAATTTCGCAACAGCAGGCTACGCTGCTTGAAACCAAAGCGTTGAAGTTACAGGTTGTAGGTATCGCCAATTCACGTCGTGCTGTATTTGACCGCAACGGTCTTGATGTGTCAAAATACAAGGAGTTGCTTGATGCCTCGGATATTGTTGCGACACCGGCACGTATCAAAGATGAGGTGCTTGCCATGAACCTGTATAATCCTGTATTTGTCGACTGTACGTCGAGCGAGCAGATTGCCCGTTTGTATTATGATTTACTTAGTCATAATGTTAATGTTGTGGCAGCCAATAAGATTGCGACATCGTCCAATTACGATAATTATGCCCGATTGAAAGAGGTGGCACGTAATAAGGATGTGAAGTTCCTGTTTGAGACCAACGTCGGTGCCGGTCTGCCTATAATCAATACAATCAATAGTCTCATCAACTCAGGCGATAAGATAATCAAGATCGAAGCTGTTGTATCGGGGACTCTTAACTATATATTTAATGTCCTTGGTCATGACACACCATTGAGTCAGGCTATAATGATGGCCAGGGATGCAGGATATAGTGAGCCCGATCCTCGCGTGGATCTCAGCGGTAAGGATGTGGTGCGCAAACTTGTAATACTGGCCCGCGAAGCCGGTTATGTCGTGGAGCAGGCTGATGTCAAGAAGAATTTATTTATTCCTGAAAAATATTTTACAGGAACTATCGACGACTTTTTCAAAAATATCACCGAGATGGATTCGGAATTTGAACAGCGTCGGCTTGAAGCAGAATCAAAACGCGAACACTTCAGATTTGTCGCAACGCTCGAGGATGGGGCTGTTGAGGTAGGATTACAGCTTGTAGGCCGCAATCATCCGTTCTATGATCTTGAAGGAAGCAATAATGTCATACTGATAACCACCGAGCGATATAAGGAATATCCGATGGCTATCAAAGGATATGGTGCCGGAGCTGAGGTTACTGCTGCAGGCGTGTTTGCCGATATCATTTCCATTGCCAATATACGATGAATATAGACGACAGCATATTAATTAATAATATAAAACGTCTGCCTGAGGCATTTTTTAATAATAATATAGAGGAAATGTCTCAGCGTGATGTGGCGTTTGTCGTTGCCAATACACTGCTCGATTCCATATCTCCCGAGGTGTTACGAGATATCGTAGACATGTGGATTGTGTCAGACTCAACGTTCAGACCGGTAGGAAACACGATGTATGCCTATGAGTATCTAAGTGGCCCGACAATGAGTATATATGATATGCACGCAAGATTCTTGGCATTGATGTTGAAAAATCCTGAGGAAATGTCACGGGTGGTGAGTTGCTCCCGGGCTGACAGTTCGTCTGCGATATGTCAGGCGTTCAAGTCTGCATCTGGATGTTCTCCTTATATACTGCAGGCTGTAGGGGTACTGAGTGAACTTGAAAAACGTCAGCTTGTGTCAATCGTGCCAAGTGATAAGCTATGTGTTATCAAGTGTGACGAGTCTACACTTGAAATCTTGTCGCAACGCGCTGTTAATAACATAGCAAACCAATCGGTCGGTATGCTTATTACTGATGATAATTTATATTATCGAGTATCAAGGGTTGCCGTGTTGTTTGACATGTACAGGCGACTCAAAGTGATGAATCCAGATAAAAAACTTGTTTTTGCATGCGATAAATCACAAAAGTCGTGCATGGATGCTTGTATGACAGCAGCTAAAATGGGTTTACCCATTAGGATTGTAGAGACTGTAAGTGACTATGACCGTGATGAAGTTATAAAATGTGCATATAAAAATACAGGTTATATCCTTAGTCCTCGTGCTGTAGTGCAGTGGGTGTCACTTGAGTCATTACAGCTTAGTGCTGATGAAGTGGGTGTGTTTGTTCAGCCCTCACATCCGGCAAAGCATCGCAAGTTGCTCGAGCCGCTCATCAATCAGGTGATGCCGTTGCCTCATAAGTTATATTTCAATCCGTCGATACATCTGCGATATAAGTTTAACGCTCCGACGGTTAATACAATAATCAATTTTTTAACAAATTAAAGTAAATAGTCATGTCAAGTAAACGTAGTCTTAAAAAATTAGTGCGCTATATGTGTGGTGATATAGCTGCAGAGTGTATAATTGCGCGCGATATAGTACCCGGAATCGATGCTGCCGTTATGAATGATCTCGTTTTCAAAATAGCACGAGTGCAAGCAGCAACATTGGGCAAGATAACATTTGCGTTTGATAAGACAGCTTCTGATTTTGAAAACGCGGCGCAGTACAAACGTGCCCGTCACGAGTACATGAAGAAAGCATATCGCTCGTTGAAGATTGAATTCAACAAACAGGTCGATGAAGTTGTTAAAGAGATGAATGCTGCTTTGCCTCAGGCTCAGAAAGATCTGAACAAGGCACACAAGTAACTCTTTAATTATTGTAATATTGAATTTATCAGCGAAAATATTGAAAATGTTCGGGTGGCGTGTTAATATCACGGCACCCGACTTTGACCAATGTATAATATGTGTGGCGCCCCATACATCCAATTGGGATTTTGTTCTCGGTAAGCTCGCTTATGCATCAGTCAACAGGAAATCGGGCTTTTTGATGAAAGACGCATGGTTCTTTTTCCCGCTTGGAATTATTTTTCGGGCCATAGGTGGTGTACCTGTATATCGTAAAACAAAACATGGCTCATTGGTAAAACAATTGGTCGAGAGGTATAAAACCGAGCCAAAGTTAACGTTGGCTATTACCCCCGAGGGAACAAGAAGCCGTAACGCTAAATGGCATACCGGTTTCCTTACTATAGCCCGAGAGGCCGATGTCCCTATCTTGTTGGGCATACTCGATTATGGCAGCAAGACAATCGATGTCAGCACAGTCTTTAGAGCAACAGGTGACAACGAGGCTGATATGAAGAAGATAAAAGAATTTTATTCACCTTATACCGGAAAATATCCTGATAAATTCACTACTGCCGATGAATAATGATATTCTGACCGTTGGGGTCGTGTCGCTTGATATCGTGTTTGCCGATAAGCGTGCAAATATCAATCGTGTTAAAAGCGTGTTAGAAGAGTGGGGTAGCAGAGTCGATGTTCTGGTGCTACCTGAGCTGTTCAGTTCGGCGTTTGTAAGCGATCCCGAATCTCTCGCGTCTATTGCAGAAGATGACAACGGTGAAACCATCAGGTCTCTACGTGCTCTTGCAGCAAGTTATAATGTGCTGTTAGCCGGTAGTTATATAGCATCAATAGGGGGCGCTTATTACAATCGAGGATTCATGTTGTCGCCCGATGGCGAGGCTTGTTTTTACAACAAACGTCATTTGTTTGGTCTTAGCGAGGAAAGTCTGCTCTTTAAGGCAGGCGATGAGCTTCCGCCGGTGATGAAGTTTAGGGGATGGAATGTTGCAATGATTGTATGTTATGATCTGCGCTTTCCCGTGTGGTGTCGTCGTCACGATGATCATTGCCAGTATGACCTCATGCTTGTGGTTGCCAATTGGCCTCAATCACGTCAGTATGCCTGGCATCATCTGCTGATTGCACGCGCCATTGAGAATCAGTCGTATGTGGTGGGTGACAATCGTTCGGGCAATGACCGATATGGTGAATATGACGGCATGTCGGTCGTTTATGATATGGGTGGATATCCTGTCGGCGAGGCAGTCTCAGATGAAATGTATGTGGCATCGCTATCGTTGTCACGGTTACAGCAATCGCGTGAGCGGTGGCCCATAGCTCGCGATGCCGATAATTTCAAAACTTTGTAGCCGTCTTTATCAAGTCTAAAACCCGTGGTAATATCGGTTGGATGTCATCGTTGACGATTTTACATATTTTGGGATGAACGTGAGATGGTACGTAGCTTTCCTGTGCTTCGATGCGGGCTAAGACTTCGTCATAACTGCAGTTGTTTCGCAGTATTACTCGTCTTACACGTAGGTCGCGAGGTGCAGTCACTGACCAAACTTCGTCAACCATGAGGTCGATATTACTTTGGTACAGGATGGCTGTTTCAATAAACATTATACTGTCATCGGCAAGTGCTTCATACTTGTGTGTTATATCATTTCTGACCGCTTGATGTACAATACTGTTTAATTTTTCTAGTTTATCCTTGTCGGTGAAAACTATAGATGCTATAAGTTTACGGTCGATTATTCCATCCTTTACCGCGTCATTATGTATGTGCCGTATGAGTAACTGATGTATTTCGGCATCGTTATCCATTATTTTTTTTGCCTCGTTGTCACAGTCATATACAATGTATCCGTTAGCTCGCAATATCCTGCTGACAACGCTCTTTCCCGAGCCTATGCCTCCTGTTATGGCAATCAGTTTACCCATGCTTAATTATCGTTCTGCTCGAGTACGTATTCCACATTTTGCGGAGATATCGTACCACTGTGGTAATTGTCCGGCAAGATTGACAGCTCGAGAGGTATGATATTGTCCTGTCGTTTTGCATAGTCGGCGTATGCTTTTACCGGATATGAGGCTGAGTTATATATGCTCATAGGCACAAGACAATTGAATTTAACGGTCGATGGAAATGTCACGATATTTAGACCTTCGGGTAAATTGACAGCCTCAACAGGTATATCAAAACTCTTTGTGACGAGAGGTTCAACAGGTATGGTCACTTTTATTTCTGACGGAACGGTGCGACATCCTGCAGGCTTTATAATTTGAGCCGTGACGGTAGTAGTATCGTTGATATTTGACATTGATATTATTTCAGTGGACAGTGCTGACATTTCTGAATCAAAGTCAGGTGACATATACACAAGAACCGAGTCGGTCGAGGGTATAACCTGTCCGCTGAGTATAAATTGAGGTTTGGGCGTGATACGTGTCTTGACAATAAGCGGTACCTTTATCGGTGGTAATGTAGTGTAGCTTATTGATAATGAGTCGGGCGACAGGTTGGTTATGGTTGATGTGGAACCGAATATCTGGCGTATGTTGGAATTTAGTTGTGACTCGGTCAGACTAAGCCGCCCGTTGTCATTGTCATAAAAATCACGGTAATCGATATGGAGAGTAGAGGTGCCAAGCAGTTGTTTTGACAGCAGGCTGATACCTTTATCCCGTACTGAAACGGTTACTTTGGGCAATGTACCTTGATTTGACAGCAATGTCATGTCTTTAGGCAATCGGTCAATCTCGATTCCCAACTCATAATCTTTCTGAATTTCATCGTTAAGCGATGTCAGTAGCCAGAACAGTGTCGAGATGGCAAGGAACACAAGGAATGTGAGCGTATTGCGGCCCATGCGTGAGCTTAACTGCTGTTTTATATGTTGAAAAATGTTTTTCAAAATGGAGACTTTAGTAGGTTTATATGCCAAAACGGCCCCGCTGCCATTGCATTGGGGCCGATATTCGTATAGTCAGTCTTAACAACTTAGGCGTTTTCTTTCAGCGGAGCTTCCTGACCGGGAGCGCCAACGGGATAAACCGAGCCCTTGTCGATTTTGATAGTTACTTCAGGAGCAATCTGTATAGTAAAAGTATCTTCCTTAACCGCGGTGACTTTACCATGAATACCTCCGGCTGTGATAACTTTATCACCGGCTTTAATACCTTCACGAAACTTTTTGATTTCTTTCTGCTTCTTTTGCTGCGGACGTATCATCAGGAAATAGAAGATGGCGATAATCGCTACCATCATAATGATACCACTCCAGGGGTTACCTTGCTGAATGTCGCCTTGTGTTGTATCTACAACATCTACTACCTCTTCTTGAGCAAGAATTAAGAGTGAAATTAATGCGTTTAACATTGTTGAATATCTTTAATAGGTTAATTAATTGTACAAATATAGTGTTTTTTGTTTATACAATACCACAAATACCTTAATTTTTGAGCAGTTTGCCCTCGTTTTTCAGATAATTGATGATTGAGTACAACATTCCGTTGACAAACTGGCCGCTGCGGGGAGTGCTGTAGCAGTTGGCGATTTCAATATATTCGTTAAGGGTTACAGGTATAGGAATTGCAGGGAAGTTCAGTAACTCTGAAATTGCGACCATCATTACAACGATGTCCATGAATGCCAGTCGGTCGGCGTCCCATTGGGCAGGGTCGATGAACATATCGATGTATGACCTGTATTGTTCGCGATTATTTACCGTGTCAACAAACAGCTGTGCACCAAACTTGGCGTCATCGTCATCTTTATATTTAGGTAACAGTGTAAGTACACCATTGTTAGAGGCAATCTGCTTGATAGTCTTGATGGCGAATGTGCCCATGATGTCAAGATCATCGTTCCAGTAAATCGAAGATGTCTCGAGAATTTCGGCCAGCGCGTCAGATGGCAGGATAATATTCTTCATTATAACACGCCAGAATTCACAGTCGGCAGCGAGGCTTGACTCGGTCTCGCTCATGTATTTGGTGTAATATTCTGATTGCAGAATGTCGTCAAGCAATTTCTTGAGCAACAGGTAGTGCTGCTCCATGTTGATGGGGAACTCTTTTAGATACTCTTCCATCTCAACACTGTCGGCGATTGCCTTAACCATACGATTGTCTATGAAACGGGTGTTGGGGTTGAGGTCTTCGCTTGTAGGAACATATTTAACCTTGGCACTGTTGATACGGTCGGCTTGAATACGTGTGATCTCGACTGGCAGAAGCAGGAGGAGATGATAGAGCTCGTAGGCTTTGTCGAGAGCTTTTTCGAGCGATTGTTCGGCCGCGATGAAATGCAGTCGATTGTCTCCATAGGCGTTAAGAGTCTCTTTGAGCATTTTGAAACCCATTAAGAAGCCCGCTTGTGTGAAATTGGAATCACGGCGGGCCGCAGCCTCAACTGCAGGCGCTTTAGCTATGATAGTGTCAAGTATAACATTCCACAAGACAATTTCATCGCTGATGTCCTTGTTGTGTTTGCGGCTGAAGTCGTTAAAAACGGCTGAACTTACGATGGCATCGTACAGCGGGCGTACAGTGTCGTCATAGTTGGCAATCCGGCTGTTATCGCGAGCAATGATTTCCTTTATATCGCTGTCAGCTGAAAATGATTTTGGGACTTTAAGCGACAACTTATTAAAGAGGATGTCGCCTAATGGATTATTTGAACCGACCTTGTAGCCCGATAGCTCGAGCATGAGTAAAATCAGATTGATGTAGGTTTCATAACCAAACTTATTGTCACGGGTCTGACGCTCGGGAACGGGTTGTAATTTAAAATCACTACGAGTTAAAAGGTAGGAGTAAAGCAGCTGCACTACCTTCATTCTAATCAGAATACGGTTTATCATCTCTATGAATCTTTTTGTTCCTAATATTGGTCGATTCGGGAGCGTTTTGTATTATGCCATTGGCATGACGTCCGAATTACGCTGCAAAGATACACCTTTTTATGCTACCGTGCAATATTAACCAAATATATCGCCAAGCCGGTTGTTGTGATTTACGGCTAATCTTGTGGTGATTTAAGCTTCTCCAGAAATTCTTGTTTAATATCAGAATCAAAATATTGAGGACCAAAGACTCCACTTCCATATTCAAATACTGTCGAATCGTTAAATACAATTAAATTGTAATCTTTATTTAGGTTCTCGCGCTCTTCGGGTGTCAAATGGTTTAAATATAGACGAAACGAGTACATACCCATACCTACACGGCGGAAACGAAGTTTTGAATATGCCAAATTGCCGGTACTGTCAATATTGTCAACTTCAATTCCGATACATCCTATATTAGCTAAAGATTTATGGAGATCATTGACTTGTTTCTCATTTAAAAGGTCGGTCTTTGATAGGTAATCTTGGTCTTCAAATTCTATCACAAGCCTTGAACTGTCAGGTAAGAGTTCACGGGTGTTATTTACCGTATTCCACATTTGTGTCTCATACTCGGTATACTGTTTAGCCATTATGTCGGGATTACAGTCAAGTAATACCTGATCGCTAATATAGATGAAAACTCCGAGTAATAGTAAATCTAAGATGTGAACATACAGCAATACTTTATCGGTCTCTGTGTGTCTAAATATTGATTTAATAAAAGAGTATATCCAGATACCGATAATAGGAATAGAAATAAAACAAGCACCAAAAAGGAAGAGGACCCCGCTGAATACGGCAAGATCAATATAAACCCTTTCCCATGTTAAACATACAATGGTTAATATTAATAATAATATTGTAATAATCTTGGCCGATTTATAGCGCAAGGATTGCAATATGTGATTGCGTTTATTCATTTGACGGCAGTATTAAATCCATTATATTTAAAAGATATCGCGGGCAAGTTGGAGTGACTCGGGTTTCCCGATGTCAAACCATTTATAAGGCATGTCGGGAGTATAGTTCTTGATTACGGCCTCATGGCAAAGTGATACATACATAGGTATGATGCCGAATACTTCGTTCTCTGCTTTATCGCATATCATTTTTGTGATACGTGGCGAAATAACATGTATGCCGTTGAAAGAGCGGGCGTTCAATTGGTCAGGGTGGGGTAGTCCGTTGGGTAATATCTCTGATGTTTTGTGATTTATCCATCCGGCGAGTCGGTTCTCGTCGTCAAACAATAATTGTCGGCTCGACTCGCGGGTCGATGTCAGCAATGTGGCGTCACAGCCGTTGGATTTGTGCTCATCAATCAGCAGCCCGAGGTCTAAATCGGTAAGAATATCGGCGTTGTGAAGTAATACTTCCTCGTTGGAAAATAAAGGCGCGGCCTTGACAATAGCTCCGCCCGTGTCAAGGAGTCGGGCTCGTTCATCGCTGATTAAAATTTCAACATCGGGCAGGGGATATCGCTCAAGAGATTCTATAATCTGATCGGCGAAGTGATGAATATTTACTACAATACGGGTGATTCCGGCATTTGTCATGTTATCAATGACGCGGAAAAGCATCGGTTTGTTGCCTATCGGTACCAATGCTTTAGGATGATGGTCGGTCCACGGTTTCAGGCGTGTTCCCATTCCGGCTGCAAAAATCATTCCGGTCATAGTGTGGGAGCGTTATATTCACTTATAGTATTCTGCTCTCGATGATACAGGGTCACGTGGACACCATATTTGTCGGCAATATAATCTGCCATGTGTCGTGCCGAGTAGACTGAGCGATGTTGGCCGCCCGTGCAACCAAACGCGACCTCAAGGTGAGTGAATCCCCGTTTAATGTATTTGGTTACGCTCATATCGATGAGCCCTTTGCAATACGCAAGGAATGGTTGAATTTCACCGTCTTGCTCTAAAAAGTCGATGACAGGTTTGTCCTCGCCGGTCAGGTGCTTATATTGTTCATATCGGCCAGGATTGTGTATGGCGCGGCAGTCAAATACAAAGCCTCCACCGTTGTCCGATTGGTCGGCAGGAATACCTTTTTTATATGAGAAACTTGTAACGACGACGTTCAGCTGATTGTCATATATCTTAAATTGCGGGCATCCAATAGCCTGAACTTTGGTGATAGCTTCTTCTATAATTGCAAGGAGATACGGGTACTTAATACCTTCTTTTTGAAGTAATGGTGCAAGTGATTTAAGGGCAGTTTCTATAGGACTTATAAAATTGGTCTTACCCTGAATAAGACCCCTGAAACCGTATGCGCCGAGTACTTGCAGCAGTCGGAATATGGATAAATCGTTAACACTGTCGGTTAATTGAGCCGATTCTACGTCAAATCGTTCCGCAGCCAAACTTATATAGAATTCAAGCAATTCATCTCTAAGTTTTTGGGGCATATTGATGCGGGCTTGCATCAGGCACGAAATCACGTCGTATAGTATCGGGCCTCGTCGAGCCCCCTGAAAGTCGATTAGCCAAGGCTTATCATCGGCAATCATGATGTTGCGCGACTGGAAATCGCGGTGAATCAGTGCTTCGGGTGCCGCTGATGATATGCTGTCTGAGAGCCGCGTAAACTCTTTCTCAAGTTCTACTTCGTTTATTTCGCATCCAATGACTTTTGCGAAACAGTATTTAAAGTAGTTCAAATCCCATAAAATCGATGCACCTGACATGGATTTAACGGGAAAGTAGCAGTCATCGTCGGTATGTACTGCTCCGACGGTCTGAAAATTAAGAAGTTCTGTAAGGCTTGCTTTAAAAAGGTCAATTACCCGAGGGCTGTAGCCATCATGCAGTATTATATCATATAAAGTCGTGTCGCCTAGGTCTTCCTGAAGATAAGACATATTGTCATCTGATATACTGACTACACATGGTACACTCACGCCGTGTGAAGAGAGGGCTGCCGACAACGTGATGAATGCTTTGTTTTCAGTATCATTCGTGCCGACGGTGCCTATCATCGTAGTGCCACCGTTGAGCCTGTAATACCGACGGCTCGATGCCGAACCCGTAATTGGTTTTATGTCAGCCGGTGCATACCCGGTATATTTTTCATATAAACAGCTAAGGACAGCAGGAGTCATGGTCGGTAAGAAGGGCTATTTATTCTTTATCGTCGTTGAAAAGTTTGTCCTCGTCATCGAGTTTGAAATAGTGGGCCAATGTGGCAATGAATTTTGAAATCTCGGTAATGGCATTCATTGTCTCGGGTGTAATTTCCTTGCCTTGTAAACGTAGCATCAGCATGCCGTATAGTGCAGTGAAACAAGTCTCAATCTCTCCCTGTTTATTTTCACCGGATTTTGCTCGCAGTTCAACAATATAAGGCAGAGTCTTATAGAACAGTGCAGTGTATTCGGCAAATTTAGGATCGGCCAATAGCGCCTGGTGCAGACTTGCAAGCTGTATGATAACATTTTTTGTAAGCTGCAGGTGTCCTGATTTTTCAACGCCTTCGCGCCTCATCATATCGATAAGCGATTCATACCACTCGACCATCTCGCGGCGTTGCTCTTCAGTCAGGTCATACTTATCGATAATGTTAGCCTTTATTTTATCAATGTCAAGGTTGTTGGCTCGGATAATATCTTCTATCTGCCACATATACAGCAGATACTCGGCTATATTTTCTTTTCTTTTTTGTGATGCTATAATCATAGTCGTTTATGTTTTATTGTATAACGTGGTGAGACGCCATTTGTTTGAAGTCGTTACCGGCAGGTGTCTGATATATAGATAGACCGAACCGATGTATGGTAGCATAGACGTAATCAAAAATATCGGCCTGAATGTGCTCGAAACTCTTCCACTCGGTCGTGCCTGTGAAAAAGTATAGCTCAAGCGGAATACCCTGGGTGGTAGGTTGAAGCTGTCTCACCATGAATAGCTGGTCTTCCCTGACGTCTTTATGTGACTCAAGGTAACGCTCAAGATGTCGGCTCAACAATGACAAATTTACTGCCGAAGTACTGTCGTTGATATCTTCAGGGGTTACCAGCCCAAGCTCCTGAAGAGTATTCAACTCATCTTCATTTAAAAACCTTATTGAGTTTACATCGATATTGATGTATCGGCTTACACGGCGGGCCAGACACTCCTGCATGGGGGCATAGTTCTGAAATGATTCTTTTATAAGCGTATATGGCGGAACTGTTGTAACTGAGTTGTCCCAGTTACGTACTTTCACTGTTGTCAGTGTGACTTCTTCGACAACACCATTTGCATTAGCTTTAGGCACGACAATCCAGTCATCTTTCTTGAGCATATCATTGACTGTGAGCTGAATACCCGCAACTAAACCGAGAATTGTGTCCTGAAATACTAACATCAGTACTGCGGCCGATGCGCCGAGAGCTGTTAATATGGTAATTGGGCTGCGTCCTATGAGAATACTGATACCGATTATTACACCAATTATAATAAAAATCAGTTTCAGAATCTGTAATACACCTTTCATTGTATGAATACGATACCTGCCACGTTTGTCGAGAGCGTCGAATAGCGCCTGTAAAAATGTATTTATTAGGTGTATAAGTGCCCAGAGTATGTAGAAATCAGTGGCTTTTGTTAACCACTCTTCAGTAGTGTTGTCGTGGTCAAAAGCATCAGGCAACATGTATGAGACGAACAATGCCGGTGCCAGCTGGCTGATAGCCCGAAGTACTTTGGTGTTGAGCAGGTCGTCATCCCATTCGGTTGGGGTTCGTCGGGTGAATAGTTTTACGATGACCGATACGACTTTGACACAAAACCAGAACGCTGTGACAGCCACTAAGGCGATAATTAGCAGCATTAGCGGTGTATAGAGGCTCTCAATATTGTTGTCTTTGAGAAATTCGTGCAGCAGATTCTGTATCCAATCGTTCATTATTTCTTTCCTTTCAGGTTGTTGATTAGTTCTGGCCCGGGAACAATATATACTTCCAGTCGCCTATTCATTGCGCGGTTGGATTTTGTATTGTTGTTTACCAATGGCTGGCTGTCGGTCATGGGGTAGCCATAAACCATTGCAGGTGTTGACCCGAAGCGGTCAAAATAGTCGTAGAGTGAATTGATTCGCTCGGTGCATAGCCATTCTTTATATTTATCGCTGCCGGTATTGTCGGTGTGTACTGCCAGCAGAATCTTGAATTTACCATAATGGCGCGTGAACTCAAGCAGGGGCCTGAGAACATCTCCTGCTTCAGGTTGCAACGTGATGCCGTTGGGAGCAAATAATTCGTCAAGCTCGATGGTGACATTCAAAACCTGATCGTCGCGTATCAATTCGACGGTCATGCCATGATCGATAAGCGATTGGTCGTAGCTCGATATGACATTCCTTAGTGCGCCGGCCTGTTTTGGTGTCACGGTCGGCGTGTTCAGTTCTATGTCGAATGTCTCAGGCTCATCAATAGCTGTGACTTGAGCGACAGCTATTGATGATGTCGAGAAACACGCGAGCAAAAGCAGCGTGCTAAAAATCTTCGAGCGACTCTTCATATTCGAGCTCGGCTCTAATAATTATTGGCAGATCGTCGGTCAATACGTTTGCGCCTTTATCTTTTTTGAGCATACGCGTAACGTAGCTGATGATTTCGTCGGCAGTAACTTCTTCCTCATCCTCATCCCAGTCAAGTTCGAGCAGGCCGTTCTCCTCATAGTAATCCCAAATCATGTCAACGATATTGAGAATTTCGTCGTCAGGGTAGGGGGCTCGTCCGGCTGCAGTTAGCGCTTTGTTTATCTCTTCGACCGCTTTATTCTCATCAAACTCCATAGTGTCTTAAAGTGCCAAAAGTTTTTCGATAGCCTCTTTCAGGCTGGCTTTAGACTGCGAGCCGGCCAGGCGTAAGTCGGCTTTCTTGCCGTCCTTGAAAAAGAGGATTGTGGGAAGTGATGTGATGCGATATTGCGAGCTCAGATCGCTTTCGTCCTCGACGTTGTATTTGCCGATAACGACTTTGTCCTCATATTCCTGAGCAAGCTCATCAATGATAGGTGCCATGCTCATGCACGGTCCACACCAGGTTGCCCAAAAATCAATCATAACGGGTTTGCCTGAATTGATTACTTCTTCTGCGTTCTCGTCAGTAAATATAAATGCCATTGCTTTAAATATTTTATATGTGTTTATATATTGAATTATTATCTCTTACTTGACTAATCGGGTGAAACTATACTCAACATTCATGTCATCAAGCATCTCTACAAGAGCTTTATCCATAGGTAGTTTTAATCCTGAGACCATTTTGACGGTACGGTTTATGCTTGGATCATAAATCTCGATATTTAATGCACCCGATGCCGAATCGTTGGAGCGTTTTGATGCTTCAACAAATAGTCCGATAAGCGTTTCGTTGATTTCGTTTGCCGATATTTTAACGTCGACACCCGTAACAAGTTTGCCTTTCAGGTCGTCAAGTAGTCTGATGCTGTGAATATTGAATCTTAACTCCTGTTTGTAGTTTGGTTTAAATTCGCCGGCTACGACAATCTGAGTGCCTTGCTTGCCGTACTTGCTGAAATTAATGAAATCCTGCTTGAACAGCATTAGCTCGGTACTTCCGGTATAATCTTCTATCGTTATACGGCCATATTTACCGCCCGATCGGGCATCTTTTTCCTCATATCCGGTCACCATGCCGCCAAACGTGTAGGTTTTGTTCTCTTCTTTAGCTGCTTCGCCAAAGTCTTTGATCGAGGTATTGAAGCCGTAGTTCAGCTCCATGTAATAAGGGTCGAGAGGATTGGCCGACAAGTAAATTCCTACGAGTTCGCGTTCTTTCTCAAGGCGTTCGGTTGCCGGCCAGTCGATTCCGGGTCTGATTGCAGGTCGGCCGGCTGTGTTCAGCGCCAGGTCATCGTCTCCGAATAATGAGTTGGCCTGTTGTTTGGACGCGTTCTGGAATAATTGGCCATATCTTAACAGTTGTTCTGAAAGTGTTTCGTCTTTCTTGTTTCTTACGAAGTAGTCCTCTCGCTTCAGTTCCTCAAAGCAATCGAATGCTCCGGCCAGCGCAAGAGACTCAAATGTGCGACGGTTGAGCGACGACAGCGGTACACGTTCTACAAAGTCATAGATAGATTTGAATGTGCCACCCTCAGAACGAGCCTTAATAATATCGGCGGCAACGTTCTCTCCAACGCCTTTGATGGCGGCAATGCCGAATCGTATATCACCACGACTATTCACACCGAAGCTGCTGAAACTTTCATTAACGTCGGGGCCTTTAACCGTAATCTTCATGGCCTTACATTCGTCCATAAAGTCACGTAATTTAGTGATGTCATTACGGTTGCGACTGAGTACTGCAGCCATAAATTCAGCCGGGTAGTTGGCTTTCAGATATGCTGTCTGGAACGCTACCCAACTGTAGCATGTAGCATGGCTCTTGTTGAATGCATACGATGCAAACTTCTCCCAGTCGGCCCAGATCTTTTCGAGTACTTCAGGTTTATGTCCGTTTGCTTGTCCACCTTCAAGGAATTTACCTTTGAGGTGATTCATCTTGTCAATAAGTTTCTTACCCATTGCCTTACGCAGGGTATCGCTTTCACCGCGTGTGAAGTTGGCGAGCAGACGTGACAGTAACATCACCTGCTCCTGATACACCGTCACTCCGTATGTGTCTTTCAGATATTTCTCCATGATGGGAATATCATACACAATTGGTGAGCGGCCATGCTTACGCGAGATGAAATCTGGTATATAGTCCATTGGGCCCGGACGATATAGCGCATTCATCGCTATAAGGTCTTCAAAAGTGCTGGGCTGTAACTCTCTTAGGTATTTTTGCATACCTGCCGACTCAAACTGGAATGTGCCCTTGGTCTTACCCTCACTGTACAGTTTGTAAGTTGCCGGGTCATCGATAGGGATTTTCTCGAGATCAAGATCAATATTGCGTGTCAGCTTAATGTTTGCGACAGCCTCTTTCAATATGGACAGCGTTTTGAGTCCGAGAAAGTCCATTTTAATCAGACCGGTCTCCTCGATTACGCGTCCTTCATATTGAGTTACAAGTAGCTTGCCCTCGGTCTTGTCGACAGCAGTACTTACCGGCACCCAATCAGTAATATCGTCACGGCAGATGATCACACCGCACGCGTGCACACCTATATTACGGACATTGCCTTCAAGTTGTCCGGCATATTTTAGTGTCCTTGGTATGATAGGATTGGTGCTCGCCATCTCGGCCTTGAACGGTGAAAGATGCTCATAACAGTTCTTCAACGTAGGCTTTAACTCCTTACCGTTAACTACCGGCATGTGAGCGGGTATGAGTTTAGTTAATCGGTCACTCTCTGATAGTGGTAGGTCTTCAACTCGAGCCACGTCCTTGATTGCCGATTTGGCTGCCATTGTGCCGTACGTAATGATATGTGCGACTTTTTCTTCGCCATATTTTTCGGTTACATATTTCAATACATCGGCACGGCCATCGTCGTCAAAGTCAATATCGATATCAGGCAGTGAAATGCGGTCTGGGTTTAGAAAACGTTCGAACAGCAGGTCGTATTTCACCGGGTCAATCTGGGTGATTCCCAAGCAGTATGCTACGCATGAACCCGCTGCCGAACCACGCCCGGGGCCTACGCTCACGCCTAAGTCTCGACGGGCTGCGTTGATAAAGTCCTGCACAATAAGGAAGTATCCGGGGAAACCCATCGTTTTCATTATGTGCAGCTCAAACTTTATGCGTTCTTCGAGTTCTTCGGTCAGCGGGCTGCCATATCGGCGTTCCGCGCCTTCGTATGCGAGCTTCTTCAGGTAATCGGCCTCAAATTTTATACGGTAAAGTTTTTCATATCCGCCAAGTTTTTCAATCTTAGCGTTGGCCTCTTCCTCACTCATTACCACATTACCGTTCTCATCTTGTGTAAATTCGTCAAAGAGGTCTTTATGTGTGATTCGTTGTCGATATTCTTCTTCGGTGCCAAACTCTTTAGGTATGGCGAAGTTTGGCATTATAGGAGCGTGATCGATGTTATAGAACTCAACCTTATCGGCAATCTCAACAGTATTGGCAAGAGCTTCAGGAATATCGGCAAAGACGTCGTTCATCTCGGCCGTAGTTTTCATCCACTCCTGCTTGGTGTAGACCATTCTGGTTTCGTCCGACAGTTTTTTGCCGGTGGATACACACACCAGGCGTTCATGAGCCTCAGCATCTTCGGCGTTTACAAAATGTACGTCGTTGGTGCATATCAACTTGACATTGTGTTTGCGTGCGAAATCAATGAGAACAGGATTGACAAGCTGTTGACGTTCAAAAGTTTCGCGTCGCTTGTTATCCATCATTGATGTCAGTCGGTCATCAACACGATGCCGTTGTAGCTCAATATAATAATCGTCACCGAATGTCTCTTTGTACCACAGCACACGTTGTTCGGCTTCGTCAAGGTAGCCTTGCATTATTAAGCGCGGAATCTCTCCGCCAAGACATGCCGAACAAATAATCAGACCCTCTCTATGTTTGGCAAGTTCCTGCCTGTCAGTTCGTGGGTGAGAGTAGTATCCTTCAGTCCAGGCTTTTGATACCAGTTTTACTAAATTGTGGTAACCTTTCTCGTTCTTTGCCAATACCACGAGGTGTCTACCTGTATCCTTTTTGTCAATATGTTCGTGAAGATCCTTTTCAGCTACATACATCTCGCAACCGAAAATCGGTTTGAATGGTTTTTTAGCCTGAGCCTTGGCCAATTCTTCTTCGGCAATGCGGCGCGTCTCGTCATCCGATGCCTCATCAAGTTGCTTTTTCGCTTTTTTGATGGCATCCTTTAGCTTGCCGTTTTTCTTATTGACATAATTGAAAAACTCCTTAATACCAAACATATTCCCGTGGTCGGTAACCGCTATTGCAGGCATGCCGTCCGATATAGCCTTGTCGACCAGTGCGTCAATTGATGCTTGTCCGTCAAGTACCGAGTATTGTGTGTGAACATGTAGATGTACGAATGGAGTCATATATATTTATGTGTATTCTTGCGTGAAGTGTCTGATTTTTGTATCGAATTAAATTTATAGCAAAGATACTAATTATTTTCAAAACAAAAAATCGACTATTCTTACGCAATTGATGGGAAAATGTAGCTTGAAACAAAACCATGTTCTACAGCATATTTTTAACATTTGTTAAATTGACTGATTGATAATAGATTGAGTCGAAAACGCTGAAAAGCGTGTAAAAAAGCGGTAAAAATATTTGGCAGGTATAAGAAAAGGGCGTACCTTTGCACTC
>CAMWLW010000015.1 GCA_947175245.1 uncultured Bacteroidales bacterium
GTTATTTGGTTTTGTATCGATTAGCGACCGCAAAGGTACGCATTATTTGTGAATTACCAAACAAATTGCGCCTAAATTCCACAATATCACAATAAATTCAGATAAAATTGCCTCCTGCCAGTGGCTCGGTCACTATCCCGGGTCGCAGATGAACAAAAATAAATCCCCGGCATCACACCGGAGATTTACGATACATGTATGAGAAGCTGTTTTGGAATAATAAAGTAATTTATTCAATTAGCATAGACAAGGAAACAATGATAGCACCTATTACTAACATAATTAGTAAGGCCCAAAAGCTTTGTGTGGTCTTGTTGCTTGAATATTTCGCCACCAATCTTTTGGCTATCGGATATCCAAAATAGAATACCCCTGAAAAGATTATCAATAGCCAAATCGGTGTCGCGTCAGGATTTTGTGTAAACATTATATTTTATGATTGTTTATATTCATATTCCGTTTGCCTTGTTTTGGCAGGCAAAATTACTGACAATAAAAATAAAAACTCTCAACATTTGTTGAGACTCAAGGCTTTTAACACTTTTTGTTATATTTTTTTTCGACGGGCTTTCCGTATCTTTTCGTGAACAGTTATTGGTCACGGTTATTGACGGCCCAATCTATGAGGTTGTAGAGTATGGGCATTAATGATCGACCTTTGTCGGTCAGCGAGTATTCGACTCTCGGTGGTATCTCGGCGAACAGTTCTCGTTTGACTAAGCGCTCGTCTTCAAGTTTTTTGAGTGTAGATGTCAGTACTTTGGGCGAAATGTCGGGAATTGCCCGTGCGATTGAGTTAAAGCGCGTAGTTTCGTTCTCGGATAAGACGCATAGAATAAGCATTGACCATTTACCTGTAAAATTTGATATAATGTTCCTTATGGGGCACTCTTCGATGCGGGTATATTTTTCTAAATTTTCTTTTGTCTGCAATTTATTCATTTTCAATTATACTTACCTGTGGGTAAGTGTCTTTCGGTTGTGTAACTTCTTGTTTATTGACAATCTAATTATTAATTTCGCGCTATCAATTTAATAGTAGCTATCTGCTGCAAAGTTAATAATAATATATAAAATTGAAAATTATGAGCGAAATTAAGATTCTTAACACTGGTGAGAAATTTGCCCATGCAACAGTGGGTGCTTTAACGACATTCGAAGGCAAGCAGTTTGTGAAGGATGCTACAGGTGCCACATCGTGTGAAATTTCTTTTGGCACACTCCCTTCGGGAGCTTCAGTACCATTCTTCCACAGCCACAAGGAGAATGAAGAAAATTACATCATTCTCTCGGGCGCCGGTAAGTTCCAGGTTAATGATCAGGTGTTTGATGTCGCTGAGGGTTCGGTAGTGCGCGTGGCTACTAACTGTGACCGCAATATTAAATGCACATCCGACAAGCCGCTCGTATATATCTGCATCCAGGCTAAGGAAGGCAGCCTTGGTGGTTACACCATGACCGATGCTGAAATAACCGAGCGCGAAAACTTACTCTAAGGAAAGATTTACTCATTAGGCAACTGGCATGTTCTCATCGATGGCATGTCAGTTGTTTATTTTGTCAAGGCTCGTTCGCTTCACTTTTTATTGTAAACTTTCGATTAATGGAATAAAAAAGTTCTTGATGAATTGTATGTATCAAATAATGTAAGTATTTTTGCAGTCACATAACACTCGCGGTTTATTACCACGAGTAGCGACATATTTTGATGCGTTTATCGACGCTCATTTGACACATGGAAATCTGGAAAATTTCACTCGGAGTCAAATGTAGCAGTGATGGATGCCTTTCGTCAGTGTATATCAATAGATATTCACATATCTTGCGTGAGGCTCTAACTGCTCGTTTCATTCCGAAAGGCATTCCAGAGCCTCCATGTGTGAGACGGGCAGGAGATACAGACTCTCACGCATTCTTTTTTTAATCAATTAAATAGCCAACGAGGAGAGGACCGAGGCATACTTTGTGTTATGAAAAGGTTGTCGTTCCTTTTATTGTTGGTACTTACTTGTACCGTGTTCGCTACTGAGGCGATTGCAGCTAAAAAAGTGGCTGTGTATGCCGAGGGTGAAATTCCTAATTCAACAAAATCCATCGTTTGTTCTTCGGTTCTTTCACGCCTTTCGGGTAATAAAGACTATAAGGCTTTTGAAAGAAATTCGGCATTTGTAAATGCGCTTGATAAAGAACAAGATTATCAGACATCGGGTGATGTTCCTGAAAAGGAGATTCGTGAGGTCGCACAGCGCATGGGGGTAGATTATGTTATTGTGGTTAATACAGTGATATCGGCTGATGAACAATGTCATATGTCTGCGCGCTTGATTGATTTAGTAACAGGTGAGATTCTCAAGACCGTTAATCTCAAGCGCGAATACGCTGGTTCAGAGGCGATTACTTTGATGGCCAACAATCTTGCATATCGTCTGATAAATAATAACTCTAAATAATACTTATATGAAAAGAACGATTGCTCGCTTATTGATTGTCTTGTTTTGCGGTATAATTATTAACGTGCCGTCATTTGCTCAAGACCGTGCTAAAAAGAAAGTCGCTGTATATATGACAGGCTCAACGTCTAACGAGGCATATAAAAAGGTTATTGGAGCTAAATTGGTTAGTGCAATAACTGAAAGTGGAGAGTATGCTGCAGTTGAAAGAACTGCCGATTTTTTAGCGGCATTATCAGCCGAAAGTGATTATCAAACTTCGGGAGAGGTTCGTGACAGTCAGATAGCTCAGTTGGGCCAAAAATTTGGTGTTCGGTTTGTAGTTGTTGCAGATGTAAATGAGCTATTTGATGAATGTTTTATTACTGCGCGAATGATAAATGTAGAATCAGGCCTTGTGGAACGTGCATATGATATTAATGGCGCGGCTGATTCGATGAATCAATTAATATCTCTATCACAAAAAGTGGCTAAAGGTTTATTAGGCGCTGGAGAATCCTTTAATAATTCGGATTTACAATCGACACCAACAAATATGTCGTTATGCGCCGTTAAAGGCGGAAAAGTCTTTTTTATTACTCCTTTACAATGGCAACAAATGCAAGAAGTTGAAAAGATTACATATAATAAGAAAGGTGTGTGCCTAATGGATAATGGTAATATCATTATCATTGCCATGCAAGATAGTGGAAATGGTAATCAATATAAAGCAAGAGAACTAAAAGCTCCTACATTATTTCAGCTTAAAATAATGTATAATAATTTAGTGGCATTAAATACTGCGTTGAGAATATTCGGTGGAGAACCATTAAATAATGAAAGTACTGGAGACGTTGGTTATGTAGCCTCGGATTATTCTACAGATGCGAGTAAAGGGTATCGGTTAGAAATGAGTAATGGAAATTATCGTGAGTCCACATGGAATGATTCATGGGTAGGAAATAGAATTAGAACTGTGTATAATTTGAATGAAATTATTCAAGAAGCTTCGATGATGTGGAAATAGAAGAGTCGATTGTGAACGATTCTACAAATAATTCTACTCCCTCGGGTAATCCGAGGGAGTGTATATCTCCAACGTCTTTCGTCGTAAATTTTGATTATATATAGTGGGTGGGGAGAACTTTATCGGGTGTAGGTTGTTGTATTAGTATAGTTGAAAGTCACGGCATGGTGCTGATGGCTGAAAAGAATTAATTAACTATTAAAAATTTACTACTATGAAAGGATTAAACATTGCACTCGCTGTTGTAGCAGGCGCCGTTGCAGGTGCTGCTGTAGGTTTACTATTCGCCCCTCAGAAGGGTTCTGACACTCGCGCTCAGATTAAGGATTATCTTCGCAGCAAGGGTATCAAGCTGAAAAGAGGTGAACTCGAAGAGATTGTAGACGAGATTCAGGCCGAGATTGAAGGTTAATCGACAATAAAAAAATATTATAATTATGTGTTACAAGAGTTTGTTATATGCTTTCATCGGTGGTGCCGTTGTAGGCGCCGGTGCAGCATTGCTGTTCGCACCTAAGAAGGGTGAAGAACTTCGTGAACAAATCAAGTCGATGTGTAAGAAGCACGGTTTGTGTAAAAACAAGGCTGAGGTCGAAGTTGACCGTCTGGTCGACGAGATTATCGCTTCGGTCTCGGTTGCTGAGAAATAATATATTATAGGAGGGGATTGTCGGGGAGTCTGAGTGACTATCGTCCGGGCAATCTCCTCATTTTTGTTTACTATCTACATTCAACTATTTATTGTTATGGAGCAGGTCTCTAATTATTCATTACTATATAAGCTTGCAAAGCGTCTTTTTGACCTGAAAGTTGAGGATGCGCGATTGATGCTCGCCGTCAAACTAACATGTCTGCTCGGCGCAATTGTTTACCTGTTTGTCGGCTTCATGCTCCTGTTGTGCCTGTTAGGATTCATTGCAGCGGCTATGGGGCACCTGCTGTGCAATGTTATGCCTGCCGTGTGGGCCTATCTTATTATCGCGGCTTTCTATCTGATGCTGCTGGCTGTTATTGTGCTTGCCAAGAAGACGATCATCATCAACCCCATTGCGCGATTTATCTCGAAACTTATTGTTGAAGAACCCCAAAAATGATGACGACTATGGAAGAAATGACTGTTGTAAAAGAAACACGTGCTACCCGTGAATGGCGTGGCTATACGATCGATGAGCTTGAACAGCGCCGTGTCGTCAACAAGGTGAAGTGTGACCTGGTCAAGGAACAGTTCGGCCTGGTATATAAGTCGGCTCAGGCGTCATTGATGTCGGGTGGCGGCGGTATGCCGTTCGAGGAGCAGATTAATAAGGTGATGACCTATGCTACATACGGCATGCAGATTTACCGTTATGCCAAGGATATTTTCAGCCTGTTCAGGAGCGCCGCGCGATAGGTGTGCGTGCTGACATGTTCACATCGGGTTTGTAGTTGTGATAATAATGTGTTACCTTTGCTGAGGTTAACACTGAACTTATGAACGACTATATAGAAGTGAGATTTACGGTCACGCCGTGTAGTGAGGCTGCTACCGATGTGCTTGCAGCGCTATTGTGTGACGAGGGATATGAGAGTTTCGTGCCCGATGACAGCGGCATGACTGCCTATATAAAGGACGGTTTGTTTGACGCCGCCGCTATAGATCGCGTACTCGAGGCATATCCGATGCCCGACATTGATATAAAGTGGCAGAAAACCTTTATAGAGGGGCAAGACTGGAACCACGAGTGGGAGAAAAACTACTTCAAGCCTATAATCATAGGTGAAAGTCAGTGTGTTATTCACAGTACGTTCCACACCGATATTCCCCAGTGTGAATATGATATAGTGATTGACCCGAAGATGGCTTTCGGTACCGGTCATCACTCGACTACTTCTTTAATAATAGGTCACCTGCTGGAAATGAATCTGGCGGGTAAAAGCGTTCTTGACATGGGAACCGGCACCGGAATACTTGCAATCCTTGCTGCCATGAGGGGCGCGACCAAGGTGACGGCAATCGAGATTGACCCTATGGCTCATGTTAACGCTATAGAGAATGTCGCCGCGAACGGTCACCCCGAGATTGATGTGCTTTTGGGCGATGCCTCATTGTTGGATGGCGTCGGTGAGTATGACATTATGTTGGCCAATATCAACCGCAATATTATTCTCAACGATATCGAGGCTTATACCAAAGCCATTAAGCCGGGCGGACATCTGTTGCTGAGCGGTTTCTATACCGAGGATGTGAAAGTGCTTGAAGAGAAAGCACTACCGTTAGGGTTTGAAGAGGTATCGGTTAGAGAAATGAACAACTGGTGTTGTCTCGAGTTGAGGAAGACACGATGAAAAGGCGATTATTACATATTTTACTTGCCGGTATGGTGTCGGTGATGGCTTCGGCTCACACGTCAGTTTCGCTGGATTCGGTGTCGGTTCAGGAGCCTGAGCAGAAGCCTGTCAAAGTTTCTCTTTCCGGGCTAATGTACGGTGGGCCGGTTTCGACCGATTCGATATATGAGCTTATTTTATTGCCCGATGATGCTCCGGGTGAGATTATTCTGCCCGATTCACTGTCGGCAACAGTTATTACTCCTGACGCTCCACCCGAAAAGCCCGGTGTCGAACCGATAAAACACTTCACATGGGGTATTGATGTCGGCAGTGCTATCGATATGACGGGAAATGATATGTCGGCGATAGGCATCAGTGCATGCTTTGGCTACAGCGGCCCATACCTGCGCTTTGCAGGCATAGGTGCAGCTATCGATATGATGGTGAGCAGCAGTTCGAGCAGTTATCCTGTATTTGCTATGATCCGCACCTACTTCAGGCGGCAGCACCAGCTTTGCTTTCTCGAGGCGCGAGGTGGCGTAGCATTTACAAATATCAATAATTTCGCCACTCAGACAACACCATACGGATCAATCGGTGTCGGTGTCACATTGGCCAAAGGCCGCACTTTCAGCAGTCATATCCTGCTGTCATATAACTACACTAAGCTAAACGATGTAACTGTTGATGAGGGGGCGACAGTCCGTATTCATGATCTGCAGTACGCCTCGATTAAGATTGGTATTGCGTTCTGAGCATTTCGGCAGCGGCGTCGGCACATCGTTCGCCATCAATAGCTGCCGAAACTATCCCGCCTGCATATCCTGCTCCCTCACCACAAGGATATAGGCCTTGAAGCTCTACATGTCGCAGTGACTCGGGGTCGCGTGGAATACGTACGGGTGATGACGTGCGCGTTTCGGCTCCGATAAGAGTGGCTTCATTGGTGAGAAACCCACGTGATTTACGGCCAAACTCGGCAAAGCCGCGTCGCAGGCGTTGGGCAATGAATGGTGGCAGCAGTTTATCGATGCGTGCCGTATGTATGCCGGGTGCATAGGATGTCTCAGGGAGATCGGCCGATGGTTGGCCATTGACAAAGTCGAGCATGCGCTGGGCCGGGGCATTCTGAGTGTGGTTGCTCTCGTCGTAAAATGCCTGTTCGATATCTTCCTGAAATTTCATCACTTTAAGATTGCCGTAGCTGTCATATTGTGTGAGATCTTCGGGCAAAACTTCGACAACCATGCCCGAGTTTGACCATCGAGTGCTGCGGTTGGACGGCGACATACCGTTGACCACCTGTTGATTGGGGCCGCTGGCTGCCGGAATGATAAATCCGCCGGGGCACATACAGAAGGAGTAGACCGCACGGTCATCGACACGTGTGAGCATCGAATATTCAGCCGACGGGAGGTACTTGCCTCGCCCCTTGGGGTTGTGATACTGTATGCAATCGATTAAGTGGCGAGGATGTTCGAGACGCACACCTACAGCTATGCCTTTGGGCTCAAGAGCTATACCGGCATCATCGAGCATGTGGTAGATGTCGCGCGCCGAGTGTCCTGTAGCGAGTATTACCGGGCCGTTGAATATCAGGCCATCGGCAGTGGTAACGCCGGTCACACAATTGTCTTTCAAAATTATGCCGGTGGCACGGGTACAAAATCTCACCTCACCCCCTGACTTAATTATGCGCTCTCTCATTGCTCTGATAACGCCCGGGAGTTTATCGGTGCCTATGTGTGGATGAGCGTCGATGAGTATGTCGTCGGGAGCACCGTGGGCGTGAAATACGGCGAGAATTTTGTCGACCGAGCCACGTTTTTTGCTGCGAGTATAGAGCTTACCGTCAGAGAAGGCTCCTGCCCCACCCTCGCCGAAACAGTAGTTTGATTCTCCGTCAACAATACCTTTGCGGGCGATATTGGCCATGTCGACACGACGAGAGTCGACATCTTTGCCACGTTCGAGAACAATGGGTTTTAGGCCAAGCTCGATGAGCCGGAGCGCTGCAAACAGTCCGGCCGGCCCGGCGCCGACTATGATAACCTGCCTTGCGTCGCTTACATCGGGATAGTCAATCTTTGGATAGGACGGTGTCATATCGACCGGCTCGTTGACAAAGACTTTAATCGTGAGATTAACCATTACCTGACGCTGGCGTGCATCGATCGAACGTTTGATTATTCGATAGCCCGTGATTTCGGCGGCTTTGACACCGATGCGTGTGGCAGCAGTGCGTTTAAGTGCTTGAGGTGTATATGCTATCTCGGGAGTAAGTCTCAACTGCAGGTCGTGGATCATTATGCTGGCTGTCGATTTAATGTTTTGTTTTGATGACGTTTAGTCACTACAAGAGTTACTATGGCAATAATGCAGGCGATAATATCGCTGGAACTCATGCTTGCCCACACACCGTTGACGCCGAAATACCGTGGTAATATCCAAAGCATCGGAAGCAGGAATATGAGCTGACGAGTCAGGGAAAGGAAAATCGAAATTTTAGGTTTACCGACCGATTGAAAGAAGTTTTGAATCACGATCTGACACCCTACTACCGGGAAGCATATAAAGTAGATATGAAATCCCTCGTCGGCCAGTCGGATGAGTCCCTCGTCGGTAGTAAACAGTCGGTTGACCGTTCCCGGTGCCAGCATTGTTATCACCCAGCCTACAAAGGTAATAATTACTCCCAACATTATGCCCTTGTTGAGTGTGGAATTTACGCGATTAATTTTACCGGCGCCGTAGTTGTAGCCCAATATAGGCTGCATACCTTGAGTGACACCAAAGACTATCATGACGAAGAACATAGCCGTACGGTTCATTATACCATACGCTCCGATTGCCAGATTACCGTCCTCGCCACCGTAGTCAAGCAGTGCTTTATTGATGAATACGACGACAACACATGCACACACATTCATAAGGAATGGTGACATGCCTATACTATATATGCGGCGCGCTATGTCGGGTGATACCCATCTGTTGCCGCGTGACAGGTGAACGTAGCTTTTCTTGTTGAGGAAGTGGCTCAAAACCCATACAAATGCAGTTGTCTGACCGCATACTGTGGCTAAAGCTGCACCCTTGATGCCGAGGTCGAGTGAAAATATGAATACCGGTGCGAGGGCAACGTTGACAACAACCGATATGAGTGCCGATATCATAGCCTTGCGCGGATAACCACTCGCACGCATCAAGTAATTGAGCCCGATAAATACAAAACTGATTGGAGTCGCATAGAGAATTATCTCCATGAACTCGCGTGCATAGGGTATTGTCTCATCGGTTGCGCCAAATAAGTAAAGAATATCGTCGAGAAAAATCAATGATAAGCCTCCAAAGATGACTGCATGGATGAAGCAGAATGTGATGACATTGTTTGCGACATCAGTTGCACGTGCATGGTTCTGCTGTCCAAGAAATATGGAGCAAACGGTGGCTCCGCCCGCAGCGATGAGCATACAAAAGGCTGTGACGAGGTTCATTAACGGGAATGTTAGTGCCAGGCCGGCGATTGCCATAGGCCCGACACCCTGTCCTATAAAGATACTGTCTATGATGTTATATAGCGATGTGGCAACACTGGCTATGATTGCAGGCACTGAGTATTTTACAAGGAGTTTGCCGATTGGGCTCGTTCCAAGCATGTCGGGGCTGTCGACAGCCGCTATATTCGATTTTTGTGATGAATTGTTCATATACCTTAATTAATATATATTAATAATGCGCCGACATGCAAAAAAGTTTACAGGTAATGTATTAACTTTGTATTATAGAACAATTGAGAATATAAATTATGAAAAAAGCTGCACTGTTTGACCTCGACGGCGTGATTGTCGACAGCGAGGGTATATATACCGGTTTCTGGGCTGCTATAGGTCGTGAGTATGGATTGGCTCCGACATTTGCTTTCGATATTAAGGGAACAACGCTCAACGATATTCTTGAAAATCATTTTTCAGGCGAAGATGTTCCTAACGAGGTGACACGTAAGATTCACGACTTTGAAGACACGATGGAATACGTGTTGTTTGACGGCGTGATTGATTTCATCACGGCATTACGGCACGCCGGCTTTAAAACCGCGATAGTAACGAGCAGTGATGACACCAAGATGGCTTATCTGAAGCTTCAGCAGCCCGAGTTGCTTGGAATGTTCGATGCTGTTATCACAGGGTCAATGGTCAAGAAGTCGAAACCCGACCCGGAGGGTTACTTGTTGGCGGCCGGTATGGTCGGTGAGGATATTGCCGACTGCTATGTGTTTGAGGATTCTATTCAGGGTGTTGAGGCCGGAGCTCGTTCGGGAGCGACTGTGATTGGTGTCGCTACTACAAATGCGCCTGAAAAGTTAGCCCCGTTTGCCGATGAAATAATAGAGAACTTTACCGATAATGATATTTACGCTATAACTGGGATCACGCCGTTACATCACTAATATCAATCATGGTGGTAAGGCTCTCCCCTCAAGATGGTCATGGCGCGATAAATTTGCTCGACAAAGAATAGTCTGACCATCTCGTGAGAAAATGTCATGCGTGACAGTGACAGTTTATCGTTAGCTCGATCATATACAGCTTTGGAGAATCCGTATGGGCCGCCGACTACAAAGATAATGTTGGCAGAAGTTGTGGCCATACGTCGTTCGATGAATTGTGAGAATTGGCGGGATGTCATTTCGCTACCTCGTTCGTCGAGCAAAATGACGTAGTCACCCGGTTGCATGGCGGCGAGCAGTAACTCGCCTTCGGCCGTTTTGAGCTGTTCCTCGCTTAGCCTGCGCGAATTTTTTATGTCGGCTATTGTCTTTATCTCAAACGGAACATAGTGTTTAAGTCTTGACTCATAGTTCTCGACTGCAGTTTTTATATATGGTGTCGAGGTCTTGCCCACGACTAATAATTGAATTTTCATTTGCCGGCGTGTTGGAAAACTTTAGCTAAAAGTTTAATTTTGCACAAAATTACTAAAAGCAATTAAAAATATGAAATCACGTGATGAGTTAATAGATGACCTGCTTACCCTTGCTTTTGCTGAGGATGTAGGTGACGGTGACCATACCACATTAAGTACTATCCCGGCTGACGAGATGGGTAAACAGCGCCTTATTGTCAAGGAGGAAGGTATTCTGGCCGGTGTTGAAATTGCACGCAAGGTGTTTGAGAAATTTGACCCTGAGTTGAAAATGACGGTGTATATTAATGATGGTGAACATGTCAAGCCCGGCGACATAGCTTTTATTGTCGAGGGTAAGGTACAGTCACTGTTGCAGACCGAGCGCATAATGCTCAATATCATGCAGCGTATGAGCGGTATTGCGACTACTACTCATAAGTATCAGGAGCGTCTTGCAGGACTAAAAACTAAAGTACTTGACACGCGCAAGACTACACCGGGTATGCGTCTCCTTGAGAAAGAGGCTGTCAAGATAGGAGGTGGTGCAAACCACCGCATAGGCCTCTTTGATATGATACTTATTAAAGATAATCACGTTGATTTTGCAGGAGGAATACCACAGGCTGTCGCTGCTGCCAAAAAGTATCTAAAGGAAACAGGGCGTGACTTGAAAATTGAACTCGAGGTGCGTAATACCGACGAGATAAATCAGGCTCTCGAGGCTGGTGTAGACCGCATAATGCTCGATAACTTCACTCCCGAGCGCACGGCCGAGGCAGTGAAATTGATTAACGGTCGAACCGAGATCGAATCGTCGGGAGGCATAACACTTGACACGTTGCGTGCCTATGGCGAAACAGGTGTTGATTATATCTCGGTGGGTGCTCTCACTCATTCGGTCAAAGGTCTTGATATGAGTTTCAAAGCCTGCTGATTTAGGCTATATAATATGTCAAGCGGACAGGTCATCATTACCGGCGACCTGTCCGCTTTATTATTACCGCTATGTAGTTCAGGGGATTGCGTAGGTTATAGCATCAACTATCAGCGGGATTATGTCGGGGGCGATACCCATGCGGCTCAGTGCATCGCTGTCTTCCTGAAGTTTCTCGGCGAAACTATCAATGGTAAGTGTACTTTGAGCGATGTATAGTTTATAGAAGTTAAGTGCATTGTTTTCGTCGTTAGTGGCGAGAGCAAGATGACCCATGTTAAGATAGTCACCGGGCATAGGGTTATGGGACATGATGTCTTTATACAAAACTTTGGCTTTGTCAAATTCTTTAAGCATCATGTGACACCAAGCCATCTGACGGTTAGCCCGCTGAGAATTTTCGTCGAGATAGTTAACTTTGTAATAATATTTGAGTGCTTTGTCAAACTGCCCCATTTCAAGATAGCAGTTTCCTATGGCCATATTGGTCTTGACCGAGCCGCCCGACTCTTTTTCAACGATACGCTTGTAATATTCAAGTGCTTTGGATGGGTTACCGAGCATGCGGTATGTTGACGCTATGTGCTTGAGCGTCCACAAGCTGTCGGCATTGAGCAGTTCGGCCTGTTCGTAGTATTGGAGCGCAAGCTCATATTCGCCGAGTTTCTCATAGCAAAATCCCATCTTTTCAAATAACTGGATATCAGGGTATGACAGGCTCTCGATCGCTTTGAATAAGTTGAGAGCGTCGGTGTAATAGCGGTGTTTGAAATAGAACTCGGCAATAACCTGCAGGCTGCTTATATCGTTAAACTCACTGCTTAGTATCGGCACGGTCACGATATTAAGATCGCTATTGAACGGATCGTTGAACTCGCATTTACGTCTAAATAGTTTAAAGAAACGATATAAATCCTGGACATAACGGTTCATAACCGAGCTACGTTTCTTCAGCTCTTTATCGAGTGATGAGTTCTGGAGTTCGAGCAGTCCGTCGACCTGTGCGTTGAGTTGGCTTTTGGCAAGCTCGCGCTGTGAAGTCGGAATATTTTTGAGAGAAAGTATAAATGAGAACTTATCGCTGTTGCAGAATACCGGCGATGACTCCATGATATTAACGATATCGGAGATATCGCCGTTGTTGTCGATCAGTTCGGAACGGTCGGAATGAAATGGCATGAACCAGTTGGAAATGTCGTTGAAGAATGGATAGGATTTAAGGTGAGCGAAAGTTGACATGAAGACGTCGCCACCTTCGAGCTGAATTTCGAAGAGCTGGCGCATCTTGTCGGCTACACCCGATTTTTCAAGCATATCCTGCCATTCGGGGTTGATATCAAGATCGGGATTTTCGGTGTTGAGTGCTTCGGTATTGGAGAATCGGCGAGTAATCTCAGGACGCATTTTCATTATTTCGGGAACGACCTCTTCTTGCATCGTGCGTGTAATACGTTCGGTATCACGTGCTCTGACGAGTTCAAGAAACGCATCACGCAGGTCGCTGTGCCATTGAGGATTATCAGACAAAAGTTTGAGCTGAGACTCAACGGCAGGCGCAAGCTCACGCGTGCGATACATATATAGTGAAAGCACAATAGCTATGCATGCAACGGGGCTAATTATGGGGTCATTTGATTGATAGGCGTTGATAAGTAACTCGATCCGCCGAGAGTCGTAATATTCAAACATACCAATCAATAAAGCCGATATTATAAACTGCCGCATTGGCGTATAATATCGTTGTGAGCTGAAAACGTTGGCAATAGCGTCGGCATCTTCCTGTCCGAGTGGGAATGCAGTCCATATGTGATTGAATATGTCACGTTCAAGCAATTCTCGCTTTGAGCGGTTTTCGCGGCTCATCTGACTCGTAGGCTCGAGATGAGCGCCGGTAGTCCAATAATCGTTGGTGAGGGTCTCGTAACGGCGAAGCATCGAGGCGATCGACTCGCGATTGGACATGTTGATATAGCGAAGCGTGTTGAAGTACAAGGTAGGAGCATCACTTGTGAGTGCATGGCGCTCGAGTGAGTCGAGAGCACGTCGCATGCTCCTTACAATATCATTATAAACTTTATTACGTGAAGGGTCAGCGACGCCGCGCATAGCATAGTCGAGCATGTATCGGTAGGATTGTTCGAGACGGTTTATCTCGTCGGTCGTTTCCCAAGTCATCAGGAGTTCAGAAAAAGAGCGTAGCTGTTTGAATGCTGTGGCAAGACGACCGGAGCCTATTGATGCAAGTATATTATTTTTTTTGCTTGAAATATCTTCTTTTTTCATAAAAATGTCAGCGTTTTCTTTATTAACAAAACCTACAGCAAAAATCTTGCCAAAGAAAGTGAAATATTGATTTTTAACTATTGTGAATAATGAAAAAAAGATTTTGTAATTAAGTATAATAGGTTTATTTTTGCATATGTCAACCCGAACGTCGGGTTGTCGAAGAGAATACTACAAACCTTAAATTTTACCTATAAATTATACTGACTATGAATATTGATAAAATTATCAATGACCTGGAGGCGAAACACCCCGGTGAAAAAGAATACCTGCAGGCAGTGAAGGAAGTCCTGTTATCAGTTGGCGATGTCTATGACCAGCATCCCGAATTTGAACGTAATAAAATTATTGAGCGCATGGTCGAGCCCGACCGTATCGTGACATTCCGCGTTACTTGGATTGATGATAAGGGCGAGATACAAAATAATATAGGTTATCGTGTACAGTTCAACAATGCCATCGGCCCGTACAAAGGTGGCATACGTTTCCATGCATCGGTTAACCTGTCGATTCTTAAATTCCTCGGTTTTGAGCAGACTTTCAAGAATGCTCTTACAACACTTCCTATGGGTGGAGCCAAGGGTGGCAGCGATTTCTCACCCCGTGGAAAGAGCGATCGTGAGATAATGCGTTTTTGTCAGGCATTCATCCTGTGTTTGTGGAAGAATCTAGGCCCCGACCGCGACGTACCCGCCGGTGATATCGGTGTAGGTGGCCGTGAGGTTGGTTACATGTATGGTATGTATAAAAAACTTGTTGATGAGAATACCGGCACGTTTACAGGTAAGGGCCTGAGCTTTGGCGGATCACGCATTCGTCCCGAGGCTACCGGCTTCGGTGCCCTCTATTTTGTTCAGGATATTTTAAAACGTCAGAATGAATCGCTTGAAGGTAAGACTGTCGCTATATCGGGATTCGGTAACGTAGCATGGGGCGCCGCACTGAAAGCCACCGAGCTGGGTGCCAAAGTTGTGACTATCTCGGGTCCTGATGGTTATGTATATGATCCTGACGGTATAAAGGGCGAGAAGATCGACTATATGCTTGAACTGCGCGCGTCGGGTGAGGATATCGTCGCTCCTTATGCCGAGAAATATCCTGAGGCTACATTCTTCCCGGGGCAGAAACCGTGGGTACAGAAGGTCGATATTGCCCTACCCTGTGCCACTCAGAATGAGGTCAATGGTGAGGATGCTCGTCACCTGCTCGACAACGGCGTGAAACTTGTTGCCGAAGTATCAAACATGGGCTGCACACCTGAGGCTATCGATGCATTCATCGCCGCTAAAATCACATACGCGCCCGGTAAGGCCGTAAATGCCGGTGGTGTTGCAACATCGGGTCTCGAGATGAGTCAGAATGCCGAGCATCTGCAGTGGTCGGCTAAGGAGGTAGACGACCGTCTCCATGAAATTATGCACAATATTCATCAGCAGTGTGTCGAACATGGCACCGAGGCCGATGGTTATGTAAACTATATGAAGGGTGCCAATATCGCCGGCTTCATGAAAGTGGCAGATGCCATGATGGCTCAAGGTGTAATCTGATTACTTAGTATAATATATTACTGAATTTTTTTGCGTCCGGATATACTTAATCGGTATATTCGGACGCATTTTATCCCTCAGTTTGGTAATTTTAATTGGTGTATGCAATTATTTGCAAAAAAATGAATAATTATGAGTATTATTTAGAATATTTAGGCTATATTTGGGGACTGAAACCGATCTGAATCCATTGAGTCATGAATAGTCGATTACTGCGTATATTGACGGCAATGCTGGTATTTACAACATTTACCGTGACATTAAGTGCTGCCGAGGAATTTGACAGTGAGAAAGCCTTATCAAGACTTGACAAGGCGGTTATGGGGCGTAAAAGTTATTTCGCCAAACGAAATGAGGCGCTTGAGACCTTGAAAGACAGTTTGCTTAACCGTAACTATGAGTCAAGTATAGGCCGGTTACTCAATATAGAAAAAGTGGGTGATGCATACTCTTCATTTAATAATGACTCGGCATTGGCATATTATTCGCGAGGCCTTAATAGTGCTGTTGATTTTGATAATGACTCACTCGTTAAGGTGTTTTCGCTTAAACTCGCATATCACACATCAATTGCCGGCTTGACTCAGAATGCAATTCAGTATTATGAGAGCGTCGATACAACAGGAATGAGTCTCCCGATGATGTACCTGTATTTCAGGACTGGCCGAGACATGAGTTATTATAATGCCATGATGTTTGAGCACAGCTATGACCAGCACAAGTATTGGCGTGATAAAGTTGTTAGCAGTCAGCGTAAGATGCTTAATTATCAGGAGCACGATACATGGCAGTTCTCTAAGGATTTGGCTGTTTATTATTATCTCACTAATGATTTCCATAAGGCCCATGAGCAGATTAATGAGTTGCTCGAGTCGCCGGATATGACAAATCTGAAAAGAGCTGCATTGATGATGTCAATGGGATATATCTCGCACGCCATGAATAGGCATGACGACGAAATATATTGTTTTGCCGAGGCAGCGCGCTTATACATTATTGAAGGAGCCAGAGAGGTTACGCCTTTGGTGATGCTTGCAGTGGCTATGAGTCAGGAGGAGGATGGTGGCGATATTCTACGTGCATACGAGTATACCATGACTGCGCTAGAAAATGCGTCAAACTGTAATAGTGTCGCCCGTGTTATGCAGATTTCGCCAGAACTTCCCATCGTCTCACAAGCCCGTGGTGAGGTGATTGACTGGTGGTTGGATCTTTATGCTATAGTGATTGCTGTGGTTGGTATTGCTGCTTTAATAATAATTCTGATTGCATACTTCCTTTATATGCATATCCGAAAGATGAAGGAAATGCAGAGTGTACTTGTTGAAGCAAATACTGCTAAGGAGGTTTATATAAGTCAGTTCATGGTTCTTTGTTCAGTTTATATGGATAAACTGAATCAATTTAACGGATTGGTAACAAGAAAATTGAGTGCCGGTCAGACCGATGAACTGTATAAACTTGCTAAAAGCGGTAAGATCTTGGAGGAGCAGACTAAGGATTTTTATGGGGTGTTTGATTCGGCGATACTTCATTTGCATCCCACCTTTGTCGAAGATGTAAATGCTTTGTTGTTACCCGATGAGCAGATTACTGTCAAGGAAGGTGAACTGCTGAATACTGATCTGCGTATCCTCGCTTGTATGCGTCTGGGTCTTGATGATGCTAACCGCATAGCGCAGGTTCTTAACTATTCGGTCAATACCATATATGCCTATCGCAACCGCTTGCGTAACCGTGCAATTAAGCGCGATACATTTGAGGCCGATATTGCCAAGATTTAAAATGACCGTGTAAGTGTATCGGTATCTATAATTTTGAGAATAAGCAGCCCGTCAGGTGTATAGGTTGGTGTAGACAGCGAGAATAAGTCGCTCATCATGTGTTCCATCGCTTCGGATGTAAGTGTCTGACCGCTCTTTATAGCCGCTGAACGTGCCATTGACAACGCAATGTCTTGTTCCAGATTCTCCCGCAAATTATTGCTGCCATTCGTTGTCACGGTATCAATGATGTTATTCAGTATCTCGACCGGGTTATTGTTGGCAACAATCGCCGGGACTCCATTTATGGCCCATGAGCCGCGTGTGGCCTTGGCTATATCAAAGCCTATCTCGGTCAGCAAGGGTAGTATCTCGGCAAGGAGAATGTCTTGGGTGGGTGTCGTGTTGAGTATCTCGGGGAATATAAGTGCTTGAGATGCATGTGACGAACCTTTTACAATGGTCAGGAACTGTTCGTAGAGAATACGTAAGTGCGCGCGGTGCTGGTCAATGATAATCAGTCCCGACTTGGCTGGCGAGAGGATATATTTGTTTTTGAACTGTAATACTGATGTTGAATCGGCGATGTTATCCGTTGCGTTATCGAACAGGTCATTCTCAGTTGATAAGGCTGATTGAGAGATTGCCGTATCGCCTATAGGCTGAGACTCTGAATTGTTCCATCGCTCGTACAGCGACTCCCAGTTGTCGTATGTGTCACGTTTCTCATTTTTCCAATTAAGTGCCGATGACTTGACGTGCGGGGCTGCGGCCGATGTGGTCGTAGGTGTCGATTCCTGTTCAAACGGATTGTAGTTGCCGGTAGTCAGTCCGAAATCAAGCGGTGCAGTGATGTTTGGTGCAAATGCCGGTATTTCGGGAGCTTCGTCGGCTGAGAAATCCATTGCGGGAGCAACATTGAACTTCCCGAGTGACTCGCGCACTGAGGCTTGAAGAATCTGCCATATAGCCTGTTCGTTCTCAAAATTAATCTCATGCTTAGTAGGATGGATGTTGACATCTATTGTTGCTGGGTCGACCTCTAAGTTGATGAAGAAATTTGGCTGTACGTCAGGGCCAATAAGTTTCTCGTAACATGACATGACCGCTTTCTGAAACTTGGGGTGGCGCATATTGCGGCCGTTGACAAAAAAGTACTGTAGCCAGTTGCGTTTACGTGCTCCCTCGGGTAAACCCACAAAGCCGTTTATTTTTACAATCGATGTTGCTGTCTCGATAGGTATGAGCTGACGCTCGACGGTCTTGCCGAAAAGCTGGCCGATGCGCTGTTTCAGGCTGCCAGGTACAAGCTGGTGCATCATCGTATCGTTGTGAGTCAGAATAAGCTCGAGATTAGGGTTGACAAGAGCCAGCCGTTCAAACTCATGTATGATATTTGATAATTCTACGGCATCTTTTTTCAGGAATTTACGGCGAGCCGGTGTATTGAAAAACAGATTCTTGACCATCATGTTGCTGCCGGGCGGACATGCCTCAGGTTCCTGAGATTCCACCTTTGATCCGCTAATACACAGTCGTGTACCGATTGAATCGTCACGGCGCATGGTGCGGAGTTCAACCTGAGATACAGCGGCGATAGAAGCAAGCGCTTCGCCGCGAAATCCCATCGTGTTGAGTGCGAACAAATCGTTGGCGTTACGTATCTTAGAGGTAGAGTGTCGCTCGAAGGCAAGTCGCGCGTCAGTAACACTCATACCCGTACCGTTGTCGGTTACCTGAATGAGTGTGCGGCCTGCATCTTTAACGATTATTTTTATTGTAGTAGCGCCGGCATCGACAGCATTCTCAACGAGTTCTTTGACTACCGCTGCCGGACGGGTTATAACCTCACCGGCGGCAATCTGATTGGCGACTGAGTCGGGCAAGAGCTTGATTATATCTGATGTCATGAGTATCCTGTATAAAAGTCCCGTAAAATTACCACAATACCCGTACATTAGCAAATAGTTGTTGATAATTGACGCCGATTGTAAAAAACTGTCTAACTTTGCACATGAAATGAAACGACTCTATCTTTTCAATCCCGAAAACGACCTGGCGTTGGCAACTGATATGCCACACTTCACACCGCCATCGGCGGCGCTTAAATTGAAAAGCGCTGCATGTATGTTGCCCATGTGGTATGCCGATGAGGATGATTATATCATGGTTAGTGATGAATATCTTCCTACTTGTATCGCGATTGCTGAGAGACATGGTATTAAGGTCACTTTTGTCACTGAAGTACCTGTCGGTGTGACAGGCATATTGCCCTGGGGTTGGTCGCGCCATACGCGGCAACAACTGTTATCTCATGGATGCAAGCCTTTTCTGTTACCCGATGATGGAGTGCTCGACAATATCCGAAATCTTAGCCATAGGCGACTTACGGTGCAGATTTATAATGCGCTTAAAAACGATGGATTCCCCTACCCTTTGCCACCTGTACCACAGGAGGTTTCCAGTCTTGGTTATTTAACAGCAGAATTTGAGGCCTGCCGTCATAAGTTTGTCAAATCGCCATGGTCAGGCAGTGGTCGTGGTGTAGTTGATACAATGACAATGCCGACACGTCAGGTTTTAAGGCTTGCCGAGGGGGTTATAAAACGTCAGGGCAGCGTGATGGTCGAGGAGCGTTTGACCAAAGTGTGTGACTTTGCCATGTTGTTTGACATGAAATGTGGCGAGGCTCATTTTGTCGGTTACTCGGTGTTCTTTAATGAGAATTATTCGACCTATGGAGGTAACATATTGGCTGACGATGAGCAGCTTGAGGCTATGATTAGCCGTTATGTCAGGGTCGAGCAACTGCATGTAACACGGAGGGCACTTGAACAGGTATTGGTGAAAGTAATTGACGGGAAATATGAAGGGCCTCTCGGCATTGATATGATGATATATCGTTGTGGAGATGAGTACCGTGTAGCACAGTGTGTTGAGGTTAATTTACGTATGACAATGGGGCGCGTGGCTCATGAATTAGTCAAACGCCGGTTGCCGTCGGGGCATAAGGGGGTGATGAAAATTGTTCCGACTCGCAATATGGCGGTCGAGACAAGTGATAACATCTTGTATCTGACACCTAAAGACGGGAATGAGTTCGCCTTTGTGATGAAATTAGAATTGTAGCAGATGGCGGTATAAATCGTGCAGCGGAAGCCCCATGACATTATAGTAACAGCCTTTGATGCCCGATATACCGATGTAGCCTATCCATTCCTGTATGCCATAGGCACCTGCTTTATCCATAGGTGCGTATTTCTCAATATAATAGTCTATCTGTTCATCGGTAAGATTGTCGAATGTGACCTCGGTATTAGTGGCAAAACTGACTGTCTTGGCATTGGATGAAAGTGTCACACCTGATACCACGATATGGGTCTTTCCGCTCATGTCGCGCAGCATCTGGCGAGCCTCGTTGACCGATTGGGGTTTGCCAAGTACTCTGCCGTCAAGTACCACGACTGTATCGGCTGTGACAAGTATCTCGTTGTCAGTTAAATTCGAGGTATCGTAGGCGTCCCTTTTCAGGCAGGCCACGTAGTGGGCGACTTCGAGTGCCGGCAGAGTGACGGGATAGTGTTCGTCAACATCATGCAGTTTGACAATCTCGACATCAGAGTCGAGTGCTGAAAGTAGCTCGCGGCGGCGCGGTGAGGCGCTTGCCAAAAGCAGGCGTTTTCCTTGAATCATATTGATATATTATTTACCAGCCAAATGCTTTTGCATCGGACATCCACGTTCCATTTGTTCTCATAATCTCCTCGAGGAGATCGCGTGCTACACCATATCCTCCGTTGATCGGAGAGATATATCGTGCGGTACTGCGTGCTTCAGTACACGCATCGAGCGGGGCGACACTGAGTCCCACATAGTGCATACATTGCAAGTCGGGGATATCGTCGCCGACAAATGCAACCTGTTCGGGTGTCAGACCGTTCTCGGTTATCCATGACTGTAACAAAGGCAGTTTGTGTGATGCTTTGGTATATACATCGGTAATACCGAGCGCGTTGAATCTCACTCTAATTGCTTTGCTATCAGCACCAGTAATAATAGCTATTTTAAGCCCTTGTTTAATAGCAAGCTGTAAAGCGTAGCCGTCTTTGATATTAACCATACGCTGTGGAATTCCGTCTATGCCTAACGGAATTGTCGATGGAGATAGTACGCCGTCGACGTCAAATGCGACGGCTTTAATGAGCCTGAGGTCATAGCTAATCTTACTCATGACTGATGTCCTGATTATATTGTTTGACAATCATGTCGGACAGTAGACTGTAAATGGTCTTGGCGTCGCCCGACAAGTCTAACAGGTGTTTATTTATTATGTTAAGGTCTCCGCGACGAGCCGGACCGGTCTGAGCTTCGGCCGGCGATAAGTGGTTGAGTTTGTTGAGCGTTTCTTTCAACAGCGGCATCATGAAGGTGATGTCGAGGTTGTCGCGGCGCAGCAGTGTGTCGGCCTGCGTCCACATGAAGTTAACAAAATTGCATGCAAATACCGCAGCGATGTGGAGGGCTTTGCGGCGGTTGCTGTCAGCAGGTTCTACAACTATTGAAATTAGCGAAGCAAGTGCAAAAAGTCGGTCAAACGCGGTAGTGTCGTTTCCTTCGATGAAGAATGGTACCTGAGAAATGTCCAAATCGGCAGTGCGTGAGAACGTCTGCAACGGGTAAAAAACCCCGTAATTGGTTTTTAATCCGGCAAATACCGACATGTCTATGCTTCCTGATGTGTGCGCCCAGATACCACAGTCGGGTGTATGTGCAGCGACATCGGCAATGCAGTCGTCCTTTACGCTTACAATATATATATCAGCATCGTGCGTAATATTATCGATAGCGTCGGTCGCGGTGTGAGGCCGTCCAATATGTTCGGCAAGTCGTCGGGCATTAATGAGCGTGTGGCTGTAAATCTGCACAATATCGGCAACGGTATTCAGAGCGATAGTCAAATGTGTGGCTACATTTCCGGCTCCTATCATGCAGACTCGCAGACGGGCTGTCGGTATATTGTTATCAGTTTGTGAAACCGACATCTTATTAACGCTGAGTCCAGCTGTTGATGTGTACCTGCTCCCATTTGAGTTTGTCAAGCGCCTGAGGTTTACGCTCTTCGGCAGGGTGTCCTATAGCGAGGATACACACGATTGGCAATGTGTCGGGCATGTGTAGCAGTTCCTGAACATATTCTTCGGCCGGTGTCCCGTCATCGCCATAACGGTCGCGTACTTGAATCCAACAAGTGCCGAGACCAAGATCTGTGGCCTGGAGCTGCATGTAGGCTGCGGCAATCGAAGCATCTTCAATCCAGGGTTCGGTCGCTGATGGGTCAACCGCAACGACGACTGCCAGCGGGGCGCGAGCTATTGGCTCGGCAGCGCGTGATTTGCAGTGACTGAGGCGTTCAAGCATGTCTGGCTCGTTGACAATGATAAATTGCCAAGCACGTGAACTTTTTGATGTGGGTGCCATAAGCCCGGCTTCGATGATGGTTTTAATCTGCTCCTCGTCGACATGTTCAGAGGTAAAGTGTCGTATGCTGCGACGCTTTATGATGAGTGACTGAAAATTGTCCATAAAAATGTATCTGAATACTGTGTATCCTGTTTAAAGTTGACACGGCCATGCGTCAGGAAACGAAGCAAGCAACTTCTGGCTCATGACCGAATCGATAGTAGGGCCGGTTGCTGCATATACGCGATAACGACCGTTAGACTCAATCACTCCGAGTGTCAGTGTCGGATTGTCGGCAATGAATTGATCGGCCAATTGGCGCGAGGCTAAAGACGCAACGATAAGGCAGAATCTATCGGTCGATGATGAGCTACTCATGGTATCATCAACCTTGGTAGCGGGGTCTGCAATCATAAATGCCGGGGCGCCATCAAGGTCGTATGTATTGATAGCGCTATCGTCAGTATGAACAATAGCATCGATAGGCGACATTGATGCCTTGACTACTTCATATCGGGCATCGTCAGACATCGGTGTAGAGAGCACTATACCTATAGTCAGAAGGACAACGAACATGGCGGCATACTTCATCATGCCCTGCAGTGTGCGTGTAAATCGGTCGGGTGCAGCAAGTATGACAGGCTCATCCGTGCCTACCTCTTCGGCAATCGGTGAAACGGTGGCAATCGGTAGCCCGAAATCAGTGAAAATAGAATCAGACGGGACAAAAATATAGTGTCCGTTATCAAGGCTCATGGTGCCAATGCAACCAAGATCAACTTTTGGTTGGAATTTGAGCGTAGATTTCAATAACTCAATATCTTTGGATAATGAAGCTGAAGCTGAAGTAAATGGCTGATTTTCGGCACGGGAATATGATGATGCAAGCAAACCATCGTCAAATGTGAGCTCACTATTGAATGTCAGTGACCTGTGGGGCGGGTATATGACGCCTGACTCAGCATCAATCGACGCCGGGCATATGGCTTTGATGAAAGCCCCAAATCCTGGAATTGTCACACAATCGTGACAGTCAAGGAGGTATTCAATATGTGATATGATTCGTTGCATTTAGGTAGGCAAAGGTACAAATTTTGTGTGTACTTAACAAATTTTGTTTTGCATAATGCGGCGCCAATCAGTGATAATTTGTACTTTTGCGATAGATAAAAGCCTGTGGTTTTTATTAATTTATATATGCTTAAAATGAATAAAATTCGATTTATAATAGGACTGTATATAATATTGTGTACAGTGTCAGGAGCCTATGCCGAGACAAAGTACATGCAGCTCATAAGTGATGCAGACAAGGCTATCGGCAAGGGCGAATATGCGAAAGCTATCGGCCTGTTGGGAGAGGCATTGCAAACTGAGCCTGACAATTCGGGCAATGTTATGCTGATGTCTAATATAGGTATGTTGCATTATTATACTAATAATGACTCTATGGCGATAGCATTCCTGAGTATGGCCCACGATATGGCGCCTGAGTCCATTACTATCCTAAGCAACCGTGCCAAAGTTTACAGTGATGCCGGTTATCTTGGCAGTGCTCTCGATGACTGGAATGCTGTTGCCGCCCTTGACTCGACATTATATCGCCCCTATCTTAGTAAAGGTGTTATATATATGCAACTCGGCGATACGCTTAATGCACGTCAGGAACTTGACAGGATGTGTCAGCTCACCGAGACAGCAAAGTCTACTGAGTGTACGGCTGCTCTTGCGTGGCTTGCGGCCATGACGAGAGATAATGCCGAGGGGGTAAAACAGTATTCGATATTGATTGCCGACGAACCGACGGCTGATCTATATGCAGCACGAGCTATGTGTTATGTCGAACTCGAGGAGTACACATCAGCATCTGAGGATATTGCCGAGGGCTTGAAACTTAATGCCGATTGCCCCGACTTGTATCTGGCACGGGCGCTGCTTAACAAGCGTACATATCGTAATGACGATGCACTGAATGATGCGCAGCGCGCTATTGAGCTTGGCGCAGACAAACAGCGTGTCCGAAAAATCGTAACCGAACTATGAGCCGTGTCGATGTGATTATTGCCGGTGGTGGTCTCGGCGGTCTCTTTACCGGGGCATTGTTGGCTCATAACGGTTTGACGGTAACTGTTCTTGAAAAAAACGCTATACCCGGCGGCGGTCTGCAATCGTTCAGCCGCGACGGAGTGATGTATGACACGGGTATGCACGTTATGGGTGGATGGCGCCAGGGTGGTACACTCGATAAGATCACCCGCTATCTTGGCATACGCGACAAACTTGAAATCGTCGAAATAAATGATGACTGCATGGATCAGGTAACGTCTCTTGCCGACGCTGTAACATACAAGATTCCGGCCGGTCGAGAGGCATTTATTGATGCTCTCGCCCAGTATTTTCCGAATGAACGCGAGGGATTGGAACAATACGTGGCTGCGATTGAACGTATCGCCGATTCGTTTGATTTGTATAATCTCAGGCCCTACAGTCACTCGGCATCTTTTGAAATGCTGCCTGAGGCTATTATACCTGCCGATGAGTTGATTGCCCGGTATATTAATGATGCGCGACTACGCTCACTTCTTGCCTATAACAATGGATTGTATAATGGTGAGGCCGGGCGTACACCGGCCTACGTTCATGCTCTCATATCGGTGCTATATATGAAAGGCGCGTCGCGCTTTGTCGGTAATTCAGTGCAACTTGCCCGTGCGCTCACTGAAGTTATTGCTGCCAATGGTGGCAGTGTATTGTGTGGTCGCGAAGTTACAGCGATTGAGGTTGACGGTAGTCGCAATGTGACTGTCATGAAATGCTCTGACGGTGAAAGATACACGGCTTCAAAATTTGTATGGGCAGCTCATCCTGCCGAATTGTTGCGTGTTATACCTGACGGAGTTTTCACAAAGGCGTATAAGCGACGTGTTGCCGGTGTGAAGCCTACGTGTTCGGCTTTCAGTTTGTTCATCGAGTTCCTCCCCCACTCTTTTCCATATATAGACCACACATGCTACATTCATGACGATATGGTTGACGCGTGGAGTCTGCAAAGTGTCGATGCCGAGGGTATTCCGCGCGGGTTCATGTATATGACACCTCCACAGCAACGGCAGGACGGATATGCCAAGACTATGCTTGTGACTGCGCTTATGGATTTTGATCTTGTTGAGCGATGGGCTGACCGACGGGATAATGTATATTATGATTGGAAGCGACATGTCGCTGACGGAATAATCTCAAAAATAGAATGTTGCTATCCGGGATTCAAGGATTGCATCAAGACCGTTTATACTGCGTCGCCTTTGACCATACGCGACTATTATCATGCTCCCCGAGGCTCGGTTTATGGTTTCTCAAAAGACTGCAATAACCTGTTGGAATCACAGTTGCCAATTGTGACAAAATCACCAAATCTATTCCTTACGGGTCAATGTGTCAATCTGCACGGTATCTGCGGCGTACCGCTCACCGCCATTACAACCGCCGAGGCGATACTCTACCTCCGAACAATTCTATCAGACATAGCATCCATATAATAATGTATAAAAAGCCCCACCTTAAAATAGATGGGGCTAAATTATTGTTAAATAGAAAGTTGGGTCACTCCCATTCTATGGTCGATGGCGGTTTTGACGAGATGTCGTAGCAAACGCGGTTGATACCCTTGACATGGTTGATGATGTCGTTTGACACTTTTGCCAGGAATTCGTAGGGAAGATGTGCCCAGTCGGCTGTCATAGCATCGGTTGAAGTGACGGCGCGGAGAGCTACGGCACGCTCGTAGGTGCGTTCATCGCCCATTACACCAACGCTCTGAACCGGCAGCAGAATTGCGCCGGCCTGCCAAACCTGATCGTAGAGGCCCCAGTCGCGGAGACCCTGTATGAAGATATGGTCGGCTTCCTGCAGTATTGCAACCTTCTCGGGAGTGATGTCACCGAGGATGCGAACGGCGAGGCCGGGGCCGGGGAACGGATGACGCTTGATAAGGTGGTCGGGCATACCGAGTTGGTGGCCTACAGCACGAACCTCGTCTTTGAACAGCAGTCGGAGTGGCTCACATAGTTTAAGATTCATGCGCTCGGGCAGACCGCCAACATTGTGGTGACTCTTGATGACCATACCGGTGATTGACAGTGACTCGATGCAATCGGGGTAGATTGTGCCCTGGGCGAGCCATTTGACATCTTTGAGCTTGCTTGCCTCGGCATCAAACACATCTATAAAGCCTGCACCGATAATTTTGCGTTTACGTTCAGGGTCAGTGACTCCGGCGAGTTCGCTGAAGAATTTTTTGCTCGCATCAACACCGATAACATTGAGGCCAAGGCACTCGTAGTCGCGGAGAACGTTTTTGAATTCGTCCTTGCGCAGCATACCATGATCAACAAATATGCAGGTGAGATTCTTGCCGATAGCCTTATTGAGCAGAACGGCTGCAACCGAAGAGTCGACACCGCCGCTGAGACCGAGAACTACCTTGTCGTTGCCAAGCTGTTCACGCAGCTGTGCAACTGTTGTCTCGATGAATGCATCGGCATTCCAGTCCTGACGGCCGCCGCAGATATCAACTACAAAGTTACGCAGTAACTGCAGACCACATGTCGAGTGGAAAACCTCGGGGTGGAACTGTACGCCCCACAGCGGGAGTGACTTGGACTGATAGGCTGCAATGTGAACTTTCTCGGTCGAAGCCACCACCTTGAAGTCATCGGGGATTGACGTGATGGTATCACCGTGGCTCATCCACACCTGTGCACCGGTTTCGATATCCTTGAATAAGGGTGATTCGGGGTCGATGAATGTAAGATTGGCACGGCCATATTCGCGCGAGCCGGCAGGTTCGACTGTTCCGCCGGCGGTATAGGCCATGAACTGAGCACCATAGCAGATGCCGAGGAGCGGGAGTTTTCCTTTGATTTGAGACAGGTCGGCTTTAAATGCTTTCTCATCGTAGACCGAGAACGGCGACCCTGAGAGAATGACGCCAATGACCGACTCGTCGCCGTGGGGGAATTTGTTGTAGGGTACGATTTCGCAGTACATGTTCAGCTCACGAACGCGTCGGGCGATGAGCTGAGTGGTCTGAGATCCGAAATCGAGAATGATAATTTTTTGTTGCATCGATTAGTGATGTTTTATTTTGGTTGATTTATTTTTTGCTTCGTGTATCGACAAATTTGATCGGTTTACGTGCTGTAGGTGGCAGGAGCATCCTGTTCACGGCGTCAACAGGAAGCACTTCGACCATTGGTGCGACACGTAATCGTGAGCGGAATCGGTCTTTCAACTCTTTGACTGCATCATCGGGGTGACCTGGATTGAGACCTACGTACACAATTACCTCGTCAGTACCGGCAGCAGAGTCACGCACCTCAACCACATAATTAGCCACCCACGGCGTGTTATCGAGAACGTCGTTTATAGCGGGCGGGTAGAGGGTTGTGCCTTTCAGTTTAATCATATTGTTCTTGCGGCCTACCAGTGGCGTGAGACGGTATGAGTTACGGCCACAAGCACATTGGCCGGGGATGCGGGCCGCGATGTCACCCGTGCGGAAGCGCAGCAGCGGCATGCCTTCGACGCCGAGTGTAGTGACGACAATCTCGCCGGGGGTGCCGTCGGGTACAGGCTGATCGTTCTCACCGATGATTTCAACAATAATCAGTTCGGGGTGTACATGTCCGCCGCAACCATAGGGACATTCAGCGAATGTCGCGCTCATTTCGGTTGATGAGTATGTTGCAAAAAGGTCTACATCCCACCGATTTTTTATGGTTGTGCCGAGCAGATTGAGGTTTAGATTAGCGTCGCGAAGACCCTCGCCAATGCCTATGATACGTTTGACCGATGAGTTTCGGTAGTCAATACCGTGTTGGTCGGCGTAGTCGAGCAATCGAAGTATGAATGACGGCACGCACATGATGGTGTCGGGATGCAGTCGGTTAATAGTGTCCCACTGTAATTCGGGAACGCCGTTACCGACACGTATAATCGAGGCACCGAGTTCTCTGATGCCGAGAAAATATGCCAGTCCGGCCATGAAACGCTTGTCGATGGTTGTCATGAGCTGGACGATGTTGCCGGGCTTTAGTCCGGCAGTCATAAATGACTTTTTCTCGTTGTATGCAAGGCGTTGCAGGTCGCTCTCGGTACAGCAGAATGTGACCGGATCGCCCAATGTACCTGACGTTGTCACGTAGTCGACTACAGCTGAGCGTGGAACGCATAAAAATTCGTCGTTGTGCTGCTGCAAGTCGGCTTTTGTAGTAAACGGTATATCGGTGAGCCGGTCGACTGATGTGATTGACCGTGGGTCAATATTATTGGCTTTGAACATCTTGCGATACCACGGAGAACGTGTGGCTACGTAATAAATTGCCTGTGAGAGGCACTGATCCTGATACCGGGCGATGACATCGGCGGTCTCAAATTCAATATCGGGTATCGGGGGCGTAAATATCATGACTGCTTTATCTCGTCAATCTGTTCGGGTGAAAGTCGGGTGTACTTCTTTGCCGGATCAGTCGCTTTGAAGTCGACCTCATAAAATTCCTCGTCGTAGAATGACAGTTTGGAATTGGTGTCGGGGGTACATTCGATGTATCGCACCGTGTCGTGGTCGAGCCCTTTGGCATCGCATATCTGCCGCGCAAGAGATTCACCGGCGTATGTTACCGATGTGCCCGGATTTTCCTGATATAGCTCGGTGACAATGATTACGGGCGTACCTTTGACATTGCGTATCTTCAGACCGCAACGCGACGGCATGTCCCATTGTCCTTTGAAATCAAATAGTTCGTCGTAGTAATCCGTTGAGACTTTCATGATAATGTATGTTCGTATGGATTATTTCTTTATGTTACGTACTACTTCGCGGCCAAACGACTTGTTGGCGAGACGACGGTCACGTGGGCGGTAAGTACCTTCCTGCATCTCACGGAGAGCTACGTTGCAGAATAGTCGGAACATTTTCTGCTCCTGGCTTTCATCGGCATAGAACGATTTCCAAGCGTAGTCGTAGAGTTCCTGAAGTCGTTCGGGGCTCATGTGTTTGGGCTGGAATACAACTTGTCCGGCATTGTAATGATCCCAGTCAAAGTCAAATATACGGCCCTGACGCAAAAGGTCATCATAGCCTTTGGTATGAGGGAATGGTGTCATGACTGTAAACTCGGCAAGGTCGAGGTCAATCTCGCCTAAGAAGTCTATTAGGCGCTTGATATCGTCTTCAGTCTGGTTGTCAAGGCCAAGCAGAATAGTACCTTCGACGCCGATGCCGTTGTCATGGTAACGTTTTATGCGCTCCTTGATGTAGTCACTGGTATCGTACACGGCCTGATAAACGTACCATGCTCCGGCTTTACCGGCAAGGTCAAGAATCTCGGGATCGTCCTCGATAGTGTGGCTTATCCATTTCTTTTTAAGGGGCGCGATGGCGCGGAACAGCTCTTTCTCCCACTCTTTGTTCTGAGCGAGTGAGTTGTCGACGATAAATAGGCGATTGTTGTCGATACCTGCCATGTCCTCGACCACTTTATCGATGGGGCGCGGACGGAATATGCGGCCACCGAGATATGATACGGCGCACGGATAGCAACTGAAGCGGCAACCGCGACTTGCATGGAACAGGTCGACCATCTGGACTCCTTTGTGATTATACAGCTCGCGTTTGTAAAGGTCACGGCGGCAGGGGCCTACAAGCTCGATAGGGGGCTGTTGGCCCATATAGTTGTATATCTTTCTGAGCTTGCCCTCTTTCCAGTCGTTGAGAACCTCTTCCATGCGCCCTTCTGACTCTCCGAGGAATACCGAATCTACATGGTTTACTGTATCCTCGGCATGCAGCATGGTCGAGATACCGCCGGCAATGACCTTGATGCCGCGGCGTCGGTATTCGTCGGCAATTGCCCATCCGCGTTTCACCTGTGTCGACAGCATCATCGAGATAGCGACGATGTCACACGGGTCATCAAAGTTTAAATCTTCAACGTTCTCGTCGACAAAGTCGATGTCGACCCACTCGGGAAGCGTGGCGGCAAACGCTACCGGGCCGTGAGGTGGAAGATTAAAGGTAGTTTGCCCACGAAGCTTTTGCCAGCGTGGGTATATGAGTTTCATTTTGATAGTTTCCATATAGTGTAATTATCGGTTTAACAAAGATACCACTAACTGCATTATTGTGCAAGTTTTGGGTCGTAAAATGCCTTAATTTGCTTAAAGATGGTATCAATCGGAATAAATTCGGAACAAGTGATGACTGCGCCGACTATAACGCCGAGTATGCCGTGGGAATTTATGTTCTGCCCCGAGAGAAACAGGTTTGGAATACGGGTCGCATGGGTTACGCGACCTGCGGCCCCAAGGTTGATATCCTTGGCGATACCATACATTCCCCCACCCTCTACACCTGTATAGTCGCGGTATGTAAGAGGCGTCGATGTATAGTAGTTTTGAATGGTGTCCCGAAATCCCGGATGTCGCTTCTCAATAAGGTCTATGAGACGTTCGGCATGTTCCTTTTTGAATTGCTCGTATTCATGCCCACGGCGCATAGGTTCGGTGCCTTCCCATTGTTTCACTTCGTCGTAGTGCATATATGATAGTATAACACCTGTTTTGGCTGTGTCGGTAGCCTCGTCACGGCTGAAGTGCATATAAAGGTAGCCAAGCGGCCAATTATCGGTCGTATAGTTGTCACATTCCCAAGGATCACCGGCGGGGTACTCATAAACGTTTGAGCGTAAATAAGGTACCGTGCCGGGCTTAAATTTAAGATATAAGCTGAATGCGCCAAGCGAATTAGGCAGCCCATTGATGCGTTGACGGTAGGCGGGGCGCAGTAACTTAGTGTCGCGTAACCATTCGATAGTACGTGCCGGGTGAGTTGTGGAAATGATATAATCGGCTTCGTAACACGAACCGTCTGATGTTTCGACAGTACGTGCGTGAGTGCTGTCACAGGTGATGTGAACTACCTGTTTGTCGGTCAGCAGTCGGCCGCCATACTCAGTGAATTTCCTAATCAGTTCGTTGCTGAGAGCCTCGCTGCCATCGGCAAACCGATAGGCGCTTTTCAGATAAAAATCAGTTATGAAGGCGTAGGTTGAAAACGGTGTCTTATCCTTAATACCGGCATACAACGGCAGATTGCCTACCAGCACACGTTTGAGCAGCGGGTCGGTGATGTATTGGTCAATGACGCTGTTGATACTCTCCATCTGGTAACGTGTCGTGAGGACAAAATCGCTGTCATCGACCGATAGACGGTGCATAGCCGAAGCGTTTGCCACGTCTTTAATCAATTTAAAAAGAGCCGAAATATTTGATGCTTCGGCCGGAAAACGTTGGCTCAGTGATTGAATCAGTGCATTGTAACCTTGAGGAAACTTAAATTCTTCATTGCCGATAACCACAATCTCATACGCATCAGGATCAAGCGGTTGCAGACGCAGGTTGTCGTACACCTCAAGATAGCGCAGAACGAGTCCGAGTAACTGGTTGGGGGCTGCGCTACCTATAAAGTGCATGCCAGTTTCAAATTTAACACCTGAGCGGGTAAAACACTGCAGGCATCCACCCGGACGCGACTGTTGCTCGAGAATGGTGACGTCGTGACCTTCTCGGGCGAGTATGAGGCCGCAGGTAAGGCCTCCGAGGCCGCTTCCTATAACAATGATTTTACTGCCCATGTTTATCAAAATTTGAGTATGAATCGGTGAAAGTTAGATTTTTAGGTGTTGCCGGGGTGGACCGGGCTATAGTTAGTTGTGAGGGATTGTCAATGACTCCTACCACATTAACACCGGGATGTGTGAGAGCCATTAGCCATGACTCGGCCCCAAGAGAATTATCATTTATGACAATTGTCTCGCCATCAGGAATATCGTGGTCGACTGTAACCCGGTAGTTGTGATGCTTTTGCAGCAATTCGGTAACTTTACGCTCGGGATGTCCGGGTAAATATTTGTATTTGTTGATGACATATTTTGAAAAATAGTCGGCTGTCTCAAGTTCGTGGCGTAGTTCTTCATATCGTTTTAGATATATACTACGCGTAGCGTTAGCAATATGTCTAAGATGCAGCGGATTGTCATCATCGTCAACTTTGATGCGTTTCATGACCTCAAGATACATGTGACCGGGCCGCAGCATGAAATCTTCTTTGGGTATGCAATGTCCGACTCCGTGAAGCAAAACAGGAATTATGTCGACTTTAAGCTCTCGTGCAAGATAAAATGCACCCGTGTGAAATCGCAGTATGTCGCAATGTGGTGAACGAGTGCCCTCGGGGAACACCACCACTGAATAACCGCTGTCAATAAGTTCTCTAAGCTGTGTTATGTTATATTCGAGACCGTTTGTTACAGGATAGAACTTGGCAAGACGTATAATCCAGCCATATAAAGGATTATGCCATACGCGCTCGTTGGTTAATACCACAAGGTTAGGTGTCATCATCATGATGCACATGATGTCGAGGTGTCCCTGGTGGTTGCTGACTATAACACCGGGAGGTGAGAATGTCTCACCCACGTTATTAATATATGTGAAGTCGATTAGCGGAAGTGCCTTGAGAATGAATTTTGCCGATTTTTGTAAAAATTTGTGGAATATTGCAAGTCGGCGTCGCGGTGACCAGACGAATATATAGAGAAGAATCGTCACGGGAAGCGCACAGCCATATACCATGAAGATGAAGAAAATGAGGCTGTAGATTGAGGCGAGAAAGCGTAACGGCGTTACAGGAACATCACGACGATGTCCATTATTAAACAGGAACCATTTGAACCGCATCCAAAGCATTATTGCTATCAGAATAACGGCTGCAAATATAAGCGTTATTATTCCGATCGCACTCATTGTGATTGTTTGATGAATTTGTGCCATGCCATTGACGGATAGCCATATACTACGGCAAGAAAACACAGGCACGTGTTGAGAATACTGATGCGGGCAAAGTCGCGGGCCGGTCGGAAGTGAGAGATGCGCTCTTCTACTGGTGGATAATATACCCTGATCGGGACTGATATGAGACGAAAGCCGCGCCAACAAGCATCGACAAGAACTGCGAGCTCGGCTTCATAACGGGAAGTTATGAAGTGTAGGGGGCGATGGAGCGGATAAACGCGGAAGCCGGTCTGAGTGTCGCCGGGAGACTTGAAGGTCTGCACGGTAAACCAAAAGTTTGAAAAACGGTTGGCGAATGTACTGGATGCTGCCATATTTTCGTGGCGCGTACCGCGACGTCCGAGTATTATGGCGTAGGGAGCCGTTCGGGCTACTTCAAGCAGTCCGGGAATATCTGACGGGTAGTGCTGCCCGTCAGAGTCAATTGTTACTGCGTGAGTGAAACCGAGAGAGCGGGCCCGTTCTATACCGGCTTTGAGAGCGGCACCTTTACCGCGGTTATGTTTGAACGAGATAATTTCTACAGGAATACTAATACTATTAAGTATTTGTGCTGTCAAATCGGTACTTCCGTCATTGACAACGATTATATCGCTGACATAAGTAGCAACTTCTTCAACAACCTGTCGCAATGTGTTGCAGTTGTTATAGGTCGGTATGACGGCACAGGGTTTCATTAAGACTCAAGTGTGAGTGAGATGCGTGCGAATGTGGTTGTTTGATTCTTGACGGCAGTCTTGGCTTTGACTTTGCCATCGGCAATATTGAACGTTATATCATATAATACCTCGGGTGATGTCACGGGTGTTAATACCGACATGTATTTTACTGACGGTACACCTGTAAGAGTTAGCGGCGAGTCAAATGCACGGGCTATGAGTTCGCGTGCTATACCGATCATAACTACACCCGGGGTTATAGGGTTGCCGGGGAAGTGTCCTTTATATATGTCTGACTCGGGATTAAGGACAATCACTGCTGTACAGTGCCCATTGTCAGATTCTATTGACCTGATGGTATATATATCATGTTCAAGTTTCATAATGATACTTTTGATAATTTCATGAGCGAGATATCGTTACCCGAAGCGTTAATTATCAATACCGAATTGATATTTGCAGGAACAGAACCGCTGCGATACATCGAATTGTGGAAATTACCGGTCGAAATTATACGCACAGCCGCATATAGCCCTAATGCCGAGGCTGTCATAGACTCACCGAAAAGGTTCTTGTATTGCAGTACAGGCGTATCGGGATTGTCTCTAAGTGAAATAATATTGTCATATAGCATGTCATTCTCAGGCTTGCCGTTATATCCTGCAAGTATGCAGTCAACATTACTTATAGTTGTCAAATAGGCACGTAGGGACTCAGTCGCGGGCTTATAAAATACAGCTATATCATCGATTAAACACAAGGCTTCTCGGTCAGCGTTACTTGAGAGCATGAATGAGACAGCTACTTCTCCCGAAGACACCATTGATTCGTGTCCGTAGTACCCGCTGCGGTTTAGCAGTGTATAATAGTTTGGTGTCATCTCGTCATGAGCACCAACAAGTGCCGTTTTAATGTCACCGAGTGATAGTTGTGTAACAGCATCAAGAAGAGCAACATCGGCCGACATGTCTCCTTGAGCATAGGTTACGTTATATCCGTGGCACTTGTTGAGTATGGCGATGAGTGAGCTGATTGTGTTGTGGGTCGACTGCATGAACTGTGTAGGCTTCAGCAGTGACTCACCTTGAGTGCAGAGATCGGTGAGAAACAGTTCAGTGTTTTTGACGCAGCCAAGTCCCGTGGCTGTGATAATGGCATCTGGCATAGTTATGCCCGACGCTTTCATACATTCGGCCGATGTAACGACCGCACGTTTCATTATCTTGCCGAGCCGTCGTGCCTCACCGGGTGACATCCACTCCTTGAACACCGGGTCAATCGCCTCATTATAGCCCGAAAGACCGAGACGTGGTTCTGACATCCACTTGTCGCACAATGGTTCCTGAATCGAAATCTGGCAAGCTGCCGTTATATATATAGGTATATTCGGTTTCATTGGAATTTTATGCGCTTAAACAAGAGTGATGAATCGTTACCGCCGAAACCGAACGAATTGCATAGCGCATAATCTACGCGTGTGTTTAGCTTCGGAGTTGAAACAGGAGACATTCCACCATCGATGGGTGTATGGAATCCTATATTGGCAGGCAGGAAGTTGTTGGTTATGGCCATGATTGTTATAACTGACTCAATGGCTCCTGAGGCACTCGTAGTATGACCTGTGGACGATTTGGTCGATGATACCGGCGGAACGTTATCGCCGAAGAGGCGTTGCATGGCGTGAGTCTCGCTGATGTCATTATTGGGTGTGCCGGTGCCGTGGGCATTAATGTAGCCGACATTGGCCGGATTTATGCAAGCACGCTCTACTGCCTGTTTCATTGCGAGGTATGCACCTTCCCCATCATCTGACGATGCCGTCTGGTGGAATGCGTCGCATGCGTTACCCCACCCTGCCAGTTCGACAATAGGAGTGACACCGCGCTTTGCGGCGTGAGATTGTCTTTCCATCACAAGATAGGCGGCTCCTTCACCGAGATTAAGACCCGCGCGGTCGCGGTCAAACGGACGGCACTGCTCGCGGTCAAGAATCATCAGCGTATTAAATCCGTTTAAATGAAACTTAGTGATACACTCGCTGCCGCCGGCTACGACGATGTCCGACTGTCCCGACAGCAACATACGCGCACCAAGAATAATTGCATTGGCGGCTGACGAACATGCTGTTGATGGTGTGGCGACAAAGTTTAATATATCATGTCGGGATGCAATCATTTCACTACATGCGCCACAGTCGTGAGTCGAGATGTACTGTTTGAAGTCTTCACCGGCCAGAAAATCGAGATAGTGTTGTTCGCTGCGATCCATGCCTCCGACAGTTGTACCTGAGATGAAGGCAATGCCATTCTGAGAACCGGATTCACGGGTTAGATGTGCCATAGAGACGGCCCGGTCGAGAGCTATCATTCCCATGAGAGCGGTACGGGTTGTAACCGAATCGGCTGGTAGTGATAAAGCACTTTCCATCTCCTCATTAGTCATTTTGACTTCGCCTACCGGGAACTCTGTATGAGACGTGGCAAGATGGCGTATGGCTCCGATGCCACTGATACCGTTTGTCAAGGCCGACAAGGTGGTATCGTGATCATTGCCCAGTGCCGACAATATGCCGTAGCCGGTTATGACGATTGGATCCTCGTGCATATAACGAACAACAGGTTGGTGATTATTTTGTGCGGTTCTTGCTGATGAAGTCGGCCATGACTGCTACCGACTTGAAAATCTCTTTGCCCTGTGCGGGGTCGGTAAGGCGTATACCGTAGTTTTTCTCCATAAGAACGATAAGTTCGAGAGCGTCGATAGAGTCCAGTCCGAGACCGTCGCCGAATAGAGGCGCATTGTTGTCAATATCGGCAGGAGTTACCTCTTCAAGATTGAGAACTTCTATAATTTCGTTTTTAAGCTGGTTGATTAACTGTTCCATTTTATTGAGTTTTGTTGTTATTTATCGGTTAATTTCAACAGGATGTTGATTGAAAAATTCAATGATTTGTTGTGGCGAAGTGTCTCGACCGACAGTTACAAATCTTAGGGAGAATGGTTTATCACCGGCAGGTGCATCGATCCATCCTCCTGTTACTGTCTTTATCGTCGGGTCGGCTAACGCTGAAAAGAGTAATTGAGTAACCAAAGCCGAGTCAAAAGAGTCTATAAGGTAACTTGATGTCTCGCCGTATATTTTGTTGCGAATGGCAATTTCGCCAGTGACGATATTTGCAAGAGTATATACAAATACCGATGGGCTTGGGAAATAGTTCTCAGAATCACATATTGTCTCGCAATATCGTGAGTCAGTATTAATTGAGCCGGAGTAGCCTATAGCGACGATAGCATGCGAGTCTCCGTCAATCTCGGTCTTATCGCCTAAAAGTAACTCGGTGGCAATGAATCCGAGGCGACAAAGGCTATCCATTTTGTAAAATTTAGGATAGGCAAACCCACACATTTTGTAAACATGGGTCAGCATTGCCTGACCAATAGTTTCAGAAGTATCTACGGGCTGATTATTGAGTATTATCCTGTCGTTATCTATGACGATATTCCTCATGACACTACCTCCTTTCTGAAACGGGCAGCGGCATTGCAACCTCCGAACCCTGAGAGCAGTTTAATAAACATATTTGCATCGGTATGTAGTGGACGGTTAACAATGTTTATCGGTCGACTGACACCAATGTCGTGGTAGCCCAGTGTCGGAAGTATCGTGTGGTTGTCGATACTCATCATTGACAAAATCGACTCGAGGATTCCTGCCGCTCCAAGTGTGTGGCCAAGATACCCTTTGTAAGCGTTGACATTGACACTGCTAAGACCGGCACGATCTATTGCGATAGATTCCATCTCGTCGTTATATAACGTCGCTGTACCATGTGTATTGATGACGGCGATGTCATGTGGGTTCAAGCCATCGGCTACGTCGGTCAATGCGCGGTAACTGCCCTCGCCTACCCTTGATGGCCCCGAAATATGGTTGGCGTCGTTATGAATCGAGCCGGCATCGAGATACCACCTATCTTTGGTAGGGTTGTCGGTGTGACGTAATATTATGGTTGCGGTTGCCTCTCCAAGATTTAATCCTTGACGATCTTTGTCGAATGGTTGACAACGTTTGGGTGAAAGCGCCTTGAATGACTGGAAGCCTGAAACTGTAAAACGAGTCAGTTCGTCAGCGCCGACGACTACAGCGGTCTCACATGCGCGAGTTTCTATGAGACGTTTGGCAAGTATCAGAGCCGATAGCCCGGAAATGCAAGCGTTAGAAACGACTATGGGCTGACGCGAATTGCCAAAATGACGGGCTATGAATGTTGCCATCACGGGCATATTGACACGTGACGGGTGAATATTTGAATTTGTAGTATTGTTATCAAGCAGATTGATATTACCCTTAGTCGACGATAATATGAAAAGCGTATCAGGTGACGTGATGTCGATGTCACATCTGGCCAAGGCGTCGGTTATTGAATGAATGGCCATGTGCTCAAGCCGTGTCATGGGTTGGTCGCTGTATGATGGCAGTGTGCGTGTGTCAACAGTCGAGGCCATGAAATCTTCAGACACTCCATGCGATGAGCTTTTGTGCAGGCTTATGCCACATTGTCCCGAGGCAATCTCTTTGTAAGCCGACTCGGATGTAATGCCCAATGCACACGTAATATTATGACCGATTATCTCTACCACTGCTTTAATTGATACCTTGTTTTACTTTCCATTCCTGATAGAAATCGGGATTAGTCCACACAAGCTGATATTGCTTATCGAGGAATACCTGTGTAGACGAGCCCGTAGCCATTAATTGACCGTCGGCAACGTTATAAATTTCGTAATCGAACACAATCTTGGCTGCATCAGTCGGTCGATAAAAAATGTCAACGCGTATAGTCATTCCGTAAACAATCGGCCGTTTATACTGAAAACTCAGGTCGACGAGCGGGGCATAATAGCCGTTACCGAAGATAGTGAGGTAATCGATGCCATATTTATGTCCGAATGCCTCGCGTGCGTCTTCAAAATAGAGTGGATATGAGCCGTGCCACACGATGTTCATCGAATCGACCTCGCTGAACCTTACAGTAATCTCACGGCTGGCACTGAGGCAATCATTGGTATGTGATTTGCTGTTTTTCATTACTTTGCTGCGTCAATATCGCTGAGGGCGATTTTCATTGTTGTGTGCGCTATGGCTTTGTCACCGCTGAATATGTCGGCATCTACGAGCGTGATACCAAATATTTCTTCACGCACGGTGACCTGTGTACGTATTTTGTCACCAACGTTAGGCCGTTCGTTGGCTATGAAATCCTTGACGGCACCTATGAACCCGAGTTTAACTGTAGCTCCGGCTTGTAAATTCAGATAACCTATACGTGCCGCACATGTTTGTGCGATATTTTCGAGCATACCCTCAGCTGTCAATTTGCCGTTATCAACCAGTAGGCAATCGGCAGACACTTTATATTTGGTTACCGTCGCAGTTGAATCACACTGCACGAGACTGTCTATCAACACCATCGGCGGGCGCTGTGGTATAATATCGTAGAGATTGGCTATAGGTTCATTCATCGTTGTCATTCAATTCGTTCCAAAAGTCGTAGTAATTAAACCACTGTGACGGGTAGCGTCGAACTATCTCGTCAAGTGCGGCAGCATATTTACGTCCCATAGCGGTCATCCGTTCCCTGCGGCTTAGTGAGTTTTTCTCACTCTCGTCAAGCTTTATTGGCTTGACAATGAGCCGGTATTGCTTGGCCGATTCTTTCATCATAAACACGGCTACCGCTGCTACATCGCGTTGAACGGCAGTGGCAAACGGGCCAAGCGGGAATTGAGTCGGCACGCCGAGAAATATAGTATCGAATACTTTTTGTGAGCCGATAATACGGTCGGCCGGCATACCGATTATGTTGCCGTTGCCGAGTGCATCATTTATCAGAAACAGATGATCAAGAGTCTCATCGACAGGTATGAGGTGGATATTGTGTTGCTCAAGCAGGCGACGTCGGTTCTCCATTACCGATTTTGATTCGCCGGCGTATGCAAGTGCTGACATAGTTTTGATCGATGACCCGAGAGAGTAACCTATCATTTCAGAGTTGCCGACATGTGCACTAAGCATGATAAATCCTTCAGGTCGAGATTCAAGTTCTTTAAATGCCTCATTGCCTTCGAGCTCATACTCGAAACGAGTCCCTCCGTATGCTGCAAACCTGTCAATTACAATCTGCATCATAAGGTAGTGATTATTCCAGACAGCACGAGCAAGTTTCACGCCATGCAGACCGTGACGCCCTCTGAAGTATTGACTAATTGCTTTAACCGGCCCCCGGTTAAATGCAATACAAAACGGGAGAACAAAGACGGCCGCAAACCCATACATGAACTGCAATGGTATAAACCGCAGCATTTGTATGAGCGAGCGGTGCATCCATGTGCTACCCGAAGTCGTACCCGTCCACTGTCGAGCTTTCCTTGTCACGTCGTTTTTGAGAACGTTGCTTGAGGAATTAGACGTTACGTTCGATGTAATCGCAGAAGTCGCTGCGAGTAACCACGCCAGCCATCTCTTCGGGTTTAATTTTGAATCCGAAGTTGCGCTCAACGATGACTACAATATCGACAAAGTCGAGACTGTCGATACCGAGGTCATCTTTAAGTTTGGCGTCGGGAGTGATGACTGCCTCGTCAACTTCAAGATCGTCAATAAGGAAGTTCTTTACTTTCTCTTCAATTTCTTCACGTTTCATATTTATAAATGTGATATGTTATTATTTGCTTTTACATTCAATTATGCTATGGCCTTGACCGAGATTATCGTGTATTGCACAAA
>CAMWLW010000016.1 GCA_947175245.1 uncultured Bacteroidales bacterium
AGCCGACAGCTCACTGCAGGGACTCTCCTCTTTTTATACCCCCTCAGATTTTGACTGGGTAGGTAACATATCATGTAATTTATATGAATTATATTGTTATGTTGACGGAAATTGTTCGTACCTTTGTTGTGTGAAGCGTCTTGAGACATATCTCATATTTGTGTTGTGCACATTTTACAATTTATCAGCTGAATCGGTCGATGATTCGGCCTATAATTTATATGCCGATACGGTGATGAATTTGCCTCAGGTCTCAGTTACTGCCGTAAAGATTGGTACACAGCTTAGATCAAAACCTGTTTCGGCCACTGTAATTGACGCGTCTGAAATTAAGCGGGATCGAATTGTCAATATGCATCAGGTGAGTGACCTTTCGCCCAATTTGTATATTCCGCGTTATGGTTCTCGTATCACATCATCGGTTTACATGCGTGGCATCGGTGCACGTATTGACCAGCCTGCTGTGGGACTTACGATTGATAATATTCCGATACTGAATAAGGACAACTACGATTTTGATGTCGACGATATGGTACGTGTCGATATTGTCCGTGGCCCCCAGAACACAATGTTCGGCCGTAATACCATGTGTGGACTTATTAATATCAATACACTCAGTCCGCTACAGTTTGATGGAGTGAGGGTGACAGCCGAGCTTGGTTCGTATGACACTTACAGGGCGACGGTTGGAGCATACCATATACATTCTGAGAATATAGGCGTCGCAGTGGGCGGTTCGGCCGGCGGGAGTACCGGTTATTACCGGAATACCTATAATGGCTGTCGAGTGGGAGGTGAAAAAAACTGGAACGCGTGGTATAAACTCGAGTGGCATCCCGGGCATGACTTGAGCATTGAAAATTCAGGCCGTTTCTATCATTCACAGCAGAGCGGTTACCCTTACGAATTGTTGGGCAGCGGAACAATTGCCTATAATGACACGTGCTTTTATAAGCGCAATTCGTGGCTTGACGGTCTCACTGTCTCGTGGAAACACGATGCCTGGAATCTGACATCGGTAACGTCGGTGCAACATATTGACGATAACATGACACTCGACCAGGATTTCCTGCCATTGAACTATTTTACTTTGACGCAGCGTCGCCGCGAGACATCGGTTACACAGGACTTTATCGTCAGTCACAATACCGACCGGTACACGTGGCTGTTTGGTCTCTTTGGTTTTACACGACACAGTAATATGCACGCGCCGGTGACTTTTGGCGCGGTTGGCATCGAGAATCTTATCGAGAATAAGCGAAACGAGAATAATCCGAGCTATCCTATTAAGTGGAATGAATCGAGTTTTGTCCTTAACAGTGACTTTATGCACCCTACGCGTGGTCTCGGTGTGTACCACAACAGTACGTTCAACATTGGACGCTGGGTGTTGACCGGGGCTGTGCGCCTTGATATCGAGCGACCGATGCTCGACTATCACAGTTATACTAACACCGGTTATACGATCTGGAATAATACTGACCCTGCCAACCCCGAGATATTCCGAAACGTCCCCGTTTCACTTGATGAAACAGGATGCCTGTCGCATACATACGTTGAACAGCTTCCCAAGCTGACAGCGCTGTATAAATTGCCGCGTGTGTCGGGCAACGTTTATGGCTCGGTCTCTAAAGGCTACAAGCCCGGCGGATATAATACGCAAATGTTCAGCGATTTCCTGCAGCAGAAACTTATGGCTTCGATGGGGCTGACCGAACTGTATGATGCCGACGAAATTATAGGTTACAAGCCCGAGCGCAGTTGGAACTATGAGATCGGCACTCATCTGACTCTGCTTGGTGGCGATATGTCGATTGACGCTGCTGTGTTCTATATCGATTGTCGGGACCAACAGCTGACGCGCTTTCCCGACGGCACCACTACGGGTCGCATAATGGATAATGCCGGTCGCACTCGCAGTGTCGGCTCCGAAATCGCACTGCGTTATTCAATCGACAGCCATTGGTCGACAAATATGTCGTGGGGACATGCCGACGCACGCTTTGTCGAGTACAATGACGGCATTAACGACTACAGCGGCAATTTCGTGCCGTACGCGCCGCTTAATACTCTGTATGGCCAGGTCGTCTACGCGACGTCGTTGCCCGGTTGTGGCATTGATCGTCTCGAGGTGATGGCCGGAGTGAGAGGTACGGGCAATATCTATTGGAACGAATTGAACTCTCAGCGCCAGAATTTCTATGCTCCTGTCAACATAGCCGCATCAGTGCGGACGAGGATGTTCACAGTCAGATTATGGGCTGAAAATATTAATAAGGTGAAATATTCGACGTTCTATTTCAAGTCAATGGGTAATGAGTTTGTGCAGCGTGGCGCACCTTTTACATTTGGCGTGTCGGTGAATATGGAACTTGACCTCGATATGCAATAATTGTGCAATATTAAGCGTTATAAATTAGTGATATAATTGATAAACCGATAATTTTAACAACACAACATTAACAAATAAGATGAAATTATTTAAACTATTCTTTGCCTCGATGCTGGCGGTGGTAATGACTTCATGTTTAGGTGACCCTAACAATACTATTACTCAGGATTTCTCGCCCTACTGTCTTTCATACGTATATGACACTACTACCGGTGATAACGTGGTTACTTCGGGTGCTACATACCAGCTTGTTAACAACATAGACAAAGGTACGATTGATATCGACATCAGCGGTGTCAAGATGCCTGACGGTACTTATATCGCATTCGATGTCAAGGGAACACGATATAGCTACAATGATCAGGGTGCGATGACGCTTTATGTGCCGAGCACAAGTTTCTTAGCAGGTGGAGCGACGCGCTCGGTTACTGATCTGAGAATGGAATACTACAGCCGTTATCTCGGCAATCAGTCGTTCCCGATGCTGTTGCTCAGCTATATGATCGACAGCCGTTACTTTGTGCGTGTCATATACAGCCCGGCCTACTACTGGGGAACTACCACGGTTACCGATCAGGATGGCAATGTGTTCACCAACACCGACCAGACGTCGTTCTATGGCGTGCAGTTTGATGTCGATACTAAGAAAGCGAGCTTTGCAGCCATAGGTGCAAAATTCGCTCAGGGTATGCCCTCGCTCAACATGGTTTTCAAGGACATCGACTACACATTGGATTACTCGGGCTACAAATTGACTAAGGCCGAGCTTACACCTACCATCGGTGATACTCCCTATCCGAGCTACAAAATTACCGACTTCAAGATGGAAGGCTATTGGGGCGGCGTGCAGTATGTAAGTTTCACCTGCACTATCGACACCGAGCGTCTGAAGGGTACATATCGTGTCGAGAGCGCTCTCCAGATTATTCCGGCCAATACGTCAAATCAGTAATTTAATCGACGGTTTTTGATATGTTCGGTTTGTTTAAGAAAAAAAATGCCGATGTGCGTCTGCCGTTCACTACCGACGTGCATTGTCACCTGGTTCCGGGCATCGACGATGGCTCGGAGTCGGTGGAAGAATCGGTCGAGCTGCTGCAACACATGCAGCAGTGGGGCATCACGCGCATTATTCCGACACCTCATGTAACCGAAGATACGTTTGAAAACACACCGGCCACCATTGACCCGGCCTACGGGGCGTTGGTGGCCGGTGCCACTGAAGCCGGGATTGCTATTGAGCTCATGCCGCCATCGGCCGAGTACAGGCTCGACAGCTTCTTTGTCGAACAGCTCGAAAGTGGAAACGCACGTCCGCTTGGTAACAGCTTCCTGTTGGTCGAGAATAATTTCTCGATTGAGCCCTGGGGGCTTGACAATATGCTCTATGACCTGTCGCTAAGAGGCTACAGGCCTATTCTCGCACACCCCGAGCGCTACATATACTATCACAGCAATTATCCGCGCTATAAACAGCTGCATGACCGGGGTATATTTTTTCAGTGTAATTTGCTGAGTCTTAGCGGCTACTATGGAAAGCCCGTGAGAAGTATCGCCATGAAGCTGCTTGATGATAACATGATCGATTTTATAGGCTCAGATCTACACCAGATGCGCCATGTTGAGTCAATCGAGGAATATATGAAAACTTCTCACTTCAGACGCGTTAGCGAACGGCTGAAAGACCGATTGATGAATGATACATTTCTTGACATGAAATAATTGATTGCGTGATGACCCTGACCGATAAAGACGTTCTCATAGCCGGTGCACAGGAATTTGTAGCGCCTTATATATATAATGTAGTTGAGAAGGCTGTGCCCGACGACGCTCGTGTGTGGATGCTCGGTACAGGAGAACTCGCCGGCATAAGGTTTGATTTGCACAGCGGCGTTCCTGTGTTGCCTGCAGCGATGTCGGTCGTGATATACTGTGACGCGCTTGATGACAGGGATAGGCGATACACCCCCGAGACGGCCGTCGGCGCGGTGAAAAATCTTGTGGCCGCACTTGAGCCTAACGTGCCGGTCAGCTTTGTGTATATCTCGTCGGCCGAGGTCTACGGTGTTGCAAGCGGTACAAATGTTGACGAGACTGTGATGCCGTCACCCGTCAGCCGTTTCGGTAAAGCCAAACTTGCGGTCGAAGAGTTTCTTGCACAATGGTGTGCTGATAATCATGTCAAACTTGCAACACTGCGTCCGGCCATGATTGTCGGTACAGGTATGGGCGGCGAACTGCGCACGCTCGTGAACCGTATATATCGCGGCAGCTACAGGCATATTGCCGATAACGACGCTAAGGTCAGTGTTGTGCATGCCACCTCATTGGCCGACGCGGTTCTTGCTGTAGTGGGGCGCAGTGGTGTATGGAATGTTACCGACGGCGCTGATACTTCCCGTCATGACCTGGCCGAAGCGCTCGCATGGCGTATGGGTAATAAGCGCATATTCACTTTGCAACAACCCAAGGCCCGCATCATAGCACGTGTCAACGATTGGCTGCCATTGTTCTGGTTAGACAGTAAGGCGCTTGAGGCAGAACTGTCGACCAAAACCCTTTCGGGCGCATTACTGATGGCCGAGACAGGGTTCACCCCTGTGCGCACGGTCGATTATCTGCGCACACACAATTATGATGAGTCGAGTTTGTAGTGTATGAGCCTCCTGATTGATTCGTTAAAGAGTTGTGTAAAACTATTGGTCAAATCCCATAGTTGTAAAATTGCAAATGCGTCGCCCGACAGGCCGTTGGTCATAATGGGTAACGGGCCGTCGCTTAAAACTGTATTTGAACAGCAGATGTGTGTCTTGCACCGCTGTGACACAATGGCCGTTAATTTTGCGGCCAATACTCAGGAATTTTTTGACGTGAAGCCGCGCTATTACACGCTTGCCGACCCTCATTTCTATCGGGCTACCGACGATAATAATGTTAGGCGCCTAGTAGCGAGCCTTGAATCGGTCGACTGGCCTATGACATTGTTTGTCCCCTATGAAGGCAGGACAATGGGCCGTTTGATAAAAAATACAAATATTACAATTGTTTCTTACAACGCTGTCGGGATTGAGGGCTGGTCGTGGCTCACCCGCATGGCGTTTAACCGCCGGCTTGGCATGCCGCGTCCACGCAACGTCCTTATCCCTTCGGTCATGCTGGGCGTGTGGCTCGGCTACAAGGAGATTTATCTTGTAGGAGCCGATCACTCATGGACAACATCACTTAGTGTTGATGAGAATAACAACGTGATAACCAACTTGCCGCATTTCTATGCCGATAACAGTCACGAGCGAGAGCGTGTCAAGGCGGTTTATGCCGGCGTTCCGTTGCATAGTCTTTTTCACAGTTACTATGTTGCGTTTAAGGCTTACCACCAGATAGAGCGTTGGGCGCGTGAACGCGGGGTGGCTATATATAATGCTACCCCCGGCAGTTTCATTGATGCTTTTGAGCGTAAAGTTTTGCCCGTTTGATTACACAAAAAGCATGTAAACGTTGGTAAATTTCCAATGTAATATTGCACATATTATATATTGAGATTGTAAGTGCCGTGTAACGTAGGTCGACGACCAGTTACACGGCATAGTTGTTTTATGTAACATAGGTGTTACAAAACGGTGCAATTGTTGTAGTCCGAATTATATTTTTGACCTCCGTTTGTTACAAAGATTGTAACAAACATTGTGTAGATGTTACATTGTAACAACTACTGTAACAAAGGGTATATGAAATATTACAAAAATGTAATACAAATTCGTGCGGTATAAATAACACAAAATCAGCAAAATACAAATGTTAAAATAATTTTAACATAATTTTGTTGAAATTTTTATTGAAATATTTTTGTAATATAAAAACTTGTTGTAACTTTGCAATGTCAACGAAACAAAAACGTAACACTGACAACAATTAAAACTAACAATAACCCACTAAAACGTTTCAACTATGAGTTCAAAAAATTTCCAGACCAAGCTTCTCGATCTTCAGAGTAATCTTCTTAACTTCGCGTATCTTCTGACCAACAATCGCGACGACGCTTATGATCTTCTTCAGGACACCACCCTCAAGGCTCTTGACAACGAAGACAAGTATGTTGATAATGTCAACTTCAAAGGTTGGGTGTTCACCATCATGCGCAACATCTTTATCAACAACTATCGCAAGGTCGTTCGCTCAGCAACTATCATCGACCAGACCGAGGATCTCTACCACCTCAATCTTCCCCAGGACTCAGGTATCGATACTCCCGAAGGTTCAGTAGCCGTTAAAGAAATCACCGAGGCTATCAACTCGTTCAGCGACGACTACCGTATTCCCTTCTCGATGCACGTTGCCGGTTACAAGTACAACGAGATCGCCGACAAGATGGGCCTGCCCCTCGGCACCGTGAAGAGCCGCATCTTCTTCGCCCGCCAGAAACTCCAGGGCATGCTTGCCGACTACAACAAGTAAACGGCGTGTGTCACGGAAATTTAACGAACTCAATTACAAGATAATTGAAAGACACACACACAACCCGCTAATACTGAAAAACACAACACAACATCGCCTTTATTAAAATACATAGACCTTTAAATTACATCTTAATACTGCTTGAAAAAACACGACCAGAACGGTCAAGCGGCCATCCCGATAAGACAGGGTGGCCGCTTGCCGTTTATGGCCTGTGACGATTGTTGTTAACAATAAATGTTAACGGCCGGTGTGTTTTGATCTATTTTTCTTACTTTTGCTACATGAATAGTTTGTTAAAACTCATCAGGCTGGTGCTGGTTGGCGCTGTTTCGGTTGGCGCGGGATTGACTGCGCGTTGTCAGATCAATGCCGAGCAGGTTCTGCGCATAGGTCAGAACGCACTCTATTTTGATGATTATGTAGTCTCGATACAATATTTCAATCAGGCCATACAGGCCAAGCCTTATATGGCTATGCCTTATTTCTACCGTTCGATTGCCAAACTTAATCTTGATGATTATTTGGGAGCCGAGCAGGATGCCACGGCCGCGCTTGAGCGCAACCCGTTCATCGCCGACGCATACGAGGTGAGAGGTGTCGCCCGTCAGAATCGCGGCGATGCAGCCGGCGCTGTCGCCGACTACAACGAGGCGCTCAAACTGTTGCCCGACAACAAGGGCTTGCTTTATAACAAGGCGCTGGCTCAGGAAGATATTGAAGACTATGACGGAGCCGCCGAGACATACGGCGTCCTGCTAAGCAGCTATCCGCGTTATGAGAACGGTTATCTTGGCCGGGCCAAGTTCGAACTGGCTACCGGTGATACGATAGCCGCCAAAGCCGACCTGGATAAAGCGCTCGAGCTGAACAAGAATCTTGTCGGTGCATACGTGCTCAGGGCCGAGATAGCCATAAAGCAAGCCGACAGCGACCTTGCTGCTGCATGTGCCGACCTTGACCAGGCAATCAAATTGCAGCCTAAGTCGGCCGGCCTGTATGTTAACCGCGCATACGTGCGCTATATGACCGACGATTTCAGAGGCGCGCTGAGCGATTACGAAACATCGATATCTCTCGACCCGTTAAATCAGGTGGCCTACTTCAATCGCGGCCTGCTGAGGATGCAGACCCTTGATAACGACCGTGCGCTGACCGATTTTAATCAGGTGCTTCAGCTCGATCCCAACGACTATCGTGCGCTCTACAACCGCGCGATGATTTATGAGGCTAAGGGTGATTATAAGAGTGCGATAGCCGACTTGTCGCGCGTCGTCGATGCGTTTCCCGACTTTGCCGGTGCCCGGTACAGCCGTTTCCTGATTTATGACAAGATGGGCGACCGCAAGAATGCGATGAAAGACTATGACGATGCTATGGCATTGTTCAAACAGGATCGCCGACGACTCGAGTCTGACCGGGCAACCCGCGAGATGACGTCGGTTCAGCCCGATGCCGCCCGCCGTGCTGCCGATGAGCGCGAAGGTATGGCCCGCGAGAGTGCCGAGGATGTCGCCAACCGGTTCTCGACACTGCTCACGATTGAAAACGACGTCGAGCTGGCCGAAGAACACAATAACAAGAGCATCAGAGGCAAGGTACAGGATCGCAATCAGACCGTCGTGCTCGAGCCCATGTTTAAGCTGAGCTTCTATGTCGACGAGGATGCCGAGACCAATTCGGCTGTATACGGCTTGTCTGAGGTAGAGAGCGCCAATGCTACGCGCACGTTGAGACAACCGCTTTTTGTCGTGCTCAATGATGTGGGGCCTCAGGGCGAAGACGAGATTTCGCGTCATTTCCAGTCGATTGAGTATTACAGCTCCTACCTCGCTACACACTCGCCGCGAGCTATCGACTATCTTGGCCGCGGAATGGATTTCATGATGTTGCATAACTATCAGGCCGCGATTGCCGATTTCAGTCAGGCTATAGCTCTCACCCCCGATTTTGCGATAGCCTACCTTATGCGGGCCAACGCGCGTTTCAAGGACTTCAAGGCCAAGGCCGGTGCCGACGCGATGGACGTATCCAACAAGTCCGACCGTCACATAGCCGGTGCCCGTCAGGCAACTGCCTATGCCGAGATGATTGCCGATATAGACCATGTTATAAACCTGTCGCCGCGTATGGCGCTGGCATACTATAATAAAGGCTGTCTGCTTGCCGACCGTGGTGATGTCAACGGGGCTATAGATGCGTTCAGCCGGGCTATAGACCTCGAGCCGGGCCTCGGCGTCGCCTACTATAACCGCGGTTACCTGTATCTCAAAGCCGGCGACAGTGTCAACGGTACTAATGATCTGAGCCGTGCCGGTGAGCTCGGTATCGTTTCGAGTTACAATCTTCTGAAACGAATGAGACGCTGAAGTGTTAATATATTGAACAAGATTAATAACTAAAATATTATTGCCATGTTGAATGTTCATGATCAACAGACTTTGCAGGCTCGCGGTATCACCGAAGAGCAACTTATGGAGCAGGTAAAACGCTTTGAAACAGGATTTCCCTATCTGCGTATCGCCGATTCGGCCCGTGTCGGTGCCGGTATCGTGGCTCTCGATGATACTCAGGAAGATGAGGCTGTCGCGCGTTGGAATAAATATCTTGCCGATGGCGGTACGGTTTCAAAATTCGTACCCGCCTCAGGTGCGGCATCACGTATGTTCAAGGCGCTCTTCGCCTTTGTTGACGGTGCCGACGACAAGCCCGCTCCCGGCAGTGATGTCGACAAACTCATTAAAGATATTGACAACGTGCCTTTCTATGCCGAGCTCGACCATGTGCTTCAACGTCAATATGGCATGTCGGTCAAGGAGTTGATAGCCGCCGGCCGCTACAAGGATGTCATCTCGGGCATAATCGGTGCAGAGGGGCTCAATTATGGCAATCTGCCCAAAGGCCTGCTGTCATTCCATGCCTACAGCGACGGTACCGTTCGCACACCTGTCGAGGAACAGCTCGTTGAGGGAGCCCAGTCGGCAACCGATGCCAACGGCCATGTCAATCTGCACTTCACCGTGTCGGGTAACCATCGTCACCTGTTCGAGCAGAAGCTCGCCGAGGCTGTACCTGCTGTCGAAAAGAAATTAGGCGTCAAGTTTGACGTCTCGATGTCTGAGCAGAAACCGTCGACCGACACCGTTGCAGTCAATCCCGACAATACGCTTTTCCGGGAGGACGGCAATCTTGTGTTCCGACCTGGTGGTCACGGCGCTCTTATTCAAAATCTTAACGATATAGAGTCGACCGTCGTGTTTATCAAGAACATCGACAACGTCGTGCCCGATTCAAAACGCGAATCGACACTGCGTTACAAAAAAATCCTTGCCGGCTATCTCATAGAGCTTCACGACGTTATCGCCGCCTATCTCACCGAGCTCGCCACCGGGCAGTATGACCGCGCCCGTCTCGACGAGATGCTCGCTTTTGCAACCGATAAACTCTCGATAATCAACCCTAAAGCCGCCGAGATGAACGACGCCGACCTTGCTGCTTATCTGCAGGCCAAGTTCAACCGTCCGCTACGCGTGTGCGGCATGGTGCGCAACGAGGGTGAGCCCGGCGGCGGCCCCTACCTGGCCTATAATCAGGACGGCACAGTGTCGCCCCAGGTGCTTGAAAGCACGCAGATCGACCCCGACAACGCCGAGTATGCCGCTATGGTGTCTAAGGCAACCCATTTCAATCCCGTCGACCTGGTTTGCTACATCAAGGATATTGAGGGTAAGAAATTTGATTTACCCAAATATGTTGACCCCGCTACCGGCTTCATCTCAAGCAAGTCGCTGCACGGCAAGACGCTTCGCGCGCTCGAACTGCCCGGACTGTGGAACGGCGCTATGAGCGACTGGACCACAGTGTTCGTCGAGGTACCCATCTCTACCTTCAACCCCGTCAAGACCGTCAACGACCTGTTGCGCCCCGTCCACCAGGGCAAGTAACCGATGACTAATGATAACCTTGATATAGAGGTTTGATAATCAGGATAAGCGGCATGAAACAACGACGCGGAATTGTTTTTGTGCATGGCATCGTGGGAAACAATAAGATTTTTGATTTCCTCATGCCGCTTATCCCTGCCGACACTGAGGTGGCGATGGTCGGGCTTGAGGGGCATGGTGGTGATGCGCTCGCATTTTCCCGTGCCTCGATGAATGGATGGAAGAAGCAAGTGTCTGAGGCCGTGAGACAAATGGCTGCCAAGTGTGACAGTGTGATAGGGGTAGGCCATTCCATGGGGTGTCTTCTCTTGCTTGAAGAGGCTTTTGCTGGTAATATTTCTGCCTTGTTTTTGCTTAATCCTCCTATTAAATTACGAATCAGGGCACGGCTGTTTGTGAACTCGATTAAGGTAGCGTTCGGTTTCTATGAAAAAGATGAGGTAGCAAAGGCTGCGAAAGAGGCATACGGTATTACCTTGGATTCGAACCCGCTGCATTATTACGGTTGGCCCGCGAGGTATTTGGAGCTGTTCGCCGAGATACGTCGCGTTCGCCGATTGCTGGCCGGCGGAGTCCCTTGCTCCATGTGCGCATTATTATCGCAACATGATGAGATGGTTGCCGTTTCATCGGCCGAAGTGATCGCTTCATCGGCCGAGGCTCAAGTGATAATCCTACCTCAATCCCATCACTATCAATATTCTGAAGCCGACCGTCGAACCATCGCCACGGCCTTCACATCGTTTTTTGAATTCTGAATCCAAAATCACCAGTTGTCATGATAAATTTGCAGAGTCAAATATTTCGGTGAAAAAATACTCAATCTTTTTTATACGGCAAATTGATATTTGATTTTTTTTACGTAGTTGCACAAACGTTCTCAATCATTTGCTGTATGATTCTGCGGCGAGCCTTATTTTATTCCACGGCGTTTGCTTGTATGGCTTCTTCAAGAGTCATAGAAGGAGTGGGCGCGAATTTCCCAAAAATCGAATCTGTGATGGGGATAATTATAAATAATGCAATCACAATTGCTGCGAGTAACCATCCGGCAAAAGAACCAATGCTTCGATATTGAATATCGGCAAATATACCGAAATTATATGGAATAAGCCAATAGCATATACAATACGCAATTATAAATAATCCGGCAATGGTAAGAGCCACTTTTCCACCTTTGTTAGCATTAGAAACAATCTTAGCATTACATTCTTTGCAAATGCGGAAGTTGTGATATGTTGTGCGATAGGTTGTTTTACTTGAATTACCATGACGTTCATAGGCTACTGCCTTTGTTGATGTAGGAACTTTAAGAATTTTTTTATCGCCAATCCAACAGCTCTTTCTGCAGCAAGGGCATGTGAAATCGCTTCGCGATACATTTGCGTCAACGACTTCCTTAAACTTATAATACGTCATCATATCCATGCTACAAATTTACGAAAAGTCTAATAATCATCAAGGCCAAAAAGATACTTTTTCATTCATGAAAGATTATTGATTGATAGCTAATTGTGATTAGATTGAAGGTGCCCATTTCGATCTTGCTTTTTTTTATTGCAGCACTCATCGACTATGAGGTGGGCGAAGACTTATTTACGGACTTCTCAACCAGTGTCTCCGGGTTATCAAAAATTAACCTCAGTTAAGGGCGATAATAGGCGATAATTCACTATCTTTGCGCCGAATTGTGAATTGACCAATCAATGCGTTCGATTATATATAGAGCAATTGCGCTCGTCGGCTTATTAACCTGTATTATGCAATGTGCCTCGGCTGCTCCTGTGGCTGTCGGGCAGATTGTCATGCAGGATACTGTACAGCAGGCCGATAGTGTCGCGCGCATGAATGTCGACCTTCGCCGCGGACGGTTGTTGCAGGCCGATACTGACAGCGTGGCGCCGATGGCCGAGGCTGTGATTGACAGCGCACAAACTAAAACACGTGTTGACTCGCTCCCGCTGTTGCCGCGACTTCAGAAACGTACAGGCGCCTCGCGTTTCGTGCGCGAAAAGGTTGACCTTGACGCTGTTGCCAACTTCGAGTCGGCCGACTCGGTGGTGATGTTCGGCCGCAATCTCATATACCTGTATGGCGACGCTCAGGTCACATACGGCGACCTGAAACTCGATGCTGCCGAGGTTAATGTCGACCTGCGCACGAGCGATGTCTATGCCCTCGGACGCCGCGACTCGACCGGCGAACTCGTAGGCACCCCGGTGTTTGACGAGAAAGGTACGCCCTACGAGAGCGAGACCATGAGCTATAATTTTAAGTCTCAGAAGGGTTATATTACTAACGTTGTCACCCAGCAGGGTGAAGGCTATATTACCGGCGGACGTGCCAAAAAGAACGAGGACGATTCGTTCTACTTCGAGGACGGTAAATACTCGACATGTGACAATCACGAGTGCCCCCACTTCTACCTGCAGCTCACACGCTCCAAACTCAAGGCCGGCAAGAATGTAGTTACCGGCCCGGCCTACATGGTGCTTGCCGGACTGCCGCTGCCGCTGGCCGTGCCGTTCGGTTATTTCCCGTTCAGCGAGAGCTATGCGTCGGGTGTCATTGTGCCTACGTTCGGCGACGATTACAACCGCGGTTTCTACCTGAGCAACGGCGGCTACTATTTTGCCATCAACGACAATGTCGACCTGGCTTTGACCGGCGAAATTTACACCAAGGGCTCGTGGGGTCTCAACGCCCAGTCGACCTACAGCAAACGTTACAAATATTCGGGCAACTTCGCCGCCAATTACCTCGTCACCATCACCGGCGACAAGGGCCAGAGTGACTATTCAAAGGCCACCAACTTCCAGATCAGATGGAGCCACTCTCAGGACTCAAAGGCCAACCCCAACATGACCCTGTCGGCATCGGTCAACTTCACCACCTCGGGCTACACGCGCAACGACCTCAACAGCTATTATTCGTCGGGCTTTACCGAGAACACCAAGAGCTCGACCGTCAACATGACCTACAAGATACCTAACAGCAAGTGGTCGGTATCGAGCACGCTGAACGTGTCGCAGCGCACCCAGGACTCGACCCTCACGGTGTCGTTCCCCAACTTCACGGTGACAATGAGTCAGGTGTATCCTTTCAAGCGCAAGAGGGCCGTAGGCGATGAACGCTGGTATGAGAAGATACGTATGTCTTACTCGGGCCAATTCCAGAACTCGCTCACAGCCAATCAGAACCAATTCTTCAAAAAAAGTCTGATCAAGGACTGGCGCAATGGCATGAAGCACTCCATACCTTTGTCGGCCACCTTCAACCTGTTAAAATATATCAACCTCACCCCGTCGGTGACGCTCAACGACCGTATGTACTCCAGCAAGGTGCGCCGCCAGTGGGACCCGAATGCTGCCGCCGAGGTGTGCGACACCACATACAGTTTTTATAACGTGTGGGATTTCAACGCGTCGGTGTCGATGGATACCAAGATATACGGCTTCTTCCAGCCCCTGCCGTTCTTAGGCGACAAGGTGAAGATGATACGTCACGTGCTGACGCCGACAGTGTCGTTCAATGCGTCACCCGACTTCTCATCGCCGTTCTTCGGTTACTATGGCACGTATGAATATACCAATGCTTCGGGGCAGCCGATGAGCCGCAAGTACTCGATGTTCCCCAACTCGCTCTATGGTGTTCCGGGTCAGGGTAAGACCGGCTCGGTGTCCGTGTCGCTTGCCAACAACCTGGAAATGAAAGTGAAGAGCGACAACGACAGCATAGGCGAGAAGAAAGTGTCGCTTATCGAGAACTTCACGGTGTCACAAAGCTATAACTTCGCGGCCGACTCGCTCAACTGGAGTAACATCAATACCTCGATATTGCTGCGACTGGTCAAGAACTTTAACCTCAACCTGTCGGCCGTGTGGGATGTCTACACCTATCAGCTGAACGAGGCCGGTAACCCCGTCCGTGTCAATATACCGCGCTGGAAGGCCGGCAAGGGGCTCGGCAAGCTGTCGAGCACAGGCACATCATTCTCCTATACATTCAATAACGACACGTTCAAAAAGCTGTTCGGCAAAAAGGACGATAAGAAAGACACCAAGAAGAATCCCGACGAGGAGAACGACATGGATGTCGACGATGACGAGCCGCGGCGACCGCGCGGCATAACGCGTGATAACCATAAAGACGATATGGCCGTGGGTAATGACGGTTATATGCAGTGGTCAGTGCCGTGGAGCCTGACGTTCAACTATTCGGTCAGCTATGGTTACGGGTCGTTCAACAAGCAGAAAATGGAGTATAACGGACGTATCACTCAAAATCTGAGCTTCTCGGGTAACATACGTCCGACCACCAACTGGAACTTCAGTTTCAGCGCCAGCTACAACTTCGACACCCACAAGCTCGCCTACATGAACTGTAACATATCGCGTGATCTGCACTGTTTTACAATGACAGCGAGTGTTATTCCCGTTGGACCATATAAGAGTTTTAACTTCCACATATCGGTGAAATCGTCGCTGCTGAGCGATTTGAAGTATGACAAGCGTTCGTCGACCTCGACCGGCGTGAAGTGGTACTAAGACTTTGCTTATATGTTAGCTTTTTCGTAATTTTGCGATATATTTAAGACGATATAACTATGGTGTCGATTGACGGTAATCAAGCCTCTTCGCGTTCACTTGGCCGGCGCTCATTGCTGTTTGCCAATCTTGGCATGCTCTTTACCTGTATAGTATGGGGCATGTCGTTTGTGTCGACCAAGGTGTTGAGTGAGGCCAATCTGACCCCGGTCGAGATTTACCTGTGCCGCTTTATCTTGGCCTATCTTATATTGCTGGCCATCAGTCATAAATATTTCAGAAGCTACACATGGCGCGACGAGGTGCTGTTCATGCTCCTGGGCCTGTCGGGCGGCTCGATTTATTTTGTGACCGAGAATATCGCGGTGACCAAGACCGCCGTTGCCAATGTGTCGTTGATTACCACACTGTCACCCCTCATCACCACATTCATAGTCGGTGCACTATACCGCAGCGAACGTCCGGGTAAATGGATAGTGATTGGCTCGTTGATAGCATTGTGTGGTGTTATTATGGTCGTGTTCGGCGATGTTGACGGCGCCTCGTTCCATCCGGCCGGCGACCTGCTTGCCTTCGGCGCTGCGATAAGTTTCTCGATATACAGCATATTGATAAAGAAAGTCAACGCGACCTACTCGACGTGGTTTATAACGAGAAAGACATTTTTCTACGGTATAATCACGGCGTTGCCGTTCCTTGCAATGGAGCCCGAGCACTCGTCGCCCGGTATTTTCTCGCGTCCCGAGGTATGGGGTAATCTGCTGTTTCTCGGACTGGTCTGCTCGCTGTTGGCTTATGTCCTTATGGCCAAGGCTATAGCGGTAATAGGCCCGGTAAAGGCGTCTAACTACCTGTATGTGCAGCCTATCGTCACCATGTTGGCCGGCTGGATGATAGTCGATGAGAATGTCGGCTGGACCGGTTGGGTAGGGTGCATCTTGATTATAGGCGGCCTGTGGTTTGGTGAGACGCTCACCCGTCGCCTCAGCGGCCGTGGCTGATCAGGGTTAATCGTTATTTTTCAGCAGCACATTCGCGGCGCCACTCTATGTCGTCGAGTATGATGCGCGCCATGCCTTGAGTCAATGGTGAGCTGAGCGCTGTCTCGTTGCGTGCCAATCTCTCGGTGCGATCCATATCGTCGGGCAGGATGTTGGCGGCGAGTCGCAGCGCGGCATATCGGTGAAGCGGTGAATCGCTGTCCGACAATCGGTCGACGAGTTGTGACGCGAACGGCCGACGTTTGAACAGCTTCAGGCACGCTATGTCGATGACTTCGGTCGTCGGAGCTGTCGATAGCCATTCGAAAGCCTCGTCGGGCGTAAGCTCTTCGGCCGGAAAAATCATCGGTGCTATCAGCATGCTCTCGCGCGTGGTGACGTTAGTGCGCAATTGCCTGGCAAGGTCGGCATCAGGGCCGAATTCAGACGAGATTTCAACGATTTGCGGCAGGTTGAGGCCGAATATGATGCGGTAGTCGGCACCGTTGCGTCTGAGGCTGTCGGCAACTGCGCCGTTGCGCATTGCAAAAAAACGACGCTTGAGCAGTTGCATTTTATTGAAAGTCGAGTCGGACATTTTAATAAGTTTTATAATGCGAAGTTACTAAAAAAGTGAGAATATATGGCGCTAAAGTATTAACTTTGTCGATTGGAAAAGTAAACATACCCGATGAAAGAGAAATCAGAAAAAACGATAAAACGCAACAATATCATTATACGCACGCTGTGGTCGGTGTTTGCGCTCGGCTTCATGCTGGTCGTGCTGTTGTTCATCCTTATATATAATGGCCTTATTGGCTACATGCCCCCTATCGAGGAGCTGCGTAATCCTACCGATAAATATGCGTCGGTGATCTATTCGGCCGACGGTGAGGAACTGGGCCGTTATTTCCGCGGAACAGGCAACCGCGTGTATGCCGACTTCTCGGAGATCTCGCCCTATGTGGTTGATGCCCTTGTCGCGACTGAAGACTCGCGCTTTGACGACCACTCGGGCATCGACATGCGCGCCGTGATGCGTGTGCTTGTCAAGACCATTGTGATGCAGAACAAGAATGCCGGCGGTGGCTCGACGCTGACCCAGCAGCTTGCCAAGCAGCTCTACTCACCCGAGTCGGAGGGCATCCTCGACCGTGCTTTCAAGAAGCCCGTCGAGTGGATGATTGCCGTCAAGCTCGAGCGCAATTTCTCAAAGGACGAGATACTGAAGATGTATCTCAACCAGTTTGACTTCCTGTACAATGCCGTCGGTATCAAGACTGCCGCGCACGTATATTTCGGTAAAGACCCCGCCGATCTGAACATCGAGGAGGCCGCGACGCTGGTGGGTATGGTCAAGAATCCGGCTTTTTACAATCCTGTGAGGCAGAACGAGCGCACGCGCCTGCGTCGCAATACCGTTCTTGACCAGATGGTCAAGGCCGACAAACTGTCGCGTGCCGAGGCCGACTCGCTCAAGCAGCTGCCCCTGACCCTCAGCTTCAATCGAGTAGACCACAAGGACGGCCCGGCGCCATATTTCCGCGAGGAACTGCGACGCATGCTTACGGCTCATAAGCCTGAGCGCTCCAAGTATATGGCGTGGGAAGGTCAGAAGTATGTTGACGATTCAATTGCGTGGGCCAATAATCAGCTGTTCGGTTGGATTGATAAGAATCCCAAGCCCGACGGTACATATTATGACATCTATACCGATGGCCTGAAAATCTATACGACGATCGATTCACGCATGCAGCGGTATGCCGAGGAGGCTGTCGAGGAGCACATGAAACAGTTGCAGCGCGAGTTCTTCCGCGAAAAACGCAATGTCAAAGGTGCACCCTATACCACTAATCGTGAAGAGCTCTCACAAAGCCAGCTCGACAATCTTATCGCCACGTCTATTAAGCAGAGCGACCGTTACCGGCTGATGAAGAAGGCCGGCGTCAGTGATGCCGACATAGACAAAGCCTTCAATACACCTGTCGACATGACCGTGTTCAGCTATGACGGCGGCATTGACACGCTGATGACGCCGCGCGACTCGATACTGTATCACAAGCACTTCCTGCGCACGGGCATGATGTCGATGGATCCGCGCACAGGCCACGTCAAAGCCTATGTCGGCGGCCCCGACTTCAGCCACTTCCAGTATGACATGGTGTCGACAGGACGCCGTCAGATAGGTTCGACGGTCAAGCCGTTCCTATACACCTACGCGATGGAGGAAGGGTTCACCCCCTGTGACGAAATGCTCAACGACCAGCCTACGATAATCGACGAGTCGGGTCGTCCGTGGTCGCCGCGTAACTCGGGCTCGGCCTGTGTGGGCGAGATGGTGACGCTGAGATGGGCGCTGACTAACTCCAATAACTGGATATCGGCACGACTCATGAGCCAGCTGTCGCCTCAGACACTTGTCAGGACGATGCACAACTTCGGTATCACCAACAAGCTCGACCCCGTGATGTCGCTGTGCCTCGGCCCGTGCGACGTGTCGGTCAAGGAGATGGTCGGTGCTTACACGGCATTCTCTAACCGCGGCATGCGCGTTGACCCTGTCTTTGTGACTGCGATCGCTGATGCCAACGGCAATATCATATCTGAATTCACACCTAATCACACCGAGGTTATCTCAGAGACGGCATACTGGCGAATACTGTCGATGCTTCTGAACGTGGTCGACGGCGGCACGGGTAACCGACTGCGTCGCGCGCCCTATAACATCACGGCTCAGATGGGCGGTAAGACCGGCACGACCAACTCAAATTCAGACGGTTGGTTCATGGGTTTTACCCCCGACCTGGTTACCGGCACATGGGTAGGCGGCGAGGAACGTTATATTCATTTCAACTCAATGGCCAATGGTCAGGGCGCCGCGATGGCGCTTCCGGTCTATGGCAAGTACATGACCCGCGTGTATGCCGACCCGACGTTGCCTTACAACCAGACATCGACGTTCAGTTTTCCCGGCGATATCGATCTGTGTGAGCGCGAGTTCTATGGCGAGTTCACCGATGAGACCGAGGCTGCCGAGAGTATTCAAGGTGTGTTTGACTAATAGAATTAATGTATGATTTCAGTTGACGCTCTGACCGTCGAGTTCGGCGGCACGACTCTCTTTAAAGATATATCGTTTGTAATCAATCCCAGAGACCGTATCGCCCTGATGGGTAAGAACGGTGCCGGCAAGAGCACGTTGCTCAAGATTCTGGCCGGCGTGCGCACACCCACGCGCGGGTCGGTATCGGTGCCCAAGGACTGCACAGTGTGTTATCTGCCCCAGCACATGATGACCAACGACGGCCGGACGGTGTTTGAGGAAGCGTCAGAGGCATTTGCCCACCTGAAGGCGATGGAGGCCGAGATCGACGCCATGAACAACGAGTTGGCCACGCGTACCGACTATGAGAGCGACTCCTACATGGCCTTGATAGAAAAAGTCGCCACCGTCAGCGAGAAATTCTATGCCATCGACATGACTCACTTTGAGGAGGACGTCGAGAAGGCTTTGCTTGGTCTCGGATTTGAGCGCAGCGATTTCAACCGTCCCACGAGCGAGTTCTCGGGTGGCTGGCGCATGAGAATTGAGCTTGCCAAACTGCTGTTGCAGAACCCCGACGTGCTGTTGCTCGACGAGCCCACCAACCATCTCGACATCGAGTCGATAGGCTGGCTCGAGGATTTCATAATCAACAGTCCCATGGCAGTGGTGGTTATAAGCCATGACCGCCGGTTCATCGACAACATTACCACGCGTACGATCGAAGTAACGCTCGGACGCATCTATGACTACAAGGCTACCTACAGCCACTATCTGGAGCTGCGCAAGGAGCGTCGTCAGCAACAGCAGAAACAGTTTGATGACCAGCAGAAGCAGATTGCCGAGGCCAAGGAGTTTATCGAGCGTTTCAAAGGCACATACTCAAAGACCTACCAGGTGCAGAGTAAGGTGAAATGGCTTGAGAAACTCGAGATTGTCGAGGTCGATGAGGAAGACACATCGGCACTCAGACTTAAATTCCCGCCGTGTCCGCGCAGTGGCAGCTATCCCGTCATTGCCGACGGGGTGGGGAAGAGCTACGATGGCAAGCCTGTGTTCGCCAACGCGTCGTTTACCATCGAGCGCGGCGACAAAGTGGCATTTGCGGGCCGCAACGGCGAGGGTAAGTCAACGATGGTAAAGGCCATCATGAAAGAAATATCCCACGACGGTACCCTCACGCTCGGCCACAACGTTCAGATAGGTTACTTTGCCCAGAACAGTGCGTCGCTGCTCGATGAGAACCTCACCGTGTTCCAGACTATCGACGATATCGCCGTCGGCGACGCACGACTCAAGGTGCGCGACCTGCTCGGGGCGTTCATGTTCGGCGGCGAGGAAAATCAGAAGAAAGTCAAGGTGCTGTCGGGCGGCGAGCGCGTGCGTCTATGTATGATCAAGCTGTTACTTGAACCTATCAATCTGCTTATTCTCGACGAGCCCACCAACCACCTTGATCTCAAGACCAAGGATATTCTCAAACAGGCGTTGCGCGACTTTGACGGCACGCTCATCGTGGTGAGTCACGACCGTGATTTCCTTGACGGACTGGTGACGAAAGTCTATGAGTTCGGCGGCGGCCGAGTGCGCGAGCACTTGTGCGGCATCAACGAGTTCCTCGAGAAGAAGAAGGCCGAGGCACAAGCCTGATACCGTCTCCCTCTCTCGGAATATATTTAGCTTTTTTGCCGTTTTCCCATTAATTTAATGCAAGCCTGTGAAGAAGATATATTTGGCTTTGATTGGATGTGTCGCCACGATATTATTGAATGCAACACCGCAGACTCAAACGATGTCAAATTTTGAGAAATACGAACGATATTTTGACAGTATTTATTATTTAACGAAATGAAGATGTCTAAGAAATTTATACATGTATTTGCTGTCGGTTTGTTTATGCTGGCGTTTATGTCATCGTTCAGTGCATCCAGTCGTGAAGGTACTGCGATTCGCTGCATCCCAATTTATAATGAAGATAATCATATCGTCGACTTTGACACAGTGCGTCTAAAAAATATAATCGGTAAGAATTTTTATGACGTTTTCGATACTGATAAACTTTTAAAGGAAACAATTCCTAATCGAAAAGATTTAATGAAACTCTTACCTGCGTGCACGTCGACCGATACAATTGTAGTTATAAGTTCGGAGTATTGGGGAAAGAAATATTATAGTAATGTTAAATTTAATAATATTTTATTTGGTATAAAATACGGTACAGAAGGGCAATATAAACTTGTTCCAGTAGACGAATATTATAAACCCACAGCATGCGCTCAGATTAATACGGACATGATTATGTTAAATGTATTTTTTGAGTGGAATACTGATATGATTAAATGTATGATGAGCTCGACCCCATTTATTACACATGACCATGCCGGGGGAAGTAATTTAGCTCAAAGATTCATTCTGCAGGACGGATTGATTACCGATTATCAGGAAATAAAGTTTGATGAAGCATCCTGGTGGTTCCTGTCTGACTGCTACAGCAGGGACAGCATACCGACAAAATATCTGCGTGATTTAAGATATGACAGTCCCGACAGCCTGATTACACGTTACCTGCAGGGCGTATGCTATGATTACTATTACTGGAAACGCTACAGGCCTTAACTTCAACAACCTCAAAATCGCTTATACGAATTGAGAACAATCACCGATATGAAACTTAAATTATTTTATTTTGTGTTAATGACAGTTTGCTCGCTCAACCAAGCGTTCGGAGCCGGTAGTAATGCGTGTGAACCTGTCAACAACGACACCCTGCAGTTTGTACTCAAAAACGGTTATATAATACAGTGGATAAATGCCAAACGGGATGTAGTAACATCATGGGATGGTGATAAGTTTGCATCTTTCAACCGGAGCAAAAAAATCAGATTATCATCGATGTTTGAGCAAATCGGAGATACAACAAACCTGAATATTTATGTTCCATATAAGAAAACCGGCCCGTTAAGAAAGGGTGATTTAGTTTTCATTTTACTAATGCATGGTCCGCATATTCCTATAGTTGAATTATATGGTAGATATTTACATTGGTTTGATAGAACCTGTCCAATCCCGGGCGACGTACTACTCGACTGGCTCGAGGAGGATAGAGAGAATATAGTCAGGAAGTTACGTGAAAAGTATAGGGATGACACCAGTCTATTCTCCGAGTAAACAACACATTCGCTAATGATCACTTGGTTATAGTATATAATTGGGATTTATTGCCGTTGCAGTGGCGGCGGCATGGACGGGAGCGGCGGCGAGTGGTTGTGCGGCATCAACGAGTTCCTCGAGAAGAAGAAGGCCGAGGCACAGGCCTGACTAACGGGCGAGATAATGTAATATGTGTTAAATTTGTTAATTCGGATATTAATGGCTAATTTTGTACTGAATTTGGTATATATAGCCAATAGGACTAACGCGATTGATAAATTTATTCATTACATTATATAAAAAGCTATGAAAAAAAGTCTTATTGTTAAGACGCTCATAGGACTGCCGATAGCATCGGTCATGATGACCGGGTGTGTCGACGACTCCTATGATCTGGAAAACATCAACACCGATGTTGAGGTTAAGGTCAATGACCTTGTGATTCCGATTAATCTTGACGCTATCACGTTGTCAAATGCGTTTGATCTCGATGACGGCAGTGTTATCAAGGAAATCAACGGCGAGTATGCAGTCGTGGTCAACGGTGATTTTCACAGTGACCCGATCAATATCAAGCCTGTGGTGATAAATCCGGGTACGATCAGCCCGATCGAGAGCACGGTCTACAAGTTTGACGGAATACCGGGAGCACCATCGGTTCCGGTCGAGGGGCGTGTGGTGGCTTATGAAATCCATGAGGCTGTGACCGACTTCTCGTTTGGCAGCTCTAATGTCGACAGCTCGATACGCGATCTGCTGAATATCAAAGGCTCGTGGAATATCACTCTCAATCTGATGCTCTCGGATTTGAACAGCGCTTTTGAACATATAGAGTTCCAGCAGCTTACGCTCACATTGCCGGCCGGCATGCACGTTTCAAATTATCCGTGCACCAATGGTGACGTGTCGCTCGGCAATGTCGTTGTCAGCGTCGGCAGGCCCTCGGCCATCACACTCGCTGTCGATGAAATAGACTTTACCAAGTTCACGGCTGCCGGTTTCAAATTCACTCCCGGTACCGAGGGCGCCAACAACGGTAACATTCAGTTCAACGGCAAGGTCGGCGTCAAGTCGGGCTATGTGCTCGGTGCCCTCAAACCTGTCGTTCTGACCGAGCCTCAGCTCGTTAAGCTCACGGTTACGCCCCAGCTCAATACCATCAATGTGAAATCGGTATCGGGTAATGTCAATTATCAGATTGACGGTTTTGATGTGGCCAATGTGACCCTCGACGATATCCCCGACATGCTGCGTGACGATGACACAAATATCACCCTGGCCAATCCCCAGCTGTATTTCTCGGTTAACAATCCGATGGCCGACTACGGTCTGACCGCCTCGTCGGGTCTTACGCTCGAATCATATAAATACAGCAACCCCCGACCCGTCAAGGTTTGTGAACTCGATGCCGGCTCGCTCATCAAAATCAATGCCGACAAAGGCATCGACGGGCCCTACAACTTCTGCCTCTCGCCCTCTAAGCCCGACGGCTACTACGAGGGATATGCCGCAGCCGATTTCGTAGGCTTCAAGTCGTTGAGCGACCTGCTGAGCGGTGACGGCCTGCCCGACTATGTCAAGGTCACATTCAATGCCCCTCATGCCGGCCCTGACAATGTCACCGATTTTGTTCTCGGCACCGACCTGCAGAGCGTTCACGGCAACTACACCCTCTATGCCCCTCTCGAACTTGGTGTCGGTTCTCAGATCGTATATCAGGAGGACGAGACGGGCTGGGATGATGAGACCATAAGTAAAATCACGGTCACAACACTCAAGGTTGAGGCCACTGTTACCAACTCGCTTCCTGTCGACATCGTTGTGTCGGGAACGCCTCTCGATGTCAACGGCCGTCCCTGTGTCGACCCCAAAACCAACAAGCCTGTCAGCCTCGAGGGCCTGACAATCGCCGCCGGCACCACCGCTCCCGTCGAACTGAAGTCTACGGGCACAATCGTGGGTATCGACGGCATACGCTACACCGCTACATGCCGCGTGACCAAGGCCGGCCAGGTGCTGTCGCCCTCATCGCCAATCGAGCTGCGCGATATCAAGGTCACCGTGGGCGGTTCATATCGTGATACACTCTAACCCATTCATAATTTTAACAGACAAGATAACTCATGAAACATTATATCACACGGTTGGGTGTATCAGCTATGGCATTGATGTCAATGGCCGCCGTGAGCGCCCAAAGCCTCCAGTCAGGCTATTTTGACTCAAATTATCTGTACCGTTTCCAGGCCAACCCTGCTATCGGTAATAACAGCGGTTTTGTGTCGATGCCCGGTCTGGGTAATCTCAATATCTCGACCAACGGTACCATTGGCCTCAATAAGATATTCTATAATATCAACGGTGAGACAACCACACTGCTCAACCCCAACATCTCGGCCTCAAAGGCTCTTGGCGGCATTAAAGATCATTCACGTCTCGGTATCGACCTGCGCGAGACCATCCTTGCCGTCGGCTTCAAAGGTTTCAAGGGATATAACACTATCTCGCTCAGCGCACGTTCATCGGCCTCGATAGGTCTGCCCAAAGAGCTTGTGCGCCTTGCCAAAGAGGGCCTCTCAAACGACACATACGACCTCTCTAATTTCGGCGGTACCGGCCGTGCGTGGGCCGAGATTGCCTTGAACCATTCTCACCAGATAACCTCGCAGCTGCGTGTCGGCGCGACACTGAAAGTGCTCGTGGGTGTGGGTAGCTTTGACGCCCATGTCAATACGGCCAATCTGCGTCTCGACCGTGACAGCTACAAGGGCGAGGTCGATGCCGACATGCACGCCAGCCTGAAGGGCTTCACCTGGGACACCGACTATAACGACCGCACGCGTCGCCGGTATGTCAGCGGTGCCAATCTTGACGGCTTCGGCCCGGTTAACGGCTTTGGCGGCGCAATCGACCTCGGCGCGGTATATACGCTCAATCCCGACTGGGAGTTCTCGCTGGCATTCACCGACCTCGGTTTCATACAGTGGAACAACGACATGACCGCTACGACCAACGGCCTGCAGTCGGTCGATACCGATGCGCTGATATTCAACGTCGATAACAACGACTCGTGGGATAAATTCCGCGATAACCTGTCGATGCTCTATGAGCTCGAGGATGCCGGCGACCAGGGCTCGCGTATAACAGGCATAGGAGCCACCATGACGGCCGGCGCACAATACTCGTTGCCCGTTTACCGCCGTCTCAAATTCGGTTTCATGAACACGACCCGCATCAACGGCGACTTCTCGTGGACCGAGTTCCGCCTGTCGGCCGATGTTCAGCCCGTCAAATGTTTCTCGGCCGGTGTCAACATCGCCGAGGGTACGTTCGGCTTCAAGTTCGGCGGCATAATCAGTCTCAAGGTTCCCGGCTTCAACCTGTTTGTCGCCACCGACTGTATGCCCGGCAAGCTGGCCAAGCAATATGCGCCCCTCAACTCAAATCTCAACGTCAACTTCGGTATCAACTTCCCCTTCTGAAGTCTCTGACCTATAGATACAAAACATCGAGGGGCTGTTCACAATGACACAGCCCCTCTTTGTTTACTATTGAATTGTCACATTGCAGGAACACACCTGCATGGCTTACAATATGGTCTCCATTACTGTTTTCATGGGCTTGAATCCCATTGCTTCATAAAACTTATGAGCACTTGGATTGCAGCTCCACACATTGAGAGTCAAGTTATAGAAACCATTGTCGGCTGCATATTTCTTTACATACTCAAACAGCTGTTGCCCGACATGCTTGCCTCGCTGATTTTCATCGATACAAAGGTCATCGATATAGAGCGTCTTTACAGGTTGTAGATTGGTGTAGTGTGAGTGGTCTTCGACAATACAAAAGCAGTATCCTGTGAGGATTCCGTCTTCATTAAGCGCCACAAATACCGGAGTGTAGGGATTGTTGAGTATTACCTTCAGGCCCTCTTCATCATACTTTGTCAGCCCTTTGATAAAAATATCAGGCCTCCCCTCGGCATGAATGTCATTCACCTGCCTAAGCAGTTTCATGATTCCATTTATATCTTTATTTTCAGCACTTCGTATATTCATATTCATCTGATATAGAATAATATGCCATGAGTGTGTATCGAAAATCTTTTTAGCAATGTCATTTTGACACACCATCATTTTTTGTATCCCCGTGGGGAGTCGAACCCCAATCGTTGGAACCGGAATCCAATATTCTATCCATTGAACTACGGAGACGTTTGTTAATCGTGCTGCAAAGGTAACAATTTTTTTGATAATTCAGCCTATTCGGCTGTTAACTTTTCAGCCCGAAACATTCTTTGACTGCCGAACGTATGCGGGCGGCCGCCCGGCCGTCCTCACGCAGCAGGCGCAGTATGTATTCGACATAAGCACCACGGCCGTTGAGTCCGAGCAGTCCCGATATGTTACTGCCCGGCAGCATCGACTTGCGGTTGAACACGCGCAGCACACCACGGTAGTCGCGGTCATCGATATAGCTCTTGAACAGGCGGACGAGCTCGTCATAGTGTTTGCGCGGTGCAATCTCGTCGACTAAGCCCGATATATGTTTCTCGAGTTCATCGATTGTCGTAAAGCGGCCGTCGATGCGGTACTCGACCGTGCGTTTGACGCGATGGCGGGTGTGCATGAGTGCCTGTTCGCGATACTCGGCCGCGAACATTTTGATGATGCGGCTCTTGACTTGTTCGGCAATTTTATTCTCATTGCGTCCGCGGGCCTCGGCAGCCGCACGCACCACTTCCTCGATAAGCAGTATGTTCTCAATCTCGGCCACGTCGGGGACAAGTATATTCTTGCGCCTCAGATACTCGACTTCATTCACGTCGCGGCGGTCGCGGTCAACGATACCCATCGACACCATGTGATGGAACGATTTGAGGTCGTTGAACGTGCGTGTCGACTCGATGACTTTGTCACAGCTACCGAGCGAGCGCACGGTATAATCCTTGAAAATGAGCGGATAGAGACGGGCGTCGATTGAGTGTACCGAGTCGCCCTCGATGAACAGCACCGGCTTGCGGGCACCCATTATGGCCATGTACATCTCGTCGCCGAGGGGTGAGCCGGGTGGCATCACCGAGTATTCCCACGCGGCCTGTTCGGGGGCATAGTTCTTGACCCACACCGTGGCTGCGCTCTGACGCGATGATGCAAACTCCAGGTCGTGGGTCGTGTAGACCATCGTGCAGTCGGGCCTCAACAGTTCAAGCCTGTTCCACAGCGACATCATCACTGTCGGGTGCAGGAACATCTCGGGGCTGTCGACCAGAATGACGCTGCGCGACGGGGCATATAGCATCGCGCCGATGAGGTAGAGCACCGCCCGTTCGCCGTCACTGAGGCGCGAAGCGTTGTAGCGGTCGTCGGTTCCGCTGCGTGCAAATACCAGCCTGTCGGCCTCGATAAGCATCTTGTTGCCGGGGTAGATCTCCTGCCACATTTCTATCAGCCTGTCAAGGCGTGTGCGCTTCAGGTCGGCAGCCTCTCCCGACGCACGCGACAGTTTGTAGGCCAGCAGGCTCTTTATCTCGTCGTGTAGCATCAGCGCCATAAGTCGCTCAAACTCAGTCTCGCCGTTATCGCCCGGCCTATATAGTGCGTCGAGAGCCGACACTCTGACTGCGCGGTCACCGAGTTCGCGGGCAAGAGCGGTCGAGAAGCGCGACTTGCCGCTGCCGTTAGCGCCGATAATCACCAACGAGCGGGCACACAGCGGCAGCTCCTGACGTCGGCCGTCAATATTCTTAGGTAACTTGAAATTGATAGTCATACAAAAAATCGTTCACTCCCCAAAGTTATAAAATATCAGAATAATTTTAGTAGATTTGCACAAATCATTTCTTGATTGCAGACCTATAATCAGATCAAAACGAATTAATATGAAGCATATCTGGTCAATATTGTTGCTGGCTGTCTTTGCAATAAATGTAAAGGCGGCTGATAAGCATAAAGCAGAGTTTAAGGATATACGTGAACTATCCCAAATTTTACCTCACGATACCACATCCGTATTCTCGGCTTATGTGAAATTGAATTATGCGGAATATGGTATAGACCTACCTGATGAATTTGTTGCAAAATATTTGTATCAGGTTCAAAATCTGGTAAGTTACTGTTATGATGTCAAGGTATTGGAGAATAGTTATGCAGCTTTTCAGATAGTCCATATCGGGGATCGCAATTATTTAATCTATTCATCGTTTGGCCCGTTTAACAGTTCGTTATATTTAGCCGACATAACAAATGAACCAAATGGTATGCGTTATCCTGCCACACTCGAAATTGAAAGATGGTGTGCCGGAGAGACATTGATGTGGCCTACATGCCCTGACGGTATTGACTCCGTGACATTGCACATTCAGCAAAGATGCGAAAGCTGTGAATCAGATGAGGAGCTAACAGTGCGAGTTGAAGATACTCACGATTTCTCATTGAGCCACGGCATTGAATCTACAGGCAAAGGCACTGAGGCGTTTGTGTACACTATACCCAGTAGGGAAATACCCGAAGGTCGGAATCCCGACATTCTGCAAATCTCACTCTCAAATTGGACGATACCGCGCGACACGGCTCAGTGGCACGTGGATATAAAGGATATCCCCGATCTGTGCCGTATGTTGCCGCGTGATACTACTCCGATATACACTGCTGTACGTCAGATAATCGACGGCACATACGATACCGGCAACAGCGTTGAACTGTCAGAGGATTTTGTCATGAAATACCTGTACCAGATGCAGAATATGGAAGCATTTCGTTTCCTTACCGACCCTATACTGAATATCGACATGGGCTACAAGGCTCACAAGACGATAGGCGTGGGTAACCGCGAGTATCTGCTGTATGAGATTGATGCACCGATAGGCAACACACTCTATCTGGCCGATGTCACCGACATCAACGGCGGGCGTTATCCTATATCACTGGCATTATTCCGCTCAGACGAAGAGCAGACATATATATGGCCTACGTATGACGATGCGACCGGTGTGCTGACTATCCACAATCAATACCATTGTTACAATTGTGATTATGCTTGGGATGATGATATGCGAACTCTTCACGAGCAATCTCAAAGTTATCGTTTGGAGAACGGTATAGAATCACTCGGAAAGGATAAGAAGGAGTATTACTATGCCGTCAAGAGGTCATATCTTCCCAGTGGCCCCGCACCCGAAATCAAAAGGCACAGCATCAAATACCGAGCCCTTAGGCAACGATCCCGATGGCTATGAGTAATCAGGCGCGGCGGTGGCGGCCGGGTGATGTGGCGGGGAGGGCCGAGATGCTGTCCATGCGTTTCATCAGGGCTTTGGCGAGCTGACGTATGCGCGCCCTGTCGGCTCGGTTCAGCACCTGACTTGAGGTGACTACCAGGTTGACGGCGTGCTCATACATCTCGACGACGGTGTCGGCCGAGGCGCGCGTGTCGTCGGCATCGGTGGTGGCAGACGACTGCGTGGCGGTTGTCTTGGGAGCCTGTTTGGGTGTTTGTTTGGCAGCGGCGGCATGGCGCTCGCGGCGCTTTCTTGAGTTGATGATGCGGCGTTTGAGCCGTTTGATGAAGTCGACGAGTACTTCGGGAGCGTCGTCGGTCGGATTATAGCGCATGATTGTGCTCTCGTCGGCGTTGACGAGGCTTTCGCAGACTGAGAGGACGTATTGCCGCATTACGGGCTTGAGTGTGAGCACTTGGGTAAAGAACTGAGCGGGAATTGTAATGTTTTTCATAATCAAATATTCGACCTAAAGGTCGAGGTTTAATATAACGAGGCGAGGCCTCGTTGGTTTAAAAGTTTAGTAGTTTAGTGTTTTTTGTTTTTCGGTTGCAAAGATAATACCTCAATAGGCCGAAACCATGCAAAATTCCCACAACCTCAAAAAAAAATTCATATTGGGGAACGGAGTCAATGATGATAATGGGTGAAAAAAGTGCAGTTCATCGGCAATTAAAATGGGGAGATGGCTTGTTTTACAAAAAAAAGTGTTACTTTTGTAAAAAATTGGATAACGATGGCTGCCGACCTACAGCATTTGGTTGAAACACTCAAGAGCAAGCACCAACAGCTCAACGAGCGATATTTGTTGGCCTGTTCTCAGCGCGACAGCGCTTTGAAAAGGGTAGCCGACCTTGAGTACACGGTCAAGCAGCAGCAAAACGAGGTTGAGCGCCTGTCACAACAGGTTGAATTTCTCACCATCGTGTCGACTGCGATGCCCGACCGTGACGATATTGACAAAAGTCGCGCCCTCTTATCCGGTTTAGTGCGGGAGATCGACAAGTGCATCAACGATTTAACCGACTGATGCAATGAATGATAAACTGAACATAACAATAAAGATAGCTAATCAGCCTCCCATCCCGCTGACAATAAAACGAGATGAGGAGGAACTTATACGACAGGCCGAGAGTAATGTCAATCGTTTGTGGTCGGCATGGAGCGTCAGGTTCAACACCAGTCCTGAAGCAATTTTGGCGATGGTGGCATTCCAGTTTGCCAAGTTGCATGCCGCGATGAGCGCCGAGCAGTCAAAGACAATGAAAGCTCTCAAGGAACTTAACGCCGACGCTGACCGTCTGCTTGCCGGTGACAACAACGATGACCAGCCCACATTAGGCTTGTAATCAGTTAATTCAGCTACCGATTGTTATTTTTTCAGGCTCATCCCGCTCACAACCCGTCAATGAGAGCATTGACAACGAGGTAGTGAGCGACAAACTTGTTTATTAGAATCAATTATATATAACAACCTGCACTGTCCGGCCGGGGTACCCTCTCGCTCCCCGCCTACCGACGGTGCAAATTTTTTTTATTAAACCAATGGAGAATATCTTAACTGTTGTAATCGTGGCCTGTGTCGCTCTCCTGGTCGGAGTGCTTGTGACAGCTTTCGTTCAGAGGTCGATGGCACGCAGCCGCGCAAAGTTAATAATTGAAGAAGCTCAACGCGATGCCGAGTCGCTGAAGAAAGAGAAGCTCATGGAGGCCCGTGAGGAGGAACTCAAAATCAAGAACGAGGCCGAGCGTCAGGCCAATCAGCGTCTCTCAAAGATTCAGTCGTCAGAGGCCAAGCTCAAGCAGCGCGAACTTCAGCTCAACCAGCAGCAGAGCGAGAACCAGCGCACGCGCAACGAGCTCGAGGCCACCCGTACTAATCTCGAGGCCCAGCAGACGATGCTCGATGCCAAGAAAGATGAGGTCGAGCGCCTGAAGCGCAGCGCACAGGATGCACTGGAGCATATCTCGGGACTGTCGTCGGAGGAAGCCAAGGAGCGCCTTATCGAGTCGCTCAAGGACGAGGCCAAGACTGCCGCTGCCAGCTACATCAACGATATCATGGACGAGGCCAAGATGACCGCCAACAAGGAGGCAAAGCGCATCGTCGTCCAGTCGATACAGCGCGTTGCCACCGAGACCGCCATCGAGAACTCGGTGACCGTGTTCCACATTGATTCAGACGAGATCAAGGGCCGCATTATCGGTCGCGAAGGCCGCAACATACGTGCTCTCGAGGCCGCTACCGGCATCGAAATCATTGTCGATGACACCCCCGAGGCAATTGTACTGTCGGGCTTCGACCCCGTGCGCCGCGAGATTGCGCGTCTGGCCCTGCACCAGCTTGTGGCCGACGGCCGTATTCACCCGGCCCGCATCGAGGAGGTTGTCAACAAGGTGCGCAAGCAGATTGAGGAGGAGATTGTCGAGACCGGCAAACGCACGGCCATCGACCTCGGCATACACGGTCTGCACCCCGACCTCATACGCATGATCGGTAAGATGAAATACCGTTCGAGCTATGGCCAGAACCTGCTGCAGCACGCCCGCGAGACTGCCAACCTCTGTGCCATCATGGCATCAGAACTCGGTCTCAATCCCAAGAAAGCCCGCCGCGCCGGCCTGTTGCACGATATAGGCAAAGTGCCTGACGAGGAGCCCGAACTGCCGCACGCACTGCTGGGCATGAAGCTGGCCGAGAAATACAAGGAGAAACCCGAAATATGCAACGCTATCGGTGCTCACCACGACGAGATAGAGCAGACCACGCTGCTTGCTCCCATCGTACAGGTGTGTGACGCCATCTCGGGCGCACGTCCCGGCGCACGCCGCGAGATTGTCGAGGCCTACATCAAGCGTCTTAACGACCTCGAGCAGCTCGCTCTCTCTTATCCCGGGGTTATCAAGACCTATGCCATCCAGGCCGGTCGTGAGCTTCGCGTCATTGTCGGTGCCGACAAGATTGACGACGTCGAGACCGAGAACCTGTCGGCCGAGATTGCACGCCGCATTCAGGATGAGATGACCTATCCCGGTCAGGTCAAGATTACCGTTATACGTGAGACCCGCGCTGTTAGCTTCGCTAAATAACTATGGCTGAGGATAAAGATTTGAATACCGTGGCCAACGCTAACGCTGCTGCCGACCCGGGCGCGACAGGCGCCGAGGAGTCGAAGCCGGCCGGCAAGTGTGGCGGCTGCTTTAAGAGTGGCGACGGCCCCCGAGGCAAGTTGCACTGCTTCAACTATCTGGCCGACGTTCCCGGTGGCTATGCCGACGATGACATGGTCGAGGTCCAGTTCAAGAATACCCGAAAAGGGTATTACAAGAACTCGACCAACATTGACCTGGCCATCGGCGACATGGTGGCTGTCGAGGCCTCGCCGGGCCACGACATAGGCCAGGTGACGCTCACCGGCGCACTCGTGCGTTTGCAGATGCGCAAGGCCAACATCAAGCCCGATGCCGAGATACGCCGCATCTTCCGCAAGGCGCGTCCCAACGACCTGGAGAAGTATGAGGAAGCCCGCGCCCGCGAGAACGACACCATGATACGCTCGCGCAAGATTGCCGAGAGCCTCAAGCTCAACATGAAAATCGGCGACGTCGAGTATCAGGGCGACGGCAACAAGGCGATATTCTATTATATTGCCGACGAGCGAGTCGACTTCCGTCAGCTCATCAAGATACTGGCCGATACATTCAAGGTGCGCATCGAGATGAAGCAGATAGGTGCCCGTCAGGAAGCCGGCCGCATAGGTGGTATAGGCCCGTGCGGACGCCCGCTGTGTTGCTCGTCGTGGATGACAAACTTCGTGTCGGTCGCCACCAGCGCGGCACGTTTCCAGGATATTTCGCTCAACCCTCAGAAGCTCGCCGGACAGTGTGCCAAGCTCAAATGCTGTCTCAACTTTGAGGTAGACACATACGTCGAGAGCCTGAAGAAACTGCCCGAGAAGAACGTGCGCCTCGAGACTGCCGACAGCACTTACTATCACTTCAAGACCGACGTGTTCAAGCGCGAGATAACTTACTCGACCGATAAGAATATCCCCGCCAACCTGGTGACCATCAGCGCCGGGCGCGCATTCGAGATTATCGCCATGAACAAGGCCGGCGAGAAGCCCTTGCAGCTGCAACCCGACGGCACGCCCGACAAGAACGAGAAGAAATACAACGATATTCTCGATCAGAACAACCTCAACCGATTCGACAACAAGAAAAAGAAAAAACGTCGCGGCGGTTCGGGTGCCAATGGCGCTAACGCAGGCAATCAGGAGAAAGCCGGCGGCGGTGACAACAAGCCCCGCAACAATGACCGCCAGGGTGGCGAGCGACAGGATCGAAAACAGCGCCCCGACAAGCAGCAGCGACAGCAGCAGGGCCAGCGTCAGCGTCGCGACAACAACCGCCAGCCCCAGCAGGGCAATGCCCAGCAACAGGCTCCGCGCCCCGAAAAGCCATCACAACCCGAACAATGAACAGGATTTTTACCGCTTCTCTGATAATATTGATACTTGTAGCCACCGTTTCGTCATGTACCGGTGGCTATAAGTATTCTGACTATCGTGAAGTGGCTACGGAGGGCTGGCCCTACGGCGAGCGCTTCGACTATACAGTCACCGGCCGTGACAGCGTGTTTACAGGGACGCTGATGGTCTCGCTGACCCACGACAACAGCTATGAGTACAGCAACATCTGGCTTGAAGTTACTGTTCCGGGCGATAGCACTGTAATGGTTGACACGGTCAATGTGACCCTGTGTGACCCGTATGGAAACTGGTATGGCAACGGTATGCCCGGTCACTATCAGTTCACCGATACACTTGTAGGCCGACCGCTGACTATTGCCGACAGCAGCCGCATTACCGTCCGACACATAATGCGTGTCGACACCCTCAGAGGCATCAGTCAGGTAGGCATCAGCCTCGAGCCTGTAAAATAAAATTCCCAAGAAATGAAATACGACTCGTTGATATTTGATATGGACGGTACGCTGTGGGATGCCGTCGACTCGTATGTCGAGGTGTGGAATACCACGTCGCGCGAGCTCGGTGTCGACCGTCTCGTCACGCGCGACGACCTTCTGCGCTATATGGGCAAGACCATCGATGTGATTTATTCGGCCTTGATGGACGGTGTCGACATAGCCCCCGACGTGTATCTTCGACGACTCGACTACAACGAGAGCCTGCTCATGCCACGGCTCGGCGGCCGGCTCTATCGCGGTGTCACCGAGGGCATCAGGGAGCTCGCCTCGCGTTACAGGCTGTTCATGGTCAGCAACTGTGGGCAGGACGGTCTGCGCAATATGTTGAAATTCTGCGGTCTCACCGACTGTTTTGAGGGAACACTGACCCACGGCGAGACAGGCCGGGGCAAAGACTATAACATTGCCGCGATTGTGCGTGAATATAATCTGCAAGCTCCTTTATATATAGGTGACACGCAGGGTGACAGCGATGCGGCTCACGCCGCCGGTGTCGATATGTGTCACGTGACGTGGGGTTTCGGCTCGTGTCGTGATGCCGAGCTGTCGTTTGACTCATTCCCGGCCATGACTAAAGCCCTGCTCGAGGCCAAATCAAATAATTGAAATTATGAATAAGCTTATACTGCTTTCAGACAGCGAACAACAGCTGCGCGTGGCGCGTGTTACCGAGTGTATGCGCGCCGAGGGCGTGGAGGCTGTGCTGCTCGCCGACAATGCTTCGAAATACTATATTACCGGTCGTGTCTTTTCGGGATACGTCTATATCACGGCCGATGGCTATGTGGCGTGTGCCGTACAGCGTCCCGTCGAGCTTGACGGCCCCGAGGTTGTGTACATACACAAACCCGAGGAGCTCCCCGGTGTGCTCCCCGCGCTCCCGGCCCGTGTGGGTCTCGAACTTGACACCATGTCGTGGAGCAGCGTAGCGCGCATGGTCAAGGCTCTCGGGATAGAAGCACCGGCCAACGCTTCGGCAATAATGAGGGTCGCACGCTCGATAAAGACACAGGCCGAGATTGACCTAATTGCCGCTTCGGGAGTGAGACAGGAGCGCGTGTACCGCCGCATACCTCACCTCTACACCGAGGGCATGACCGACATTGAGCTGCAGGTCGAGATTGAGCGTGCCTCACGCCTCGAGGGATGCCTCGGGCAGTTCCGCATCAGCGGCGACTCGATGGAGCTGTTCATGGGCAACATCATAGCCGGCGACAACGCTGACGCGCCCAGCCCCTATGACTTTGCTATGGGTGGCGCCGGTATGCATCCGTCGCTCCCCGTGGGCGCCAACGGCAGCGAGATAAAGCCCGGCAACACGGTCATGGTCGATGTCAACGGTAACTACACCGGCTACATGACCGACATGACGCGTGTGTTCTCGCTCGGAGAGATTGCACCCGAAGCCGTCAAGGCCCATGAGTGCTCGCGCCGTATTCACCGCGAGCTGTGTGCTATGGGTGTCCCCGGTTGTCAGGCCAAGGATTTGTATGAGCGCGCTGTAGCCATAGCCGACGAGGAGGGTCTCAAGGACTACTTCATGGGTCACCGCCAGCATGCACGCTTCATAGGTCACGGCCTCGGTATCGAGATTAACGAGCTGCCTGTCATAGCACCCCGCAGCCGCGACATCATCACCCCGGGCCAGGTGATTGCTCTCGAGCCCAAGTTTGTCATACCTCACGTTGGTGCGGTAGGCATTGAGAATACCTATCATGTTACAGCCGACGGCTGGAAATGTCTCACCAACTCTCCTGAAGAAATAATCGCACTCCGATGAATTTAACCGATAAAATTGACCGTAAGATTTTCCGACACGTCGGCTCGGTAGCCGATGCGCTGTGCCGCGAATGTTATGTGGTCGGCGGATATGTGCGTGATCTCTTTCTTGACCGTGGCTCCAAAGATATCGACTTTGTGTCGGTGGGCAGCGGCATCGAGGTTGCTCAGGCCGTGGCGGCCACTCTCGGCAGGGGGGCACACCTGTCGGTGTTCCGCAATTTCGGTACCGCGTCGATACATTATCGCGGCGAGGAGTTTGAGTTTGTGGGCGCGCGCCGCGAATCTTACCGCCGCGACAGCCGCAAACCGATTGTCGAGGACGGCACACTGACCGACGACCTGTCGCGCCGAGACTTGACTATCAACGCTATGGCTATCTCGGTCAATAAAGAGACATTTGGCAATCTGGTCGATATGTTCAACGGCCTTGACGATCTGCGCCGCGGGCTGATACGTACGCCGCTCGACCCCGACATCACGTTCAGCGACGACCCCCTGCGCATGATGCGGGCCGTGCGTTTCGCCACACAGCTGCAATTCACCATCGTTCCCGAGACCTTCGAGGCCATTAAACGCAACGCCTATCGCCTTGAGATTATCTCGCGCGAGCGTGTGGTCGACGAGCTGATGAAGATAATGAAGTCGCCGCGTCCGTCATTGGGCTGGCGGTTGCTGTCCGAGACCGGGCTGCTGCCGCTCATATTGCCCGAGCTCGAGGCCATGCGCGGCGTGCAGGTGGTCAAAGGACGCGGACACAAGGACAACTTTGACCACACCCTGCAGGTGCTCGACAATGTGGCCGCTGCGAGCGATAACGTGTGGCTAAGGTGGGCGGCGCTGTTCCACGACATCGCCAAGCCGGTGACCAAACGCTGGGACGAGGCTGTAGGCTGGACATTCCACAACCACAACTACATTGGAGCTAAGATGCTCCCGAAGATATTCAGGCGCATGAAGATGCCGATGGACGACAAGCTCAAGTATGTGCAGCAGCTTGTCGAGCTCCACATGCGTCCTATAGCGCTTGTCGAGGACACGGTTACCGACTCGGCAGTGCGCCGTCTGCTCGTCGATGCCGGCGACAACATTGATGATCTCATGATATTGTGCCGGGCCGACATCACATCAAAAAACAAGGACAAGGTGACACGTCACCTCGAGAACTTCGCCCATGTGAAAGAGAAGATGTCAGAACTCGAGGAACGTGACCGTCTGCGTTGCTGGCAACCTCCAATCGACGGCAACTTCATCATGGCGACATTCGGCCTCAAACAAGGCCGCGAGGTCGGTCTCATCAAGGAATACGTACGCGAGGCTATGCTGTCGTCCGACGACCCCAACGACCGCCAACTCGCCTGCCGCATCATGCTTGAGCGCGGTGCCGAGCTCGGCTTCACCCCTGTTATCAATCCTGTATAATAATCATGTACTACCTAACCAAACGCATAGAGATATCGGGAAGTCACCGTCTGGAACTTCCCTACGAGAGCAAGTGCACCCGCACCCACGGCCATAACTGGATTATCACCGTGCATTGCCGTTCAAAGGAACTGACGCCATACGGAATGGTGACCGATTTTACCCATATCAAGAACAAGATTACCGAGACGCTCGACCATCACGACTTCAACGAGGTGCTTGACTTCAATCCTACGGCCGAGAATATCGCCAGTTGGATATGTGGTCTCGTACCCAACTGCTACCGTGTCGACGTGCAGGAGAGTGAAGGCAATATAGCATCATACGAGGTTGACTGATATGACACGACTGGCAGTCAACGAGATATTCTACTCAATACAGGGCGAGGGGTATCACACCGGCACGCCGGCCGTTTTTGTGAGGCTGTCGGGTTGCAACCTGCGGTGTGATTTCTGCGACACCGACCACTCACGCTCTACTATGATGACCGTCGGCGAGATTGTCGATGAAGTATCGCAATATCCGGCCGTCACAGTCATTCTGACAGGTGGCGAACCGTCGTTGCAACCTATAGGCGAGCTTGTCGACATGCTGCATGAGGCAGGTCGTCGTGTTCACATCGAGACCAACGGCACGCGGCCGTTGCCCGACGGTATTGATTGGGTCACATGCTCGCCCAAGCCGGGTGCCGATGTCGTGCTTGACCGCTGCGACGAACTGAAGATAGTCTATACCGGTCAGGATGTCGTGGCGATTGCCGCCGGCATAAACGCCACACACCGTTTTCTACAGCCCTGTTCGGGCCAAAACACCGCCGCCGTGGTCGACTACCTGCTCGCTCACCCCCGGTGGCGCTTGTCGCTCCAGACCCACAAACTCATCGACATCCGATAGCCACGTCTGACTTGAATAGCGAGTTGTAATTTTATGGGGGTATTATACTACTGTAATAATAGGCTCGCCGAAAAATGTAGATAGCATCCCTAAGGTCGCTATTGTGAAATTGTGCTTGTGGCAAATATTGGGGATATCAAATTTGACTTATGGGTCAAATTGCAGGCTGAAATCGGGTCGACGATACGTTAAGGGTCAA
>CAMWLW010000017.1 GCA_947175245.1 uncultured Bacteroidales bacterium
TGGCTATACCGTCGATACCGCCGAATATGAGAAGACTGTCGGGGGTGATGAATGCGGCACCGTCACTGAACTCGGTGACGTCGACACCTATACGGCTGTCAATGATGCGTGGACGTTCGGTGGCGGGGTCGAAGATTACGATGCCTTTATTGGTCGATGCCCAGATGTCGCCCGAGGGGTGTTTGAGCAGGGTGTGAATGGTGCTGTTGGGGAAGCCTGTCAGCTCGCCGCGGAAGAGCTTCTCGCGTGTAGGCGTTTGCATTACAAGGCCGTTGCCTGTACCTATCCACATCACGGTGTCATCTTTGACGGCGGCAAAGGCATCGTTTACCGTTGGTGAGTCATAGCTCTCTCTCAAGGCTACCGGTTTGAGGGTCTGTGATCGTTCATCATATATATATGTACCCTTGCCGCGGTTGGAGAATACCGGCTTGTTGCTCTCGTCAAGTGATATCGAGAAGAAATAGTTATCAGAGAACGTGCGGTCGCCGACGAGAAACTGGCGGGTGTCATAGATGCGAGGCGTGGGGCCGCTGTTGTCAATGCGCGACCGGTAGACACCCTGACCCACTGATGCCGTCCAGAGTGTGGTGTCGTTGGTCTCGACGACTCCGTGTAGCCAGCGCATGTTGACATCGGTGTCGACACGGCTTATGCGTCCGGTTTTGTAGTCATAGACGTTGAGCCCTTCCTCGGTGGCTATCCACATGCGCGGGCGTGAGCTGCCGCTGAAGGCAAACACCGAGTTGTGTCGCAGCGGCGAGTTGTCTGATCGCCACAGGCGGGGCGAGCGGTAGGTGAGATAGCGGGTGTCAAAGTCGCTGAGTTGCAGCAGACCGTCGCCTTTGGTGCCTACCCACAGGTTATTGTCAGGGTCGATAAACAGGCAGCGTGCCGGGTTGGAAATCATTTGTTCGAGGTCGCTGTAGGTGATGGTCTTGACATCAAACAGGCCTGTGCTGCATGTGTACACACCTCCACAGTCCGAGCCTATCCATACGACGTCCTGTTCGTCGGATGATGCGAGGCTGAATACACCGACATTTATACCGAGGTCGGCAGGGCGGTAGTCGTTGTTGCGCTCGGCACGCACCGCGCCGTTGGTCTTGAACGATATGTACAGGTTGCCCGAGTGGTCGGCGACAATCGACGACAGGGCACCGCGTTGAGCCAGCAGTGATGCTATTGATGTGAGCGGGGTGTTACTGAACGTGGCGACGTCAAATTGGGTCAGTGTGCCGTCATCAGTGACCGTGTAGGTGACGCGTCCGTCCGAGCCGGCAAATGTCAGTGGCCGGTCTGATATGATGTCGGTCTCGCCGGCGGTGAATGTATTGCCCGAGCGCTGGAGTCTGACCGATTTGATGCCATCGCGGCAGAACAGGAGCATACGGTCGGCCACAAAAGCGAGTTCGAGCACATCGTCGCGGTCAGTGCGTACGCCGGTAATGAGCCTGAATTCGTCGGTATCGGCGTCGAAGCAGTACAGGCGTCCGTCTTCATCAATCACAAACGGGCGGCCGCTGCTGTTTTTGCGCAGTATCTCATGGCCGTGAAACTGCCCGAAGGTAGTGACCATGCCTGTATCGGTGTTGATACGGTTCATGCCATAGTTGGTCTGAATCCATATCTCGCCCGGCTTTATCTCCATTATGCCCTCGATGATATTGCCCGAGAGCTGAGACTCGGGATAAATGTGAGAGAACGGGTAGACATGGCGCCCGTCATAGAGGTTGATTCCGTCACAAGTGCCTATCCACAGCATGCCGTTGTAGTCCTGGCATAGAGAGAGGGCCGCGCTGTTTGACATACCGTCGGCATTTGATATGCGGCGTATGTTGAGTGCTCCCGCTCCCGTTGTGGTCAGAAGCATGATGATAACGGGGATAAAGAGACGCTTTGCAAGTAGTTTAATCATGGATGTGATGATAGGTGTTAAGTATTGCAAATGTAGATAAAAAATCGGTTATCCACAACGGTTGTACTAATATGGCGAAAAAACACACATGCCTCAAGAGTCAATGGAATAACTTTGTAGCAGAAAAAATTTTTAATAACGTATTCAAACCAAATCATGAAAAAACTTCATCTCTTCTCACTGGCGGCCGCTGCTGTCGCCCTGGCCGGAACATCGCTGGCCATCCAGAGCTGTGGCGAGGCAAAAGCTGCCGATGCAAGCGATAAATTTCGCGCACCGGCTGTTCCGCTGATTACTATCGACCCATATACCAGTGCCTGGTCGGCGGCCGATAACCTGTATGACAGGAACGTGACACACTGGACAGGCCGGCCCTTCCCCCTTATCGGAGCTATCAAGGTCGACGGGAATGTGTACCGTTTCATGGGCGAGGAGATTCCGGTTCTTGAGACCGTACTGCCTAACGCTCAGGGCGGCAACTGGACAGGAAACTATGTGACCACGCAGCCGGTCGGCGAGTGGATGTCTGTCGGTTATGACGATTCTAAATGGACGACAGCAACGGGCGCTTTCGGCACCGTGCCTGCCGAACATCTTGCACGCACCGAGTGGAACACGCCCGAGATATGGACGCGCCGCACATTTGATATCGACACGGCCTATATCAACAAGCCTCTATTCCTCAATCTGTCACATGACGATGACGCGATAGTATATATTAACGGTATGAAGGTTGCCGAGACCGGCAACTCGGCCGGCAAGAACTTCAAATATGAGATTCCCGACAGCGTCAAGGCTTCGCTGATGCCAACCGGCAATGTGATTGCGGCCTGGTGTCTTGACCGCGGCGGCCTGGCATTCATCGATTATGGTATAGACGTCGAGGCAAGTTGCTCACGTTATATCACTGAGACCGCTACCCAGACATCGGTAACGGTCGACCCGATGAACACTATCTATACATTTACATGTGGCCCTGTTGATCTGAAACTTACGTTCACGGCCCCCGTGTTCCTCGACAACCTTGACCTGCTTTCACGCCCCGTCAACTACATGACTTATGAGGTGATGGCTAACGACGGCAGCAAGCACAACGTCGAGCTATATATCGAGACCGGCAAGGAATGGGCCCTCGACAGCAGTCATCAGAATGCCGAGGCGTCGGTTATTGCTCTTCCCGATAATCTTGTGGCTGTGACAGTTGCCAATGTTGAGCAGAAGCCTTTGAACAAGTCGGGCGACGACGTGCGCATTGACTGGGGCCGATTCTATCTCGTAGCCGATGCCGCTGATGCAACCCCGTTTGTGGGTGAGAGCCTGTCGGCACGCCGCTCATTTATCGATGGTGAGACTCTTGATACCGCGGGTCAGACCATAGGCTTCATTATCAATCAAGGTGAGACCGATGCTGCTAACGGCTACCTGATGTTTGCCTACGACGACGAGTATTCAATTCAGTATTTCGGTAACAACCTGCGTCCTTACTGGAACCGAGACGGTCGTTCGACCATTGTTGACCAAATTGAGGCCGCTGCCGCCGACTATGACAAACTCATGAAAGCTGCCGCCGACTTTGACAAGCAGATGCTTGCTGAGGCTACCGAGGCCGGTGGTGCTGAATATGCACGCCTTTGCGCGCTGGCCTACCGTCAGGCTATAGCTGCACACAAGCTCGTGGAGTCGCCCGATAACGAGCTGCTTTGGTTCTCGAAGGAGAATTTCAGCAACGGCTCGATCGGTACTGTCGACATCACTTACCCCACCGCGCCTATGTTCCTGCTCTATAACACCGAGCTTGTCAAGGGCCTGATGAACCATATCTTTGATTACAGTGAGAAATATGGCTGGAACAAGCCGTTTGCCGCTCACGACGTGGGCACCTACCCGCTGGCAAACGGTCAGACCTATGGCGGCGACATGCCCGTCGAGGAGAGTGGTAACATGCTCATCCTGGCTGCCGCTATCGCCAAGATGGAGGGTAACGCCGACTATGCCAAGGCCCACTGGAACACGCTCTCGACCTGGGCCGAGTATCTGACCGAGTTTGGTCTCGACCCTGAGAATCAGCTTTGCACTGACGATTTTGCCGGTCACTTCGCCCACAACGCCAACCTGTCGGTCAAGGCTATACTCGGTGTTGCATCTTATGGTTATCTCGCCGGGTTGCTGGGCAAGGACGACGTTGCCGCACAGTATGACGCCAAAGCCCGCGAGATGGCTGCCGAGTGGGAGAAACTTGCAGCCGACGGCGACCACTATCGCCTCACGTTCGACAAGCCCGGCACCTGGAGTCAGAAGTATAACATGGTGTGGGATAATCTGCTTGGCTTCGACATCTTCAACGACTCGATTATGGAGAAGGAGATACCCTACTATCTGAGCGTTCAGAACGAGTATGGCCTGCCCCTCGACAACCGCGAGACTTACACCAAGACCGACTGGATCATGTGGACTGCAACCATGGCTCCCGACAAGGCTACATTCGAGCAGTTTGTCAAGCCCGTCTATAAGTTCATGAACGAGACCACATCGCGTGTCCCGATGAGCGACTGGGTATTTACCGACAAGCCCGAGCAGCGTGGTTTCCAGGCCCGTGCCGTCGTAGGCGGTTACTTCATCAAGATGCTCGACGAGAAGATTAACAATAAATAATTGCTTCAGAAAGGACTTTCACAGGTTGTGTCAGAAATAACATTTTCCTGGCACAACCTTTTTTCTTATTTTTGTAATCAAACATCACTTACAATTATATATGAAATCGATTTATATACTATCGGCAGCCGTTGCCATGGCCTTGTGTACGGCCTGTTCGAGTAATAAGGAGGCCGCGGCTTTGCCCGGGACGACTCTATCAATCAATGATGTGTGGCAGGCCTACGATGCCTTTAACACTGTCTATCTCGACTCGGCCAAGTACATCTACCGCAATACTAACCTCGATCCCCATGCCACCGACCGTTTCAACGGCGCGGCAGCTATATGGTGTCAGCCCATGTATGTCGACATGGCCATGAATGCCGCGGCGCTCGCCAGGACTGTGGGCGACTCGGCACGCATTGAGCAGTATGACACCCTCACCCGGCAGTTGCTCGAGGGTAACATTGCCCAATTCCTTGACTTTGACTTCGATATATGTGAGGAATCGCGCGGCTGGTTCATCTATGACGATATCCAGTGGTGGACCATCACCCTCGCCCGTGCCTATCTCGCCACCGGCGACGAGCGCTATCGCGAGCTGGCCGAGAAGAGCTTTGCCCGAGTGTGGTATGGCTCGCCCGTGGTCGGTGATACCGGTTCGTATGCCGACCCTGCCAAAGATCTTGGCGGCGGCATGTTCTGGCAGTGGCAGCCCCTTCACCATCCCAAGGTCAACGAGGCCGGTCACGGCAAGATGTCGTGCATCAACTTCCCCACCGTGGTGGCCGCCATGCTGTTGTATCAGGCAGCTCCGGCCGACCGTGAGGCCGACGCCAATCCCATCGTGTGGACCAACGAGTACGGCACATTCACCCGTCCGGCCTACGAAACCAAAGACCGCTACCTCGAGATGGCTCGCGAAATCTATGACTGGAGCGTGAAAAATCTCGCCGAGCTTCCCGAGGGTAAGGTACACGATAACCGTCACGGCGACTCGGTCGGCGGACATCCTCTCATTTACAATCAGGGTACATTCATCGGCGCGTCGGCACTGCTTTATCTCGCTACCGGCGACCAAAGCTACCTTGACAACGCCCGTGCGGGTGCCGACTATTCGATCAACACCATGTCGGCCGATCACGGTATGCTACCGTGGGCCCATAACCACCGCCACCCCTACGACCAGGGCAGCCTCGAGCAAGGTGTCTATCCCGCTATATGGTGCCAGTACATGAGTCTGCTCACCGACGAGTGCGGTCAGAAAGACTATCTGCCGTTCCTTGTCAGGAATATCGAGGCCGGCTGGGCCAACCGTCAGGCCGCGACCGACATTTGTGACGGCGAGGCATGGGCAGTAACCCCGTCCGATACCATCATCGGCAGCTACGCCGCATCATCGACCCCCGCGCTGATGCTCACCACGGCCAACTCGCTCAAGAAATAGCCCGCAACCCGACACAAAATCAAACAGGCCACACCTCCCGTTACTCGCGGTGGTGTGGCCTGCTCCATTTAAGGATTCTATTAATTGGGTATTTTAACGTTTCGGCTCTACGCCCAGGAACCATTGGCTACCGGGGATGTAGGATAGTATCTTGGTGCAGACGTAGCAGGTTATAAATGTCGCCACGGCTATGGCCGGGATGGCGGCTACTGTGGGCAGCTGCCATTGACCCTTGATTATGGCTACCCACATGCCGAGCCAGAATATGTGCATCAGGTACATGCCGTAGCTCATGCGCGAGCAATCCTCGACGGCAGCCGGTTCGTGCCCGTTGCCTATGCAGCTGAACATGAGGAATGCACCCGTGGTGAGTATCACCACATTGAGCGTGCAGAACGACCAGCCTATCTCTAACTCGGGGGTGACGAGCAGTTGCCCGGGCACGGCCTGGATGTAGAACGACAGTATCGTCCATACAGCTCCCACGGCCACCATTACAGCACCCGTGCCCAAGCGGCGCGCGTTGCTCCATGTGAGCCTGAGCCTGATGTAGTGGGCGATAACGAGATAGCCAAGGTAGCCGGCAAAGTACCACAGCATGTGGAACTCATTCCAGAAGCACTGACCCCACAGCTCGCCACACCAGCGGTTGAGATAGGGCATACAGGTCGACAGCACGAACAGGCTGATGAAAAACAGCTCCTGACGCGCGGTGGCCTGCCTGAGCCACGGCGATATGATAGGGATGAACAGGTAGAGGCCAAGCAGCGGATACATGAACCACAGGTGTCCGGCCAGTGTGGGGAAGTTGAGCAACAGGCGGCTCAGGTCGGTCGAGGCTGTGTCGGTGTCAATCTGCCCCCACAGCAGCGGCAGCAGGCTGTAAAGCAGCATGAAGCAGAACATCGGCGGTACCACGCGCATGAAGCGCTTGCGGTAGAAGCCCGCCATCGTCTCCCCCTCGCGCATCGGCACCAAGAGGAATGACGACACGATGATGAACAGCGGCACCGACATGCGCGAGAAACCGTCATAAATCGACACCCACAGGCGGTCGCTCTCGGTGAGCAGCAGCGATGTAGGCCCGGCCATGTCTGTGGCGTCAGGCCCGGCATAGAAATTTTCGCTGGCATGGACAAGCATCACCAGGAAACACGCGAAAACGCGCACAAAATCCAGAAATACAATGCGTTTCATTCTGACAGTGATTTACTTTTCGCTGCTGAACGAGTAGGGCACATCGTCGGCCTTAGTGCCGCGCTCAGTGTCGGGAGTCGGCTGCATCGTGAAGTCGAGCACGGCACCGTTCTTCAGTGTCGGGGCTTCGAGATAGTTTTTGTCCCATGCGTGGCCGTTGACGGTGAGCTTGCCTACATATACATTCTCGTCGCTGTTGGCCGGGGCATTGATAGTGACCGTGTTGCCGTTCTCAAGATTGATACGGGCCGACTTGAAGAGCGGGGCGCCGAGCGCATACTGCTGGCTGCCGGGACACACGGGATAGAAACCGAGCGCCGAGAATACGTACCACGCCGATGTCTGACCGTTATCCTCGTCGCCACAGTAGCCGTCGGGGTTGGGAGTGTACATGCGATCCATCGTCTGGCGCACCCAGTACTGGGTCTTCCAGGGCTCGCCGGCCCAGTCATACATATAGATCATGTGCTGTATAGGCTGGTTGCCGTGAGCATAGTTGCCCATGTTCATGATTTGCATTTCGCGTATCTCGTGAATTACCGAGTTGTAGTAGCTCTCATCAAAAATCGGCGGAACGGTGAACACCGAGTCGAGCATTGTCACGAATGTCTCCTTGCCGCCCATCAGGTCTATAAGACCCTGTGGGTCATGGAACACCGACCATGAGTAGTGCCACGAGTTACCCTCGGTGAAGGCGTCGCCCCACTTCAGCGGATTGAACGGAGCCATGAACTCGCCGTTCTCGTTGCGGCCGCGCATCAGTTTGGTCTCCTTGTCAAACAGGTTGGCATAGTTCTTGGCGCGTTTCTCATAGGGTGCAAGCTCCTTCTTCGACTTGCCGAGAGCCTTGCCAAGCTGATAGATGCACCAGTCGTCGTAGGCATATTCGAGCGTGCGTGCGGCATTTTCCTTGATGCCGACGTTATAGGGCACGTAGCCCAGACGGTTGTAGTAGTCATATCCCAGACGGCCGGTCGACGACACCTCGGGGTGAACATTGTTGGCGCCGTGAGTCACAGCCTCCCACAGTTTCTCGATGTCATATCCGCGCAGGCCGTTGAGGTAGGCGTCGGCTACAACCGATGCCGAGTTGTTGCCAACCATGCAGCCGCGGTGGCCGGGCGATGCCCACTCGGGCAGGAAGCCGCTCTCGAGATAGGCGTTGACCAGGCCGGCCTGCATCTTCTCATTCATCGACGGGTACACGAGGTTGAGCAGCGGGAACAGGGCGCGGAACGTGTCCCAGAAACCCGTGTCGGTGAACATGTAGCCGGGCAACACTTCACCGTTGTAGGGGCTATAGTGAACCGGATTACCTTCGGCATCAATTTCGTAGAAACTTCGGGGGAACAGCACGGCGCGATACAGGCACGAGTAGAATGTGCGCAGACGGTCAAGGTCGTTATCCTCAATCTCAATGCGTCCAAGAGTCTCGTTCCAGCGGTCGCGGGCATTGGCCTTGACAGTCTCGAAGTCGTTGTCGCCGAGCTCGCCGAGGTTGAGCTGAGCCTGCTCGGGGCTGATGAACGATGACGCGATGCGCGCGTTGACCTTCTCACCCTTCGAGGTCTTGAATCCTACGATGGCACCGGCGTGATTGGCCGTCGCCGTGAGGGACTTGTCGTCGATTTTGCCGTCGGTAACGGTGGCGGTGTAGGTCAGGGGTTTGTCAAACTCAATGACGAAGTAGTTTTTGAACCCCTCGGGAACGCCGCCCGAGTTTTTGGTGGTGTAGCCTGTGATTTTGTTCTCCTCGGGTATGATTGTCACCGACGAGCCGTTGTCAAACGGGTCGATTACAACTGTCGAGAGTTCGTTCTCGGGGAATGTGAAGCGCATTATGGCTGCGCGGTCGGTGGGTGTGATCTCGGTTACCACATCCCAGTCGGCCATATAGTTGCGGTAGTAATAAGGTGTCGCTACCTCGGCCTTGTGTGAGAACCAGCTCGCGCGCTCATCCTCATCAAACACCACCTTGCCCGTTACAGGCATGATGGCAAACTGAGCGTAATCGTTTATCCAGGGGCTCGGCTGGTGAGTCTGCTTGATGCCGCGTATCTTCTCGGCGTCGTATGTATAAGCCCATCCGTCGCCCATCTTGCCCGTCTGCGGGGTCCAGAAGTTCATGCCCCAGGGCACCGCTACGGCGGGGTAGGTATTTCCCGTCGAGAGAGAATGTTTTGACTGGGTGCCTACCAGCGTGCTCACATAGTCGACAGGAGCTGTCGTGGCAGCGTCGGCAAGCTGTGCCGTGGCGGCAATAGCCATTATCAGAACAGTAGTTTTCATGAGTGGTTTAAGTATGGAATTTGTTAAAATTTTATTTGGAACAAAATTAACTAATCTGACTCTAAAACCGAGTATATTTATCGGCCAAACATGTATTATTATTTGACGATATACTGTGTGCTATGAATGTAATTAGTTGGTTTATGTGGTGTTATTGCGCTGTGCGGTCGGCGGCGGCCAATAGTGTGGCAGTAAGTGTACAATCTTGACAATGTGGTATACATAGGCGAAATACCGAAAAATAGGCGTTGAAAAATTTGTACAAAAATTCACAATTCGATTAATTTGCATAAAACTTGTTAATAAAACCTCACTGATAGATATAAATTATTGATAAGCAGCATTTAACCTTAAATTGATAACTACGGTCACTCTCTCTGACACCCACCCCGGCATTTAGCCAGCCCATTTAATCCTAAAATATACTTAATATAAAATAATCAATACCATTCATTAATCATGAAACTCAACAAATTTCTGAAATCAATCGGACTTTTAGCTCTGATTGCAGGCGCCACAGCGATGACACAGTCTTGCTCTGACGACGATAATGTGATGGGTGATGCAGTGGTAGGTCAAGGCACTCTCAAGGGCGCCGTGACCGACGAGCAGGATCTGCCTGTAGCAGGCGTGACTGTGACCGACCTCTCATCAGCCAAGTCAACCACTACCGCCACCGACGGTACCTACACTCTCGCCGACATCCCGATGCACACCGAGGGTCAGATCGTGACTTTTGAGAAAACCGGCTACGAGACGACATCTATCACACTCGTTCCTTCAAAATTTGCCAACGGCATCGCCACCGCCAACATCCAGATGACATTTGCCAACGCCGTCATCTGTGGTCACATAACCGATGCCGACAAGAACAACGCTCCTCTCGAGGGCGCTACAGTGACTGTTACCGCTACCAAGAGTGCCGTTACCGACGCCTCAGGTTACTATGAGGTTACAGGCCTGGCACTGCGCGACTACAATATTACCATTGTCAAGGAGGGCTACCCCACGATCACTTCTATGGTTTCGGTCAGCGACTTTGTTGACGGTGTCGCCACCTTCGACGCCCGCATGGGCAGCCCCGAACTCCTTCGCGGCATCACTCTCGAAGACCTCCGCGTCGCACCCCGCTGGTACAATAATGAGTATAAGGGCGGACGCAACGCCGATGCTTATCCCATGTTTGACTGGGCTTGCAACTATATGGGCACGCTGACAACATGGACCGGTGACTATGAGGAGCAGAACGAGGGGTCGACCCTGCGCATACGCAACGACGAGGCCGGCCAGAAGAATCCCGCCGACGACAAGAACTTCGACTCGTTTGTCTATGGCCGCAAACTCATCACTGCCGACAACAGCAAGTTCACCATCCAGCTGCGCACCCACCAGTCACCCTGCTTCTGGGGCGTTCAGATTATCGACCTCACCAAGGCTCAGCCCGAGATCGAGTATGTTGGCAACATTCGCGAGGCCAACAGCGGCTCTTACTATAACGAGTTCTTCGACCTCTCACCCTGGGAGGGCAAGGAGGTTGTGATCGTCGTCGGTCACTACCGCATGGAGACAGGCGACTACTGGCGTCAGCTCGTACTTCGCCGTCTTGCTTTCAGCAACGAATATTTCACCAACGAGGTTAACGTCTGGGTGCCCGGCACCGAGGTCGCCGACCTTCCCGGCTGGCGTCTCAACGAGTCGGCCGTACGCTCAATCATGCCCCAGGATCTCAGCCACTACACCGGCATCAGCCCCGTGGGCGGTAACCGCGACCGCTACATCGACGGCTACCAGAGCTGGCGTGCTGCCTCTCACGTGATGGCCTACTGGACACACATGCCCCTGCACAAAGACCCCGACGTGTTTGCCAACGAGGGCTACATGATCAAGACCCGCGGTAACGAGAACCCCAACACCCTCGAGCCCGAGCAGTATGTATATGCCAAGTTCTCTATCGCTCCCGGACACAACAAGTTCAAACTTACAACCCGCAACTTTGGCTCAAACTACACATTCTTCAAATTCACTGCCGTTACAATGGACTGCAAGGCCCACTTCCTCGCTCCCGTTGCCAACGATGCCGCTGAGGCATCGGCAGCCGAGAATGATTGCTGGAAGTTCAAGAGCGGCGAGGCTTACTGCACATTCACCTACGACCTGTCACAGTTCGACGGTCAGGATGTGGTAGTCTGCCTCAGCGTCCACAACGGCGAGAAGAACGGTGACGAGAATAAACTCACCCTCAACGCTATCGATATTGAATAATAACCCTATATATAATCCAATATATAATAAGGAAAAGACAAGATGAAAACGTCACACATCCTTATGGCAGCCTCGCTGCTGTTGTGTGCCTCGGCTTGCTCGTCCGACGAACCCAAGGATCCGTCGGGCGAGAACCCCGGAGGCGATCCCAAGCCCTCGACCGAGTCTGTGGCTGAGGCCAACACCTCGCGTGCTATCACCATCATCGACGCTGCCGTCAACAACTATTTCGACCAGCAGTCAATGTCGATGGCCCGCAAGTACAACCCCTTCACCGGCACCCGTTCCAACGAGATTGGCAGCGTGTGGATGTACACCAGCTCTATCGAGGCCGTCAACTCGACCATGATAGCGATGAAAGACCTCAAGGACAACGGCAAGCCCGCCCTTTACAACGCCAACTATGAGCGTTACAAGGCTCTCCTTGAAAAACTCATCGACAACATCGAGTTCTATGCCGGCACCCTCTCGCTCGTGTCCTACACAGGCACCAACACCTGGACTGTGTATGCCGTTAACCGTGCTACCGGTAAGGGCGGCGCCGACGTGTCGGGCGTACTGAACGTGTACGACGACCAGGAGTGGATCGTACGCGAGTTTATCGAGGCCTATCGTGCCACCGGCAACAATAAGTATCTCGAGAAAGCCGAGTATCTCACCGCCTATGTGCTCGACGGTTGGGACTGCACCCTCGACGGTAACGGCAACGAGAACGGCGGCATCACCTGGGGCCCCGGTTACACCACCAAGCACTCGTGCAGCAATGGCCCCATGGTCAGCCCCCTCGTTTGGCTCAGCGATATCTATAAAGGAAAGAGCGATCAGATCACCTACAAGCTCATCGACAATAAAAAGAATCGCTATGAAGTCACCGAGTCAAAGTATGACTACTACCTGAAGATGGCCGCCAAGATTTATGACTGGCAGAAAGCCAAGCTCTATAATCCCTCAGTAGGTGTTTATTGGGATATGCTCGGTGCCAATGGCGGCATCGCCTACGAGACCATCGATGGCGTGCGCTACCGTGCCAACAACCGCGACACCGGCGCCACAGGTAAGTATTACAGCTACAATACCGGCACGATGCTGTCGGGAGCCGCTGCGCTCGCCGAGGCTACAGGCGACGCCAAGTACAAAAACGATGCCGTGAGCCTCACATCGACCAGCTTCGCCCACTTTGCCAATCTGGGCTCAACGCTCAAGGGCTACTACTCGTTCAACCTCGAGGGTTTCTCTCCCTGGTTCAACGGAGTGCTGATGCGCGGTTATGCCGAGGCCTACAGCCAGTGTCCTGCCGCAGCCGACTGTCTCGCTGCATTCCAGCAGAATCTCGACTATGGATATGCCAACCACTTCCAGCACGACATGTTGCCCGTCAACCTGCTTGCCGGCTGGAGCCGCGATCGCTCCAAGTGTGACACCGAGGCTATGTTCACCTTCTCTCACGCTGCTTGCTATGCAGTGCTTGCAAGCCACGACCTCAAAAAGAAATAATCCAATCAACATCATCTTAATATGTTTAGAATCTTTAAATTTAATTGCGGTCTGCAAGCCTCGGTCATGGCGCTGTTAATGGTGCTGTTGCCGTTTGCCGCAGCCGCTCAGTCAACGATAACCGTCAGCGGAACGGTGACTGACAATGAGAACGAACCGCTCATAGGAGCGACCGTTATGGTGAAGAACTCCGGTACAGGTGTTGCCACCAACTTTGATGGCGAATACACTATCACTGCCGCTCCCAACGACGTGCTGGTTGTATCTTACATCGGCTACACACCTGTTGAAGAGGCTGTGAAAGGCCGCACGAACATCAACATCGTGCTCAGCAGCAATGTCGAGGCTCTCGACGAGGTTGTGGTCGTGGGTTATGGCGTACAGCGCCGTGGCTCGGTGACCGGCGCCGTGTCGGGCCTCAAAGGCGACGCCATGGTCAAGACCAACAACGAGAACCCCCAGAACATGCTCACGGGTAAGATTCCCGGTGTGCGTGTGTGGCAGAAGAGTGCCGAGCCCGGTACCTATAACAACAACTTCGATATCCGCGGCATGGGTTCACCCCTCGTCGTGATCGACGGTGTGCCCCGCACTGTCGAGGACTTCCAGCGCCTCAACGCCAACGATATCCAGGACGTGTCAGTGCTTAAAGATGCCGCCGCAGCCATCTATGGTGTGCGTGCTGCTAACGGTGTCCTGCTCGTTACCACCAAGCAGGGTGAGCAGGGCGCGACCAAGGTCAACTACAACGGCTCGTTCACCATTCAGAAGCCCGCGTCGATGCCCCGTCTTGCCGATGCTTTTGACGCCATGACCATCTGGAACGAAAAAGGTCGCCGCAATATCAACGGCGGTCAGCTCTACTACACACAGTCTGACTTCGATGCCTTTGCCACCGGCGCACGCGTGCAGACCGACTGGAACGGTGAGGTAATCGGTTCATGGTCTCCCCAGACTCAGCACGACGTCAGCATCTCGGGCGGCAATGAGCGCACACAGTATTTTGCCAGCCTCGGCTATATCTACCAGGAAGGTATGTTCAAGTCGGGCGACCTCAACTATGACAAGTTCAACCTGCGCAGCAACCTGACGACCCGTATCTGGGACGGCATCAAGCTCGACCTCAATGTATCGGCAATGTCTGATACCCGCAACACTCCCTACTACAGCTCGGTCGACATCATCCGCACCTACTGGGCACAGGGCGTCCTTCACCCTGCATACGCCGACCCCGAGCGCACGATGCTCAACTATGCCGGTCTTGACCTGGAGCGCAACACCGTTGCCATGATGACCAGCGACGTGTCGGGTTACCGCAAGTACAAGAGAAAGATGTTCCAGTCGAGCGGCGCTCTCACCGTCGATCTCGGCACCTATACCGATGTCCTCAAAGGCCTCTCGGCCCGCGGCATGGTCAGCTACGACTACACCATGGACAACAACGAGGTCTTCAAGAAAGAGTTCACCCAGTATGCCTACAACGAGGCCGACGGCACCTACACCGCCAAGCTCTATCCCGAGACCACTCCCTCCAACATGCGCCGCGAGTTCTATGACAAGTCACAGTTGCTCGTTCAGTTCACTCTTAACTATAACCGCAAGTTTGCCGGAAAACACAACGTCGGCGCTGTAGTCGGCTACGAGTCGACATCACGTCACGGTGACAACTTCTATGCCTATCGTGATCTCGCCTTCACGGTGCCTTACCTGCTTGCAGGTGTTGAGGAAGGCCAGGTTGGCTCGATGAACACCGACCTCGGTTCGCTCTACGACTTTGCCAACCGCGCTGTCATCGGCCGTGTGACCTATGACTTCGACAACCGCTATCTCATCGAGGGTCAGTTCCGTTATGACGGTTCTTCCAAGTTTGCCAAAGGCCACCGCTGGGGCTTCTTCCCCTCGGTATCGGGCGGATGGCGCATCAGCGAGGAGCCTTTCTTCCACGATGTTATCGACCCCCAGGGCTATGTAAGCCAGTTGAAACTCCGTGCCAGCTATGGTATTCTCGGTGACGACGGCTCGATCAACTATGAGTGGCTCCAGGGCTATAACTATCGTGGCGGCACAGCCGGCGACAACGGTAACTACAACGGCTATTCACCCGGTTACATCTTTGATGGCAGCTTTATTTATGGCGCCAACCCCACGGCTATTCCCAATGCGCTCCTGAGCTGGTATAAATCAAAGACTTTCAACATTGGTGTTGACTTCGATACCCGCAACGGCGTTATCGGTGCTACCGTCGACTACTTCGTGCGCAACCGTTCAGGTCTCTTCGAGCGCCGCGGCGGCGACCTCCCCACAGTTGTAGGTGCCACCGCTCCTCTCGAGAATGTCAACTCTGACCGTCACTATGGTCTTGAGATCGCCCTCACCCACCGCTATCGTCTTGGCGACTGGTCATGGAATGCACGCGGCATCTTCTCGATCACCCGTAACAAATACATCACCGCCGTTCAGAACGGCCCCTATGCCAACTCTTACGACAAGTGGCGTCACGACAACCTCAACAATCGTTTCCAGGGTGTGCAGTTCGGCTATGAAGGCGACGGCCGTTACAACTCATGGTATGAAATCTGGAACCAGAGCCAGTACACCGAGCGCGACATTCTCCCCGGCGACTACAAGTATGTCGACTGGAACGGTGACGGCGAGATCAACGGTAACGACGAGCACCCCTATGCCTTCGACCAGACTCCCTGGGTCAACTTCTCGCTCGATGTCAACGTGATGTGGAAAGGCTTTGACTTCAACATGCTGTGGCAGGGCACCGCGATGGGCTCGATGGCCTACAACGAGCCTCTTTACAGCCTCTTCGGTCAGAATGGTGGCGGTGTGCTCACCCAGTTCACCGACCGCTGGCACACAGTCGACCCCAATGCCGACGTTTATGATCCAAGCGCCGAGTGGGTAAGCGGTTACTATGCGTTCGGTGATGCAGGCCCCCGTTCAAACTCTACATTCAACCGTGTATCGACCAACTATCTGCGTCTCAAGAGCATCGAACTTGGCTACACCATTCCCACCAAGTTGCTCCGCGGCAACACGATACGTGTTTATTTCAACTGCTACAACCCCTTGACATTCACCAAGGTTAAATTTGTTGACCCCGAGCATCCCGATTCTGATCTGGGCCGTCTCTACCCGCTCAACCGCACATATACCCTGGGTCTGAATCTGTCGTTCTAAAATATCCTAAATCGCATTTTTAACATGAAAAAAATCATTATATCAGCAATTCTTGGTCTTGGCGTCATGACATCGTGTGCCGACCTGGATATTTCGCCCAAGGGCATGATGACTGAAGATGACCTGCTGAGCAACGACGCCGGCATGGTAATCTACATGGCTGAGATCTATTCATATCTTCCTTTTGAAGACTTCAAGTATCTCCCTCAGCGCGGTCTTAACCGCAACGGCTGGCTCGTGTCAAAAGGTATCGAGGGTACAGGTGAGGCTGTAGGCCGCGACGGTATCGTCACCGCGTTTACCGGCGAGGAATCACAGTATTGGGGTGAGGCATTCGCTACCCTCCGCAAGATCAACACCCTCATCAACGATCTTCCCCAGTATGGCAGCAACTACTCGCCCGTAGCCTTCAACGATTATATGGGCCACGCCTACTTCCTCCGCGCTTTTGTTTTCACTCAGATGGCAATGCGCTACGGCGGTATCCCGTTGGTAACCGGCGTGATCAACTACCCCGGCGACACTGAGCTCGAGGTTCCCCGTTCTACCGAGGAGGAGACCTGGGATCAGATTCTTGCCGACTATGACAAGGCTATCGAGTTGATGTCCAATCAGTCTTTGCGTCGCGGCTATGCCAACCGCTATGTTGCGTTGGCCTACAAGTCAAGCGCTATGCTCTATGCCGGCTCGGTTGCCAAATACAACCAGACGGTCGACGGCAACCTCACAGGCTTTGGTTCAAAGACCGGCGTGCGTGTGATGGGCTTCGCTCCCGACTCGTGGGAGGCTGCCTCAAAGCGTTACTTCACCGAGGCCTACAAGGCCGCTTCCGAGATCATCGCCGACGGCAAGTATTCGCTTCACAAAGCAAAATGGAGTGCCGGTGATCCCCAGGCTCAGTATGAGAACCTCGTCGATATGCTCGCCGATGCCAACAGCACTGAGCACCTTTGGGTTCGTGAGTACCTCTATCCCACATCGACCCACGCCTATGACGGTTACAACAGCCCCTACATGATGGGTTACAGCTATCCCGCCCACTCACCCCTGAGCTGCGGCACATGTCCTACCGCCGACTTTGTCGAGCTCTTCGACGGCTTCCCCCGTTATCCCGACGGTACCCTCAAGGTCACTACCGGCAACAGTATCACCGAGGGTGAGTACATCATGTACGACAAGACGATGGACTTCTTCGCCAACGCCGAGCCCCGTCTGCGTGCCCAGGTCATCTTCCCCGGCGACAAGTTCTCAGACGGCGTCGTTAACATGTGGGCCGGCTCTTACACCGGCAACCTGCCCGTGACCGCCCTCATGAACGACTACTCTTATGGTAACGCTCCCCAGAGCTTCACCGACACCAAGTATGGCGATAAGCTCGTTATGAGCAACTCACCCACAGAGCTCAAGTATGTCACCGGCCCCAACGGCGAGGATGTACCCGCCACCGGCCCGTGCGGCCCCTACAAAGGCTGGGGTGAGAGTGGTGTGACAGGTCTTGTGACACGTAAGTGGCTCGACCCCGACTTCCGTGGCGGTCGTGAGGGTGTCTGTGACCAGCCCTACATACTGATGCGCTATGCCGAGGTTCTGCTCGACGCCGCCGAGGCTGCCGTTGAGCTCTCGATTGCAGGTGTGCAGTCGCCCGACGGAACCGATATGCTCGGTGTCGCTACCGAGGCTATCAAGGCCATCCGCGAGCGTGCCGGCGCCAATCAGCTCACCACTTCGCTCAAGGGCGATGTCGATAGCCGCAACATCGTTCGCCGCGAACGCCGCAAAGAGCTCGCGTTCGAGCATCAGGCCAAGTGGGACATACGTCGCTGGCGCGTTCAGCACTACGAGGGCCGCGACGGCTTCTGGGGCGAGGTTCGCAACAAGGATTCGTTCAGCAACAGCAACAACTACCGTTTCCGTGGTCTCTATCCATTCTATTGCTCGGCCAACGGTAAATTTTTCTTCGACACTCACTTCCAGAATATGTCGGCCAAACAGTTGAGCTACAGTCAGGTAGACTACTACTTCTCGATTCCCGGCGGTGAAGTCGTCAAGAGCGCTGTAATAGATCAGCAGCCTAACCGTTAATAGATTAGATACATTAAACCTAAAAGGAGAATTTATAGCATGAAAAAATTTCAGATATTTGGAACCGTAGCCGCGATGATGCTCTCACTGACATCGTGCGACCTCTTTGAACTCGACAACTATGACGAGCCCGAAGAGACTATCTGGGGCGAGGTCGTTGACGTGGCTACCGGCGAGCGTGTGCTTACCGACCAGGGCAGCGAGGGTATCCGCGTCCGTCTCACCGAGCTTAGCTGGGGCGACAACGTGGAGCACAACCCCGACTTCTACTGCATGCCCGACGGCACATTCCAGAACACCAAGATTTTCAAAGGCCACTACTATGTGCGCATCGACGGCCCGTTCATCCCTCTGGTGCGTGAGACTCCCGACGGCGTTCTGCTCGCCGACGAGTGCCCCGAGGTTGACATCAAGGGCGTGACCAAACTCAAATTTGAGGTTCAGCCTTTCCTGAAAGTACGCATTGTGGGTGAGCCCCAGGTGAGCAACGGTCAGATCAGGGCCAAGGTCGTTGTCGAGCGCGCTGTAAGCCCTGCCGACTTCCGCGACAAAGTGCAGCCCACACGTGGCAGCGACTATTCTGACGATCTGCTCAACGTCACCGACGTGCAGCTGTTTGTCAGCTACTCGTCGTCGGTAGGCTACCGTGCCCGTGATGAGCGTTGGTCAAGCGCCGTCACCTATCAGGGCAATGCGTTTGAGTCAAATCTTGGCGAGGAGATCACCATGCTCACCAACGGTGAGATTCCCTCGGGCCGTCGCGTCTACATCCGTGCCGCTGCACGCATCAACTACTCGACTGCCGAGGTCTACCGCTACAACTACAGCGAGCCCATGGAAGTGCTCATTCCGTAAAAATCCAGTATAACCACACTTAGTCAAGGGCCACGCCTGAAGCACACACACGTTGTTGCAGGCGTGGCTCTTTTTTCTATAAATCATGAAAAAATTACTCTCAATATTGACTCTGGCCGCTGTCGGTCTGCCGGCGCTTGCCGTCGGTGAGCTCGCGGCCGACGATGTCAAGACCACGTTTCAGACATCGCGCGAGTGGCGCCCTACAATCGATAACCGTGCCGACGCCGTCATGGTGTATGGCGTTGGCGGCAACCCGTCCGACCCTCGCCGTCGCGGTGTTTCGTTTGAAGACCGCGTTAAATCGTGGCGCGACCGCGGCTACACAGTCCACTTCATGACCGGCATCGCCTGGGGCGAGTATCAGGACTACTTCACCGGCGACTGGGACGGTCAGTGGCACCTCGACGAGGGACAGGTCACACAGCGTGGCGACACCATCTGGCACGGCCACATGGTACCCTACATCGTCCCGTCACACAACTTTCTCAACTACCTCAAGGAACGCCACATCAAGCGTGTTATCGACGCCGGAATCGACGCTATATTCATGGAGGAACCCGAGTTTTGGGCGCGCAGCGGCTACAGCGACGCCTTCAAGCGCGAGTGGAAAGAGTATTACGGCACCGAGTGGCGTCCACAGCATGAGTCGCCCGAGGCAACCTACATGGCCAACAAGCTCAAATACCACCTCTATTATCGTGCCCTCAACGAGATTTTTAACTTCGCCAAGGAGTACGGCCGTTCAAAGGGCATCGATGTCAAATGCTACGTGCCCACCCACTCGCTCGTCAATTACTCGCAGTGGCAGATTGTCAGCCCCGAGGCATCGCTCGCTTCGATGCCGTCGTGCGACGGCTACATCGCCCAGGTGTGGACCGGCACTTCGCGCGAGCCCAACTACTACGATGGTTTGGCGCGCGAGCGTGTCTTCGAGACGGCCTTCCTTGAGTACGGCTCGATGGAGGCCATGACCGCTCCCACAGGCCGCAAGATGTTCTTCCTCACCGACCCGATCGAGGATCGTGCCAAAGACTGGGAAGACTACCGCCGCAACTATCAGGCAACATTCACCGCCCAGCTGCTCTATCCAGGTATAGCCGACTTTGAGGTGATGCCCTGGCCCGAGCGCATCTATGAGGGCCTTTACCGCATGAGTGCCGACTCGGAGGAGCGCGCCCGCATACCCCGTTTCTACTCTACCCAGATGCAGATCATGGTCAACGCGCTCAACAAGATGCCACGCACCGACTCGGCCGTCACCGGCTCGCAGGGCGTCGGTGTCCTGATGGGCAACTCGCTCATGTTCCAGCGCTTTCCGCTCCACGACGGCTATGACGACCCCCAGCTGGCCAACTTCTATGGCATGGCGCTCCCGTTTGTGAAACGCGGTGTGCCCGTGCGCACGGTTCACATCGAGAACCTCGGCTATGCCCCCGCTCTCGACGGTGTCAAGGTACTTGTAATGACCTATTCAAACATGAAACCGCTTGACAGCGCCGCCCACGGTCAGCTTGCCGCGTGGGTGCGCGACGGCGGCAACCTCGTGTTCTCGGGTACCGACGCCGACCCGTTCCAAACGGTCAACGAGTGGTGGAACACCAATGGCATGAATTACGCCTCGCCGTCGGCCCACCTGTTTGAGACCCTCGGTCTTGACCTCAATCCCGCCGAGGGCACCTACAACGTAGGCAAAGGCACTGTTACCGTGATGCGCCACGACCCCAAAGAGTACGTGCTCACGCCCGGTGGCGATAACGTGCTGTTCGAGCAGGTGCGCACGCTCTACGATGCAGCCGGTGGTGATAAACTTGTGACGAAGAATAACCTGCGGCTCGACCGCGGCATCTATGAAGTCATCGGCGTGCTTGACGAGAGCGTCAGCGATGCCCCGGTGGTTGTCGAGGGTGCGGTCATCGACCTTTACGACCCCGAGCTCACCGTCTACACCGGCTATACGGTAACTCCCGGCCACCATGCACTGCTCGTTCACCCCGACCGACTTGCCGACAAGTCGCGCCCCGCAGTGCTCGCATCGGCCTCGCGCGAGAGCAGCGAGTTTTATGCTCCCGGCGCCTACAGCTACATAGCCAAAGGCCCCATCGAGACCACCTCTGTATCACGCGTCTACTTGCCCTCGGCGCCGACCGGCGTGTGGGTCGATGGCGCCAGCGTCTACGACCCCGCCGAGTGGGACGCCACCACCCACACCTACCGCCTCACCTTCGAGAACACGCCCGACGGCACCCCCGTCATCTTCACCTACTAACTAACCCTCCCCCAAATACGCAAAGCGAGGATACATCACCCGATGTATCCTCGTTTTGTGTATAAAACAAAAAAAGTAGTATATTTGCAGTTATAAATATAGGATGCGTTTACTCGACGCTCTTTCTTGATGCCTTGAAACTTCGCAACTTTCATATCGTAGTCAAGATTGCAGCAAACAGTAGATGCCTCGTGGATATGTATATTCAACAATGGCAGGCATGTGAGTGTCGGTCACTGCTGTGTTTACATATATACTGCGTGAGGCTTCTGCAAGTTTGCTCGTTCTGCTACGATGGGCAATGCGAAGGCCTCAAGGCGTGGAACGGGCAGCAGATAAGGCTCTCACGCATTTCAGTTTAATACACATCAATGATGGGAGCTCATTGATTAAATGAATTATGAAAACTAAATTTTCACAATTATTCGTCACAGGTTTTATGGTGATTGCCATGATTATGGCAGGTTCTCCCAAATCTCATTCAGCAGTTAATTGGCAGTTTCAGGTCGGCGGTATGTTGACAAGACAGTATGGTACCAATGGCTCTTTCTTGGAAGATGATAAACTTGTAAAGAGTACCGGCCACGCCTTTAAGGGGGCTATTTTACTTCAGATACCATTGGGAAAAACTTCGCCTATGTGGATTGAAACAGGCTTGGCATATCGCAATAGCTACATACTCAGTCAAGCCGAAGACTTCTCGTTTAAACCTAAAGAATTTACTTATCGTGACTTGGACAATGATAGAATTGATGGTTATCAGGGAATTTCCTGGAGATTCCCGTCAAGGCCATGTATAAGTTAAAATTGAACAAAAAGAGCGCGATTGACTTTGGACTCGGGCCCTACTTGAGTTCTGCAAATCCTTATCCTTATGGTGATACATGGTCAGTAGGGCTAAACTTATCAGTCTCATATAGGTACCGCTGTATGAGTTATGGTATAGAATGGCAGAATCCTATGTTTAAGAACGGCCCGAGAAATTATTACAAAAATGATTTTCTTATTACTATAGCTGTTAACATCAAGGGCCGTACTCCAAATATGAAGAATATTGCCTTAGGACTTGATGCTGCTGGTTCGGTAGTGAATTCCTTTAATTCAGCTTTCTACGGTGGTTCCTCAGATGTATATGGTGGAACAATGGGGGCAGAACAATCTGATTCTTACGATAACGGGTCTTCATCCTCCTCATCATCCGGAAATTATCAGATAATGTATGATAAATGGGCCAAAAGAGCCGAAGCAAATTATTATTCACTCACTAAACTTGGATATGATGCCAAATCAAAGTCAGGTAATCATTCGGGTAGTTCAGGTTCCGGGAAGGTATCGGGTGGTAATTATTTAAAGATGAAAAAAGCATTGCGTGAGGCCCAGAATGAAATGAGAAAAATACGTCAGAAAGCAGCACAGGATGGTGTACAAATTCAGAAATCTCAATGGGAAGATGCTACAGTTAGCTATTAACTGATGTAAGAATGAAAGAAAAACAGCATGGCGGCCGTGGGCTGTCATGCTGTTCGCGTTTTATGTTGATATATGAAAGAATATGTATGACTTTTACCCAAATGTTGTGTTTCATGTGTACATTTGGGTAAAACTCATTTGCCGATCTCAATTATTTTTGCTAGTTTTGCGGATAAATAATTCAACTATGACCGATAAACTTATCGCAAGACATAAAGAGTGTCGACAACTTCAAAGATGTTTGCAATCAGACCAATCTGAATTTATTATTGTGTATGGTCGCAGGCGCATAGGCAAGACCTATCTAATAGAACAGTTTTTTAATAAGAAATATGATTTCAAGTTTGTCGGTGGGCACAGGCTATCGAGTAAAACGCAATTAGCAAATTTTGCTAAAGCATTAAAAAAGTATGCAAAAGTCAAGATCAATGATTTGAAATCTTGGGATGATGCTTTCGATGCGCTCGAAGAGTATCTTGAATCACTGCCGTCTGATAGGAAAAAGGTGGTGTTCTTTGATGAAATGCCGTGGATTGATACCCAACGGTCTGACTTTGTTAGCTCATTGGAATATTTTTGGAACAGTTGGGCTGCCAGTCAGGAAGATATTGTATTCATTGCGACTGGTTCTTCAACATCATGGATGGTTGAGAACCTTATTGAAAATCAGGGAGGATTACATAATCGTATTACAGAAAGTATATATCTTCGGCCATTTACGTTAGGCGAAACCGAGGAATATCTTGTAAAGCGCCATTTTCCGAAAGATCGCTATCAGACATTACAGTTTTATATGCTTACCGGTGGCGTTCCTTATTACCTCAGTTTGTTAGAGCATCGTGAGAGTGTTGCTCAAAATATCGACCGACTATGTTTTGATCCTCGAGGTAAATTGAGGATGGAGTTTGATGAATTGTACAATGCTTTGTTCTCCAATGCCCAGACTTATGTTAACGTTGTCAGAGTTCTTGCAGAGAACAAGTCTGGATTGACCCGTAAAGAGATATCGGAGAAAACTAGAATTTCCGGAAGTACCTTGACCGGGATTCTGAAGAATCTTGAACGAAGTGATTTCATCGACAAACGACTGCAGTATGGTAATAAGAAAAAGGATAGCGTTTACCGTCTTATAGATTTCTATACATTATTCTATTATAAGTTCCTTGAATCAGACGGATCCCGGGATCGTCAATGGTGGACGCATAATTTATCTTCACATTCCATTCTCTCGTGGATGGGGCTGACCTTTGAACTTATTTGTCTTGAACATCATGAGCAAATAAAAAAAACTATGGGTATCGGGGGGATGGCAACATCAGTATCAACGTGGCGACATGTTACTGATAAAAACGATGTATCATCAGGCGCTCAAGTTGACATGGTAATTGAACGTGCAGATAGAATCATACATCTTTTTGAAATTAAATTCAGCACAAATAAATTCAAAATCACAAAAGAGTATGAACGGAAGTTACGGGAGCATCTTTGGCTATTCCGGGAGGTTACTAAAACAACAAAAGCTGTGGTGCAGACATTTGTCACAACCTATGGATTATCCAATCCTACAGCATGGAGCATAGTACATAGCGAACTGACGATGGACGACTTATTCACTTAATTAAAAAATCTCTTCAAAGGCTAATCGATGTTTGATAATAGATAAAAACAGCATGGCGGCCGTGGGCTGTCATGCTGTTCGCGTTTTATGTTGGGTTGGTGGGGTCAGAGCAGGAGGCGGCGTTCGTCGGCGACGGTGATGGGCGTTGAGTGGCCCGACAGTAACACCGTGTCGGCGGGGAGCGTGAGCACTTTGTCGATTATCGAGCGCTCGAGTTCGGCGCGGTTGCCGCCCGGAAAGTTTGTGAGGCCTGGGCCGTGCTCATAGAGGGTATCGCCCACAAAGGCTACATGCTCCTCGGGCGAGTAAAACGTCACCGACCCGGGAGTGTGGCCCGGTGTGTGGATCACCTTGAGGTAAAATCCCGAGTTGGCTTTCAGGCGTATTATCTCGCCGTCGTACAATTCCTCGTAGTGTGGGACGGTGACAGGGTGGCCCGACGAGGCACTCAGGTTGAGGCGCGTGTCGGTGAGATAACGTGCGTCGGCAGGATAGATGTACACCGGGGCAGTGAGTGCCGTGCGCAGCTGCTCGGCTGCGCCCATGTGGTCGAAGTGACCGTGTGTCAGCAGTATTTTCTCAATCTGCCAGCCGTTGCGCGCGACGATGTCATAGATTTCGCCGGCTTGTGCGCCTGGGTCGATGATGAAACCTGACTTGGTCACATCGTCAATGAAGAAGTAGCAGTTCTCGGCATAGGTGCCGTAGACGGTAAGTTCTTTGACCATAACGGGCCTCCTTTGCGTTAAAGTAACTGACATCCGTCGGGCCCGCAGACGTGTGGACGTTCGGCGGGAGCTTCGGCCTTAGATTCTTCGGTTTTCTTCAGCTCGCGCTTCAGTGCAGACTTGAACGCGTCGATACTCATGGCGCCTGGGACTGCAAACGTGCCGTTGAAGACGATGTAAGGTACACCGTGTACACCGCGCATGGCTGCCTCGCGCTCGTCAAAACGTACCTCGTCGGCGTATGCGTCTGACGCGAGCATCCTTTCGACCTCGTCTTTGTCCATGCCAACTGAGACGGCTTTGTCGACGAGCACTTTGTGGTCGGCGAGCACCAGATTCTCGGTGAAGTAGGCAGCGAACAGTGCCTCGTTGAGACGCTCGACGGTTGCCCGGTCATAACGGGCCTCGGCGAGCTTCATCAGACGATGGGCGTCGCGGGTATTTGAATACTTGGTAGTCTCGTAGCGGAAGTCGATACCCACCTCGCGTCCGAGGACCGAGATGTGTTCAATCTGCTTGCGGGCTTCGGGCACAGTCAGTCGGTATTTCATGGCAAATCGCTCGGGCGTAGTGGTAGTCACTTCGCGCGGTGCCTCGGGGTCGAGTTCAAACGCGCGGTAGTCAATCTGCACCTGGTCGGTAAGTCCGAGTTCCTCGATAGCCCGCTGCAGACGAGTCTCGCCTATGTAACAATAAGGACAGGCAAAATCAGACCATACGGTTAATGTCATCATAGTATTGTTTCCTTTCTTTATCGGTTGTTAGTATTAGATTTTTGTTATCTCTTTAACAACCGATGATGACATTATGTTTGGCCGGTTATTTCTTCTTGGGCTCGTCGGGGAAGCGGTTGGGGAAGTCGATGTGCAGGCGGGGGCGCATGTAGGCGCGCACGATGAAGAAGATGCCGATGAGTATGAACGGGATGCTCAGCGCCTGACCCATGTTGATGCCATACTGGGCTATCATCTGCTCCTCAAAGCCTACCTGGACGTTCTTCAGATACTCGATGGCAAATCGGCCGGCAAACAGCAGCGTGAGGAACGTGCCGAATATGAGGCCGGGACGCTCCTCGTCATTGCGCTTCCAGTACATCCACATCAGCAGGCCGAACAGTGCGAGATACCACAGCGACTCATATATCTGAGTTGGGTGGCTCGGGGGCGTGAATATAGGCTGTGCGCCGGCCATCCAGGCGTTTATATTGGCGATATATCTGAACGCCCAGGGCACGTCGGTCACGTGGCCGTATATCTCGTGGTTCATCAGGTTGCCGAAGCGTATGAGCGCACCGACGAGGGCAATAGGCACGACAAGGCGGTCGAACGTCCACAGCGGTGAGCGTTTGGCCGTTATCCACGAGAAGCACAGCACGCCGAGAATGACGCCGATGGTGCCGCCGTGGCTGGCCAGGCCGCCCTCCCAGATGTACAGTATGCGTATCGGGTTCTGACTGTAGACATCCCATTCATAGAAGAATACATGCCCCAGCCGGGCGCCTATCACCGTGCCGGCAATTACCCACAGCAGCAGCGTGCCGAGCCATCGCTCGGGCGCGCCCTCGTGACGGAACATGCGCTCGACTATCTTGTAGCCGATGAGAAATCCGATGGCAAACATGAGTCCGTACCAGCGGACGGTGACAAACGAGTCGATGAGGCGCGGGTCGGCCTCCCATGTGATGAAGCTCAGCATTATTTCTGTGATTTGTTGTATTTATGGTGCAAAGTTATATTCATTGTGCGGTGACGGCGATGCGTCGGGTCTCGGTCTGTGATGTCGCACCGTCGTTGGTGGTGATCGACGCGCGGTACAGGTATATGCCTCGGCCTACACGGCGGCCGGCCTCGTCGGTGAGGTTCCAGTTGACGGGGAACGAGCGCAGCGTGTCGCTCATGCCGGTGACAGTTGTCGACCACACGCGGCGGCCAAGAAGGTTGAACACCTCGATATTGACGGTCATCAGGGCGTCGGGGCGGTCGTGGGTCACGTAGAAATTGGTGTGGGTCGACGCCGGGTTGGCATCGGCATATATGTCATACAGGCGCGGAGCGATGTCGGTCCCGACGTTGAAGTCGATAGTGCGGCTGGTCGAGTTGCCCGATGTGTCCCAGATGCGCAGTCTCAGTGTGTGTGCTCCCGGCTCGAGGTCGCTGAGCTGGTAGACGAGCGTCCCGCCGTCACGGCCGTCGCTGAACGGGGTGTAGTAGAGCGGCGTGTCGGTGAGCGAGCGGCCGTCGATGGTGAGCAGCATCTGGTGGCCTATGCCGGCCGATGACAGGTTGATAGAGCGGTTGTCCGAAATCTCGGCTATGACCACGGGATCGGTGTTGACCGTGTCAAACGGCTTGAACGACGAGTGGTTGAGGTAGAAACTCTCAATGACCGGCGGGATGGTGTCGGTGGCGGCATTCTCGTCGAAACCGTAGATGTAGAAGTCGTTACTGATGCCGACAGCATCACGGCCGTCATTGGCCACGGCATACATGTTGAGCGTGGCCGGGCGGAAGTTCTCGGCTATCTCGCCGGGTACGACGACGTGGGCCGTGAACAGTCCGTCCTTCACCGAGTCGACCTTGGCCTGCAGGCGCTTGCCGTGTTGCTCGAAGGTGTGCTTCTTGCCGTTCTCGCCATATCCGTGTGACGTGGTGCTGTACTCGGCGTCATAGAGCGTGATGAAGAGCTTGCCGTCAAAGTCGGTGAGCGTCGTGCCGTCGGGGCCCGTGACACAGCCGGTGAAGATGACGTCCTGTGCCGCCATGACGGTAGGCTGCTGCTCGATGTCGGGCTCGAGACCGTTGATCGACGTCAGGCGCACGAGGTTGGTGGGTACGCACAGTCGCATCGCCGGGTCGCCCATCAGCACATAGCGCAACTTATTCTCGTTGCTCCACGTACCGTTGGCCGACGAGTTGTTTTTCGTGCGACGGAATATCTCGCCTATCGTGAGGTTTTGACCATTGGCATCGGTGGCAAACATGTGCTTGCCCATGTAGGCCATCAGTGTGCCGTTTTGGTCAATGTAGGCCGGGCGTGTGGCGCTTACCGAGCCTATGATGCCCGACGAGGGGGTGCGGTAAAGTATCTCGGCTGCCGAGATGGCGTTTCCATCCCAGCGCACGAAGTCACATGTAGCCGCGGTGACAAACGGGAAGTGTTTTAGATACAGGTTGTTGATGTCGGCGTATGTCATCAGTCCGTCGCCAGTCCATGATGTGGGGTTGGCATGTCCGGCAAAGTTCCACCACACGACGCCCTCGGTGAGCGTGCGGAACATGTCGCTGCGCGCGCCCGGGTAGGTGCTGTTCTGCTTCTCGTAGGCATCGATGTAGATTTTGTCCCACAGTATGCGCGCGCCGCCGGTGGTGTTTGATGCGGCTTTGATCATGTCGTCGGTGTGGCTCATGAACTGGCCGTTGTTCTCGTCATCGGCAATCATCAGGGCTCGGTTTTTCCAGTCAGTATTGATGGGTGAGTTGACGTAGGCATACAGCTTGTCGACCACCGTGCGGGCGTCTGAAAGTGAGATAACAGGCATACGGCCTACGGCAATACACTGGTAGTCTGACGCCATGTCACGGCCACTGCGGTCGGCGAGCATGGCATATATGTCGTCGGTGGTGAACGACGAGTTGTCGGTCAGTGAGTTATCGGTCTGCCATCCCGGTATTGTTTTGTAGGAGAGGGCCGCTATTGAGGGTGTTAGGCGGCGGTTGTCGTAGACACTGCGACCCATTATGAGGGCATACTGCAGGCGGCCGCCGGTCGACGATGCCGAGCGATCCCAGAACATTTTCAGCAGTTTGCGCAGGGCATTGGCGTCGGGCGCTCCAGAGGCGAACTCGTTGTACACCTGGTTGCAGTTGACTACAAGCACCTTGAGCGAGTCGGCGCTGTCACGGTGCAGCTCGGCCACGCGCTCGGCCTGTGATATCCAGTCGGGGTGAGAGAATATCACTATGTCGGGCACCGGCTGGCCGTGCAGGTTCTGGTTGGCGACGCGTTCCACCATGACCGGGGCGGGATAGGTGGCGCCCTCGTTCCAGGCCACATAGTGGCGTGTGCCGCCGGCTACTGGCTGCCACTCAAGGTTCTCGCCACTGAGTGTCGTGACGGGGGCTTTGATGTCACAGGGGTCGGTGACGTCCCACACCCGTGTGGTTGACTGTGCGCCGGCCAGGCTGCCGCCGCGGTCGGTGAGGCAGAAGTCGGCCTTTCCCGAGTTCAGTTTCAGCTTGCGCTGGTAGTTGAGCACCAGGTAGTTGAGGCGTGCGAGGCTTGCTGTTCCCGTGCGGCTGTGGGTTATTGACACGACAGCGCGCTCGCCATCGAGGTCAAATGTCTTGCGCGACAGTGACTGTATGGCATGCACGTAGTGGTCGGTCGGGGTACCTATATTGTCGGCCGATGAGTAGGTGAGAGCATTGTCGTTGACCGAGAACACCACGCGCGAACTGTTCTTGCAGTTGGCATAGAACGAACACTCCATCCACACCTTCGTGTCGGCGACACGGTCGGGCAGGTTGAACGTGAACTTTTGGGTAGGCTGGGCCACGAAATCCTCGCCCAGCAGTACGTGGCCGGTCTCGCCGGCGTTGACGTATTCGCGCTTGTTGTAGACTATCTCGGTATAACTGTCGGTGACGGCGGCGTTGATCTGAGAGCCTGTCCCGATTGTGCGCGCGGGGGTATCGCTCTCGGTCAGGAAGTAGTAGCCGAGCGTTGTGAACGGGTTGATGGCTATCGTGTACTGGCCCTTTTCCGACGGGGTGGGCTGCACCGGCCCTGTAGCGTAGAAGTAGACGCCACGGTCGGTGTTGACAGTCTGTAATTCGGGCAGGTCGTCGGTGTAAGTTGCGCGGTCAAGTATGTCGGGCAGGCGCTCGGCGCCGTAGCCGTGTACGCGTACTGACGCCGGATTGCTGAAACCCATGCGGCGCAGGTCGGCGGCCGGGATGAAGTGCATGCCGCTTTGCGCTACGCTCACTTTCACCCAGTTACCCTCGGCGAGCACCGATTTGTCGGCATGAAATTCGGGCTCGAAAGCACGCAGGGCTGTCGGGCAGACGAGTAGGGCGATAAGGATTGTCAGCGTGTGTGTATATGATTGGATTCGGTTCATTTCAACTATAGTTATACTATACTGATAACGTACCCTATAGATATATTATTGTGTCATCGGCGGCCTTATAAGCCACGTGCCGCGGCGGCACAGCCGGTGCTTGAGGTATATGAGGCGATAACGCCGTTGGCCGCGGGCCGGCAGCTGTGCCATGAGCCTCTCCGCGTCGGCATGAGCCCCTGCCGCTGCATACTCGGCGGCAAGGCATGCGCGGCGGTAGTTCACATAGGCCTCACCCTCGCGGTGGCCGGCATCGTGGAGGGTCTTGAGGCAGACATCCAGCGTGTGTTCCTTGTCGGTGCTCACAGCCTTCAGGTTGGTGCGTCGCGTGATTGAGTCGGCCGTGAAAATGGTTGTCACCGGCGCCTCGGCATCGAGCCGCTTCATGACAGGGTTCTGCAACAGCAGGCGCGTGCTCAGCTCCATGTCGTTCCACACGCGTATGTCGGGGCGCCAGCTGCCCGCGCGGCGCACGAGGTCGGTCAGCGCGGCATATCGTTGGGTCGACAGCATGCCGTGTACCAGTGCGCGGTACATCGTGCGGCCGTCGACCTTGAAGCGGTTCACCCGGCGCTTGCCGTCGGGCGCCTGCACGTTGGTGTCCCATCCGAGCAGCTCAAGGTCGGGATGTCGCGAGAACTCGTCGACAATAGCCGCCGCCAGTGTCGGCACCATCACGTCGTCCGAGTCAAAGAACTGCACTATCGGTGTGGTGACAAGCTCCAGGCCGCGGCGGCGTGCGGCTGCAGCGCCCGGCTCGGTCTCTCTCGCGATTGTAATGTCAAAGCACGACGAGCGGTGGGCCGATGCCCACCGCTCGATTACCTCGGCCGTGTTGTCGGTCGAGTTGTTGTCGACAATAATCAGTGAAATGGGGCGCAGCGTCTGGGCAGCGATGCAGTCGAGAGTCCGGCCTACGATGCCTGCCCGGTTGTACACGGGCACTACTATGGTGAGTGACGGCGCTTTCAAGTCTGATTATTTGTATTTCTTGAGTACCTCGGGCAGCTTGGCCACATCGTCAACGCGTTCCTGAAGGCGCCCGCTGCCGTCGATGATGTAAGAGACGGGCACGCCGATAACGTTGTAGACGCGCAGGGCGCGGTCACCGTCGCGGGGCGAGTTGTACACGGTCACCCAGGGCAGATTGCGGGCGGCATCCTGCCACACATACTCGTCGGCATCGACCGATATCTGATAAATATCGGCCTGGCCTGTCTCATAGATGTTGTTGAGTATGACGTTGATGGCCGGTGAGTAGTCGGCTGCGTATGCAGTAAAGTTCACAATCACAGGGCGTCCGTGTCCCACGATGTCCGATATGCTGCGTTCCTGTCCGGCTACATCCTTGAGCGTGATGTCGGGGTAGCCTATCTCGACAGCCTCAATGGTGGTAGCCTGAGTGTTGAGCGCGCGGCGGTTGGCTATGTACTGCTGCTCCATGATGCGCGTGCGCGGGTCGTTGGGACGCAGTGCCGAGAATGAGTTCACCACCGCACCGATGACACGCAGGTCACCCTTGTCGGCGGGATTGAATATCGGCTGGCCGTCGATCTTCTTGTTGATGATGTAGTAAGACACGATGCTGTTCATGTCGCCCAGGATGACACCCGACAGCTGTCGCTTCAGTATCGAGTCGTTGGCGGCAGCATTGCCCTTGGCGGCTATCGTGCTGTCGATTAGCTTATTGATTTCGTTGAACATGACGGCGTCATCGCTGCCGGCCAGCGTGTAGGTTTTAGTGGCCAGGTCGGCGTTGAGTGTTATGTTCTCGATGCTGTCGATAGGGAAGTAAGCCGTCCAGTCGTTGACACGCACGCGGTAGATGTCGGCATATCCGGCCGGCTCGGTTTTGAAGCTGAACGAGCCGTCGGCGCCGGGACGCACTGAGTCAAGCACGTTCCAGTAGCCGTTGTACGAACGCTCGAGAGTGACGAGCTTGCCCTCCGAACCGTCGATCGAGCCCTTCACACTCCATGTGGGCGCGCTGCTGCACGCTGTCACGACCGAGGCGACAGCGATAGCGAGGAGATAGTGTATTGATTTCATTGACAATTAGGCTTTGTTGAAGTTAGCGGCGATGTCGGCGGCGAGTTTCTCCATCTGCTCGGCCGGCAGGGTCTTCTTCTTGTTGAAGTCCATGTCGCCCTCGTTGGTGATGGGGATTAGGTGGATGTGGGCGTGGGGCACTTCGAGACCAATCACGGCCACGCCTATCTTGCGGCACGGCACGGTGGCTTCGATGGCCTTGGCTACCTTGTGGGCGAAGCGCTGAAGGTCGGCATACTCGTCGGCTGTGAGGTCAAAGATGTTGTCGATCTCGCGGCGTGGAATGACCAGAGTGTGACCCGGCTGTACGGGATTGATGTCGAGGAACGCAAAATACTTGTCGTCGGCTGCTACCTTGTATGAGGGAATTTCGCCGGCAGCTATGCGTGAAAACAGTGTTGCCATAATTTAATAATGTATTAGAACGAGATTTCCATTATCTCGAAACGCATCAGTCCCTGCGGAACGTTTATCTCCACCACGTCGCCTTTCTTGTGGCCCAGCAGACCCTGTGCGATGGGGGTCGAGACTGCTATCTTCTTCTCTTTCAGGTTGGCCTCGCTGTCGGTCACGATGGTGTACTCGACTACCATGTTGTTGGCCAGATTTTTGATTTTCACGCGGTTCATTATCTGAATCTCGTCGGTGTTGAGCTTGCTCTCGTCGATTATGCGCGCATTGGCAACAAGGTCTTTGAGCTGCGAAATCTTCATTTCAAGCATGCCCTGAGCCTCCTTGGCGGCGTCATACTCGGCATTCTCGCTCAGGTCGCCCTTGTCGCGGGCCTCGGCGATAGCACGTGATATCTCGGGACGCTTAACGTTTTCCAGATAAGCGATCTCTTCCATTTTTTTACGGTAACCGTCTTTGGTCATGAATGTTATAGCCATAGCAGTTATATAAATGTTTAAAAGGTTATACAATAAAAAATAAGGTGCCCAACCATCGTGTCTCCTGATGGCGAGGCCCTGTTTAATTAATTATTACAAGGCAAAGTTAACGCCTAAAATCATAAAAACCAAAAAAAACCACCCAAAATTCCTTAAAGTTAACCATTTTAGTCAATTGGCGATTGTTTGTCAGCGTGTGTCGTCGTTTCGATATTATTTTTATTCATTTTGTGAATTGATAAAATTTATCTACTTTTGTGTCAAAATATTAAGAATAAACCGATCATGACCCACATAGTTGACCGCTTCCTAAAGTATGTGTCGTTTGACACTCAGAGCGACGAGCTCACCAACATGACCCCGTCGACTCCCGGACAGATGACCTTTGCACGCTTCCTCGAGAAAGAACTGCGTTCGCTCGGCCTCGAAGAGATTACCCTCGACGACAACGGCTACCTCATGGCCACATTGCCCTCAAACGTTGACCACGACGTCCCCACCGTTGGCTTCATCGCCCACCTCGACACGTCGCCCGACATGTCGGGACGCAACGTCAAGCCCCGCATCGTGCGCGACTATGACGGCGGCGACATCACCCTCAACGCCGACAAGCAGATAGTCCTCTCGCCCGCCGAGTTCCCCGAGTTGCTGCACTACACCGGGCAGAACCTGATTGTCACCGACGGCACGACACTGCTCGGTGCCGACGACAAGGCCGGTGTTGCCGAGATTATCTCGGCCGTCGAGTATCTTATCGACCATCCTGAGATTAAGCACGGCAAGATTCGTGTCGGCTTCAACCCCGACGAGGAGATAGGTCTCGGCGCACACAAGTTTGACGTCGACCTCTTTGGCGCCGACTGGGCCTACACCATGGACGGCGGCGAGATCGGCGAACTCGAGTACGAGAACTTCAATGCCGCCGTCGTCAAGGTCACATTCAAGGGTCGCAACGTTCACCCGGGCTATGCCAAGCACAAGATGATCAACTCGATGCGCATCGCCAACCAGTTCATCATCATGCTTCCGCGCTGGGAGACACCCGAGCACACCGAGGGCTACGAGGGCTTCTATCATCTCGTTTCGGTCACAGGCTCGGTCGAGGAGACCGTGCTCACCTACATTGTGCGCGACCACGACCGCGACCGCTTCGAGCGCCGCAAGAAAGAGCTTGAGCACCTCACCCGCAAGATCAACAACGAGTTCCCCGACTGTGCCTCGATCGAGATCAAGGATCAGTACTACAACATGCGCGAGAAAATCGAGCCCGTCATGCACGTCATCGACATCGCCGAGGAGGCCATGCGCTGTGCCGGCGTCACCCCCGTTGTCGTTCCCATACGCGGCGGAACAGACGGCGCACAGCTCTCGTTCAAGGGTCTGCCCTGTCCCAACATCTTTGCCGGCGGTCTCAACTTCCACGGCCGCTACGAGTTCCTGCCCATCCCGTCGATGGAGAAGGCTATGCAGGTGGTTGTCGAGATTGCACGCCTGGTGGCTCTGCCCAAATGACTCATCCGAAAACATTGGTGGTGGTCACGGGCCCTACAGGCTCGGGAAAGACCGACCTTGCCATAGAACTGGCGTTGAAGCTGGGTTGCGAAATCATCTCGGCCGATTCGCGTCAGATGTATCGCGAGCTGCCTGTAGGCACCGCCGCCCCCACGCCGGCCCAGCTCGCCCGCGTCAGGCATCACCTTGTGGGCAACCTGTCATTGACCGATTATTACAGCGCCGCCCGTTTTGAAGCTGATGTCCTCGCCCTGCTCCCCGTCCTGTGGGAGCACAGCGACTATGCCATCCTGTGTGGCGGCTCCATGATGTACATCGATGCCGTGTGTGACGGCATCGACCGCCTCCCCACAGTCTCCGACGCCAACCGCGCCGCCGCTCTTCAGGTCTATGAACAGGGCGGTATTGAAGCCCTGAAAGCCAGGCTGGCCGACTGTGACCCTCACTACCTGGCCACCGCGCCCGACCTCAACAATCACAAACGCCTCATTCACGCCCTCGAGATATCGATGGAGGCCGGCGTGCCATACTCATCGTTGCTCACCGGCGAGCGCGCCGAGCGACCCTTCAATATCGTCAAACTCGCCTTGAATCCACCCCGCGCCGTGCTCTTTGACCGCATAAACCGACGTGTCGACGCCATGATAGAAGCCTGTCTCGAAAATGAGGCGCGCCGCGTGTATCCCTATAGAGCACTTAACTCGCTCAACACCGTGGGTTACAAAGAGATATTCGCCATGTTTGAAGGCAAGATGGATCGCGCGACAGCGATAGCGCGCATCGGCAAAAACACACGCGTGTATGCCAAAAAACAGCTCACGTGGCTCAAACGCGACGACCGCGTCATCTACATCGACAGCCTCGACAGCGCCCTCACAGCCCTTGGATTTTAACGATTGTTATTCAATAGATTTTAACACCAATCTATCGATCAATGTATTAACTTTGCATTGTCATCCGATGGAAAGGGTGGCGGCATAATTGCTCTCAGCAACTTTGTTAGACGATAATATACTTGAATTTTGGTTATGAGGAAGGTGTGTCCCTGTGAAGGAACGCACCTTCAAACTTTTTTCTCACCTCCCGTCCATCCCCGCCGCCTTATTAGTCTAATTAGTCTAATAGGCCCCGCGGCACTGTTTATTCGGTTTTTGAATATAGCGAGAACTCGCAGCCGTATTCCTCGACGAGTTTGTTGTCAAGCTCATCGGCTTTCTCGGCCAACCCTACTATGTTGTTCATGATACGTTCGCTTGACTCCTCGGTGAGGTCGGCAAGATGAACACGGTAGCACAGGTATATCTGACGTCCGCTCACGCCCATCTTGTATGGATAGAAGTCAGTGTCGAGCATGAAGTCAAGAACCCTTTCGACATTTTTCTTCGGCAAAAGATTGATGGGAGACACCGCGAAGAGATAATGGCGGTCATAGACAAACAGACGTATCTCGGAGCTGCCGCGGTGAAACACCCACGCATTGTGTCCGCTGCGGGCCAGTACAGGATTAATACCCATACGTTCTATCGCGCTCTCGCAGAACAGCCCCAGCGGCGACATCTCATGTGTAGCCAGTACGCTTTCGTCAATATGGGCGCCGCATGAGGGGCAATATTCCTCGTCTCCGCTTATGAGTTCGTCACAACTCTCACACTGCACATGAAACTCGCTGCGGTCAAGGTCTCCTATCGCATCAAGCAACTGCTTGAGAGCTTCGGCACGTATGCCGAAGCCCATATTGTCGGCCGACGAGGCCGCGAATTTGCTAACCGTTACACCTATTACCTCGCCCTTGTCATTGACGATAGGGCCTCCCGAGTTGCCCGGATTAACCGGCGCATCGACCTGGATATAATACTTGCCTCCCATCAGCTGGCGCGGTGATGACAAAGTACCTTCGGTAATTGTAAAAGGCATCCCGAATGGGTAGCCGGCAACACGTACTTTTGATCCGATAGCAGGATCTTCGTCCGCGGCTATCGGAAAGTCGGGAAGATGGCTGAAATCGGCATCGACAGCAAGAAGAGCCAGGTCAAGATCGGGATTGACCACTACCACTCGGGCCTCATACGGGTTACGGTCGTTATCATGTATTGCTACGGTGCGGTAACCGGCCACAACATGATAGTTGGAGACGAAGATGTTATACGGTTTCAGATAAAAACAGCTGCCCGAACCGTCGGCATGGGTCACTTTATATATGAGTTTATTTATTTCCTGATTCATAACAATCAATGGTATTATATGATGAAAAATAATTTGTAGACCGGTAGGGGTGACCTTACATGGTGGTTCAGGAGCCCATCGCTTTTAACATATACATCTGGAGTTCGGTAGCCAGACGCATATACTCGGCCGTGTCACCTGCCATGAGGGCTTCGTTCATCTTCTGCTGCATGGCCACTATTTCTTCACCACTCATTGCCTCCGACATTTTCTGGTGGGCGGCCATCACATTGGCATGAGCTTCGGCCAAGGCTTCCTCGTCCTCTTCGTCTGTGTCCTCGTCGTCATTATCATCGGTCGGCGGTTCTATATCACCATCCATTAACTTATTGAGAGCTTCATGCAGAATTTCGGCAGCTTCTTTAACAGGACGGTCGGCACTCTTTTGTATAGCCGTCAGGATATGTAATTCCAGCAGCAGTGCTATATTGTTTTCAACCAACAGCCTGTAGAACGCATAGTAAATGCGCACCGCCACCTGGTCATAATCCCGCTCCTGCATCGCCGCCGTCGTACCTTCGTGCAGATCCTCAAAATCTTCCTGCACGCTTTGAAGTGAAGCGTGAGGATTTACCGACACCATCTTCTCTACGGTATATAGATCTTTGGCAAGCACCTCCTTAGGCATCGCCATTAATTTGTTAAGGAAGTTAGTGCCGCGCGAGACAAGTTCCTCGATCGGACGCTCATCGCTCATTGCGTCGGTTACCTTTTCTATCTCATTGATAAGCTGGCCTTGTGGGTTGGCGAAGAAACTGAATTGATATATAGCGCCGCATATAATAGTCCAGGCATATACATAGCGTCGCTGCGCACAATAGTCGGCGGCGGCATTGAGGGCAAGGCTGCCTATTGTCTGGAGCGCGTTGTACACCTTATCAACCTGTTCATCAGTGTAGGGAGTCACCCTGGGAGTGTAGCAGCGGGTGGCATTGAAACGTGTACATAGCTCGTCGTCATACTTATCGCCTATGGCGCAGATATTGTGGATTACAGCGTGTATTTTGTGAGGATGGGTATCAGTGATAGGGCACTTGTATTCCATTTTGAGGAAATCGCCGTTCTTCACAAACCGTGCTAACATGAGGTTGTCGATGTTCATCTCGGCAACCTGTCGCAGCATTGCAACGCGCCCCTTATCGGGCAGACGAAGGAAGTCGGCCGATATGTGAAGCTCCGTTGGTTTTATGTCAATGTTTACGACAATCGAGCCGTGAGGAATTGAGAACGAAGTGCCATCGCTGTTTCCGTAGCGCTCGCTGAAATCGCAGTCGAGCGCGTCAATCAACGATTGCAGTGATTTTACGTATTCGTGGTTTTCAAAATATTCCACGGCTTCGTCCATAAGCTCGCCATCGGTATAGACGAGCTGCGATTCTGCTGCCGGCGGTATATATGGAAATGACTGTTTCATTTTTCAGAACTGTTATGTATTAAGTACTTTGATTTTTATAATTACCTGATTGCAAAGATAATTAAAAAGTTGGGAAATTCAAATAAGCTAACTCGCTGACATTCAGTAGGGACGCGATTCATCGCGTCCGCAGCCACTATGCAATCGTGCATCGTGCATCGTGCATATTCTTATGATTTATGCAAGTCTAAACGGAAAAAATAGGTTG